>JANOGU010000275.1:0-9696 GCA_031406135.1 Rhodobacterales bacterium
ATCAGCGTCTTCGACAGCTACGAAACCATCGTCGAGGCGTGCTGCGCCGCCTGGAACCGCTTCGCCAACCAACCCGACATCGTCACGTCAATAACCAGACGATCCTGGGCAACGGTCACATGATACAGCCGTTGGTATGACGGTCCATCCCGCAGCTCTCCGCCGCCCGCGTCCGGTCCGCACCCTCCAGAACCAGCGCCAGGGCCAGGGCCAGCATCCGGCGAGCCGCCTTGGCATCCCGACACTTCCCACCCGCAGCGCGCAAACCCGCCGCCGCCAACTCAAGCCGCGTGATCTCGATCCCCGACATCACGGCCTCCCATCATGCAAGGCCATGGATTCAGAGATTGCGGCGCTTGGGAATCCCCCAGAGTCAGATCAACAGGCCGCTGGTATTACCGGTGCGTTGCTCGATCGACCGACCCACCATGTGCACATCCTGACCATGAACGGAGACAGTTATCGGCTGAAGCAGTCCGCCGGACGGCGGCGGACGGCTGCCTCGGCCGAAGGGGCGGAGCAAAAGCAGGCCACTCCCGAAGCGGACGATCGGCCTGATGCAGCTCGGGCCGGTCCGCAAACCGTCCCACCAAAAGCCAAATACTGACGCCCGCTCGCTCGCTACGGCGCTATCGAAAAGCGCGCTGCGCGAGCGGCCTACGAAACAACCCACTGGCCTGGTTTTACTCCGCCGCTCTGGCCTGGAATCCGACCGCCATTGACACCCCTGGTGTCGGCATGGCTGTCGCTCCCCTTGAGCCCCCGGGGTCTTCACGCCCCGCACCGGGCCGAATCCGGCCCTGACCGTTTGGTCAAATCACATGCATCCCGACGCGGGGCGTCAAGGGTACTTCCGCCTCCAGCGCTTTTCGCGTGACGAATCGCCAGACTTCCTTACCGTCTGGTCCAAGAATGACAGCAACGGGGGCAATCCACATGACACGCATGATCACCGTCTCGCGGCGGGGGCTTCTGGTCGGAGGCAGCGCGCTGACGCTCGGCCACGGCCTCTTGCCGCGCGCCGCGTTCGCGCAGGACAAACTCAAGGTCGCGGGCATCTACACCGTGCCCGTGGAACAGCAGTGGGTCAGCCGCATCCACAAGGCGGCCGAGGCCGCAGTGGCGGCCGGCGAGATCGAGTACACTTTCACCGAAAGCCTCGCCAACACCGACTATCCGCGCGTGATGCGGGAATATGCCGAGGCTGGCAACCAGCTGATCGTGGGAGAAATATTCGGGGCCGAGGCCGAGGCGAGGGAGGTCGCGGCGGAATATCCGGGCACCGCCTTCCTGATGGGCTCGTCCTTCCTGCCCGACGCGGCGGCGAACCCGAACCTGTCGGTTTTCGACAACTACATCCAGGACGCCGCCTACCTCACCGGCATCATCGCCGGCGGGATGACGCAGACCGGCAGCATCGGCATGGTCGGAGGTTTCCCGATCCCCGAGGTCAACCGGCTGATGAACGCCTTCATGGCCGGGGTGCGCGAGACGCGGGCGGATGCCGGGTTCCAGGTCAGCTTTATCGGTTCGTGGTTCGACCCGCCGAAGGCCAAGGAGACGGCGCTCGCCATGATCGAGGCCGGAGCGGACCTGATGTATGCCGAACGCTTCGGCGTCTCGGACGCGGCGAAGGAAAAGGGCGTCCTCGCCATCGGCAACGTAATCGACACGCAAGGAGACTATCCCGACACCGTGGTTGCCTCGGCGCTCTGGCATTTCGAGCCGACGCTCAACGCCGGCATCGCCGCGGTGAAGGCGGGCACGTTCACAGCCGAGAACTACGGCACCTATTCCTTCATGAAGGCCGGCGGCTGCTCGCTCTCGGCGCTCGGCACCTTCGAGGGCAAGGTGCCGGAGGCCGCGGTGAAGCTGGTGGCCGAACGGCAGGCGGCAATCATGGACGGCAGCTTCAGCGTTAGCATCGACGACAACGAGCCCAAGTCTTCGTGAGCCTCGTGGCGGCGGCGGCGGAGGTCGTCCTCCGCCTCGACGGCATCAGCAAGCGCTTCGGCGCACTGCTTGCCAATGACGCGATCTCGCTGAGCCTCCGGCGCGGCGAGGTCGTGGCGCTTCTGGGCGAGAACGGGGCCGGCAAGACCACGCTGATGAACATTCTCTTCGGCCACTATCTGGCTGATGCCGGGTCGGTGGAGGTCTTCGGCCGCCTCCTGCCCCCGGGGCATCCACGCGCCGCGCTGAACGCGGGCGTCGGCATGGTGCACCAGCACTTCACGCTGGCCGACAACCTCACGGTTCTCGACAACATCCGGTTGGGGACCGAACCGCTCCTGTCCGTCCGTGGACCGCAGACCGCCCGCGCCCGCATCTCCGCGCTGTCACGGGACTTCGGCCTTGCAGTGCCACCCGACGCGCGCGTGGCCGACCTCTCGGTCGGCGAGCGGCAGCGGGTGGAGATTCTCAAGGCGCTTTTCCGTGACGCGCGCATACTCATCCTCGACGAGCCGACCGCCGTGCTGACCCCTCAGGAAGCCGACGCGCTTTTCGCGACGCTGCGCGCGGCCACGGCAAGGGGCCTGTCGGTCATCTTCATCTCTCACAAGCTGCACGAGGTCATGGCGATCTCCGACCGCTGCGTGGTCCTGCGCCGGGGGCGCGTGGCGGGCGAGGCGGTCACGGCGGAGACCACACGGGCTGACCTTGCCCGGCTGATGGTCGGCGACCAGTTGGCCGAGACGCGCGTGACCCCACGTGTCGGCGGGCCGGCGCGGTTGCGGCTGAGGGATGCAACCGCCCCGGGGCTGAAACCCCTCACCCTCGACCTCTGCGGTGGTACGATCACCGGCCTTGCGGGGGTCTCGGGCAACGGGCAGGCGGCGCTGGCGGACCTGATCGGCGGGGCGCTGGCCCCGGCCAGCGGCACGATGGAGATCGACGGCGCACCGGTCGCCGCATGGTCGACGCGCCGGGCGCTGGCCGCGGGCGTGGGCCGCATCCCGGAGGACCGCCACCGTACCGGCACCGTGGCCGACTTCACCCTTACCGAGAACACCGCATTGGAGACCTACGCCACCCGCTTTGCCCGCGGCCCCATCCTCGACTGGCCCGCTGTCCGCGCCCATGCCGATGCCATCATCGCCGCCTATGATGTGCGCTGCGAGGGGCGCGACCAACGCATCCGCCTGCTGTCCGGCGGCAACATGCAGAAGCTGATCCTCGGCCGCGTGCTCGAGGAAAGGCCGGCGATCCTGATCGCCAACCAGCCCGTGCGTGGGCTCGATGTCGGCGCCATCGCCTATGTCCACGGCCGGCTTCTCGACGCGCGAGACGCCGGGGCGGCGATCCTGCTGATCTCGGAAGACCTGGACGAGATCACCGGCCTGTCCGACGTGATCCACGTGATGTCGGGGGGGCGCCTCTCTCCGCCCTTCCGGCGCGGGACGCTGACCCAGGCGGAGATCGGGCTGCGCATGGCGGGCCAAGGTTTCACCGATGCGGCTTGAACCGATCGCCCACCCTTCGCTGGTGCGGCAGGCGGGGCTGCCGGTCGCCGCCGTCGCCGCCACCGTCGCCGTCGCCGCGGCGCTGGCGGCGCTCGCCGGCGCGGATCCGTTCGCCGTGCTGGGCCAGATCCTGACCGGCGCCGCTGGATCGAAGTTCGCGCTGCTCGAAACCCTCAACCGTGCCACGCCGCTGATCTTCACCGGCCTTGCCGTGGCCGTGGCCTTCCGGGCCAGGCTCTGGAACATCGGGGCGGAAGCGCAGCTATACGCCGGCGCCATCGTTGCGGTCCTTCTCGGCACCGGGGCGGTCGGTGCGCCCCTGGTCCTGCCGCTCTCGGCGCTCGCCGCGATGGCCGCGGGCGCGGCGTTGCTCCTCGGCCCGGTGGCGCTGAAGGTCCGCTTCGGGGTGGACGAGGTGGTGACGACGCTGCTGTTCAACTTCATCATGCTGCTGTTCGTGTCATTCCTCCTCGAAGGTCCGATGATGGACCCCATGGGCATGGGCTGGCCCAAGTCCGCCGCGCTGATCCCGGATGCGCGCCTGCCCCGGATCGTCGAAGGCCTGCGCCTTCACTGGGGCTTTGCCCTCGCTCTAGGCGCGGCGGTGATCGTCTGGCTGATCCAGACCCGCAGCACGCTTGGCTTCGAGATGCGCGCGGTGGGCGCGAACCTGCGCGCCGCGCGCTTCGCGGGGATGCCGGTCAACGCGATCCTGCTGAAGACCGCGTTGCTGTCGGGTGGCCTCGCAGCACTGGCGGGATGGTCGGAGGTGGCGGGGCTGAAGGGACACCTGTCGCAGGACCTCTCTCCCGGCTTTGGCTACACCGGCATCATCGTCGCCATGCTGGCGCTGCTTCATCCGCTCGGCGTGATCGTCTCCGCCCTCTTCGTGGCCGGCATCTTCGTCGGCTCCGACGCGATGAGCCGCGCGGCAGGGGTGCCGACCTACATCGCCGACATGCTGTTGGCGGTGGCGCTCCTGTTCATGGTGCTGGCGATCCTGCTCACCCGGTTCCGGGTGGTGCGCGGATGACCGAGCTTGTCGACATCCTGCTGCAGGCGAGCTTCTGGGCCGCCGCGATCCGCATCGCATCGCCGCTAATCTTCGCGACCCTCGGCGAACTCATCTGCGAACGCGCGGGCGTGCTGAACCTCGGGATCGAGGGGATCATGGTCATCGGCGCCTTCGCCGGCTGGGTCGCGGTCTACGGCGGCCTGCCGCTCTGGTGGGGCGTGGGGGTTGCTTTCCTGGCCGGGGCCGCCTTCGGCCTGCTGCACGCGGTGCTGACGGTGCCCTTCGGCCTGTCGCAGCATGTCGTGGGCTTGGGCGTCACGCTCCTGGCGACCTCGACCAGCTATTTCGCCTACCGCCTGATCTTGCCGGAGGTGACCAGCCCGCCCAAGATCGTGCCGTTCGAGCCGCTGGCCGTCCCCGGTCTGTCGGCGATCCCGTTCCTGGGCGAGGCGCTGTTCACCCAGACCGCGCTGACCTATGCCGCCTTCCTGTCCGTCGGGGCGGTGGCCTTCGTTCTCTGGCGCACGCCACTGGGCCTCGCCCTGCGGGCGGTGGGGGAGAACCCGGCGGCGGTGGAGGCGCAGGGGCTGTCGGTCACGGCGCTGCGGATCGGGGCCGTGGTCGCAGGCTCCGGCCTGATGGCGGTCGGCGGTGCGTTCCTGACGCTGTCGGCGTTTTCCTCGTTCTTCTTCGAGATGGTCAGCGGCCGCGGCTGGATCTGCATCGCACTGGTGGTCTTCGGCGCATGGAAGCCCGGCAAGGCCCTGCTCGGCGCGCTCCTCTTCGCCGCCTTCGACGCGCTGCAGATCAGGCTGCAGCAGACACCCATCGGGGCCGTGGTGCCGTACCAGGTCTTCCTGATGCTGCCCTACCTCCTGTCGATCCTCGCGCTGATCCTGATGTCGCGCCGGGCAGAGGTCCCCGCCGCGCTGATGCTGGCCTACAACAAGGGGGAGCGCTGATGTTCGATCTTCTGGTCAAGGGCGGCATTCTGCCCGACGGCACGCAGGCTGACATCGCGATCACCGGCGACCGGATCGCCGAGGTGGGACAGGTCGATGCCCTCGCCCTGCGGGTGATCGACGCCACCGGCGACCTCGTGGCGCCGCCCTTCGTCGATCCGCACTTCCACATGGACGCCGTGCTCTCCTACGGCCTGCCGCGGCTCAACGCCTCCGGCACGCTGCTGGAAGGCATCGCGCTTTGGGGCGAGCTGCGCCAGATCGCGACGGTGCAGGAGATGGTGGACCGCGCCGTCACCTATTGCGACTGGGCGGCCTCGCTGGGCCTGCTGGCGATCCGCACCCACGTCGACACCACGCCCGATCACCTGCGCGGGGTGGAGGCGATGCTGGAGGTGAAGCGCCGCGTTGCGCCCTACATCGACCTCCAGATCGTGGCCTTCCCGCAGGATGGCCTCCTGCGCACCGCCACGGGCCAGCAGAACGTGGTCCGCGCGCTCGACATGGGTGTCGATGTCGTTGGCGGCATCCCGCATTTCGAGCGCACGATGGACGAGGGCGGCGAGAGCCTGCGCATCCTCGCCCGCCTCGCCGCCGAGCGTGGGCTGATGCTCGACGTGCATTGCGACGAAACCGACGACCCGATGAGCCGGCATGTGGAGACGCTGGCGCGCGAGGTGACCCGGCACGGGCTGGGCGGCCGGGCGGCGGGCTCGCACCTGACCTCGATGCATTCCATGGACAACTACTATGTCTCCAAGCTCCTGCCGCTGATCGCCGAAAGCGGCATGACCGTTATCCCGAACCCGCTCATCAACATCACCATCCAGGGCCGCCACGACACCTTTCCCAAGCGGCGCGGCCTGACCCGGGTGAAGGAGATGCAGGCGCTGGGGATCACCGTGGGCTGGGGGCAGGACTGCGTGCGCGACCCGTGGTATCCGCTGGGCACCGGCGACATGCTCGACGTGGCCTTCATGGGCCTGCACGTCGCGCAGATGACCCATCCGGCGGAGATGGCCCGCTGCTTCCGCATGGTGACCGACGACAACGCGCGCATCCTCGGACTGCAGGGCTATGGGCTGAGGAAGGGATGCATCGCGTCGCTGGCGGTCCTCGACGCGGACGATCCGGTGGACGCGCTTCGGCTGCGGCCGGACCGCCTGGCGGTGATCTCGAAAGGCAAGGTCATCGCCGAGAAGACCCGCAACGATGCGCGCATGAACCTCCCCGGCCGTCCGGCCACCGTCCGCCGACGCCACCGGGCCGCCTGACGCGATTGCGGCTCCGGCCCGGCCCGGCCGGGGCGGAAAAACGGGTTGCGGGCGCCCCCGCCGTTCCCCTATGGCCCCCGGACGCGCAACCCCGTCTTTTCGGACAGGTTGCGCCCCCGTTTCAGGCGCATCGCCGGGGTACTTGAACCAGTGGCGCACCATGGCTCACCCTTTTTTTGGATGTCGCCATTCGCCGGGAAAACAGTCCCCCGGACTGTTTTCTGATCCGGCTCAAATCGGTCACCCGCGCCAGATCCCGCTTCAGCCGTCGGTTCTCGGCCGCGTGGTCCACGCCAGACGCCTTGGGGGCTGGTTCCGCGAAAAGCTTCATCCACTTGTCGAGCGAGTGCGCGCTCACTCCCGGGCGCCGCGAAACCTCCCGAACCGGGTGGCCCCGCACCCGGATCTGCTGCACCGCGTCACGCTTGAACTCGTCGCTGTAGTTGCTCGTCCCCATCTCGGCCTCCTTGCCTCAAAATCAGGGGGCAAAGCGTCTACAAATCTAGGGGCACCTCAGTCAAGTACTGCTCTGACCGCTGCCGGGACGGCCGAGAGCCTGCTCCGAAGCCCTGAGCTTTCACTCTCAGGCCAAGACACCTGCGGCAACCGGTGCCGACAGCATTAGCCGCCGCATTGCAGGCAGAAAGCGGTTGTGGCGGTCAACCTCGCCCAGGGCGGCCATGGCGATGCAGTATTTGGAACAGCGCCCCGTCGGATGCAGGTGCAATCTGCGCAGAATCGCGTCGGCGATGCCGTTGCCCTTTGCCGATTTGGTCTCGACGATGAACATTCCGGGCGACACGGCGGACGGCCCCGTATCGGAGCCGAAGTTCAGATCGGTGTCGATGGTCATGCGCTCGCCCCCCTCTTTCGCGACAAGGGTGATGCGCCGGTACACGATGAGCACGGCTGGCTCCAGTTCCAGCCCGAAAGCCTCGCCGTAGTGGTCGCTGTAGCAGGTTTCGATGAACGCCCCGGCCTCACCGTCCAGCGTCTCGGACAGGAAGGGGACCGGCATCCGCTTCTTGACAGTCACATCGCGCACGTCCTTCAGCTTAACCTCCAGATAGCTGAACCGCGCGTCCATATAGTGCCGTACCCGCACCTTGCAGCGCTTCCGGCGGCCCTGATGATGGTGGAAATAGACCCGACGGGCGCTGTCGTCATAATACCGCGTGGAATAGGTAAAGGCCCGCCGCCCCTCGATTTCCAGCACATCGAACAGATCGGCAAAGGCCAGAAGGGCCGGTTGCATCCGCGCCTCCGGCACGATGTACTTGTTGTCCAGCCGCTCCAGCATCGCGGCCTTGTCGTTCAGCGCTGCAAGCCCCAGGGGGGCGAAGCGGGACAGACCTTCGGCAATCGTCAGCGTCATGGCGTTCTCCTTTCGGGAATGATGCGGATGGGGGGTCAGGCGCGCGGCGCGCGGTAGAACACGGTGACCGAAGCCATGTCGCTGATGTAGTTCAGCGAGGTGATCTGGCAGGACATCACGTCCACCCCCAGCCGACGCGACAGTTCGGCGCGCAGGCGTGCCGGGTCGGACAGGCTGTCGTGGTCGATCTTGTCCAGCGTCACCTTCAGCCCGTAGTGCGAGCGCAGGATCGCCGGATGATCCAAAAGCCAGGCACAAATCACAACCGCTGCGGCGATGGCGCCCACGAAGGCCAACTTCGTGCCCAGCACCGAACAGATAACCGCAATTGCGATTGCGCCGAAGAAATAGGTGATCTCTGTCTTGGATATCTGTTCCGAGCGCAACGTGAACAGCGCCAGGATCGCGAACAACCCGAACCCCGCCGTCATGCTGAATTCGACCGAGGTCAGCACCGTCAGCACGGCAAAGACAAATACGTTGAACATCGACGCCGCCGTCGCCGTCTCCTTGTCGCGATACCGCCGCCAGTAAAGCCCAAAGACAAGGGCCAGCATGGCCGTCAGGTTGATGGCGAAACGGATCAGGGTCTCGGTTTGGGGAAAGTCGGCAAGCATGGTCGTCGGTCCTTTGTACTGTCGGGCGCGGTATCCTTTGCGGCCCTGTCATGATTCCGTCGCATAGACGTCACATGCAGACCGAACGCGCGCCGACCGGGTCCTGCCCCACGGGGACCTGCGAATTCGGACCCGCGAAGATTATGCTTGCGTGAAGCTTATGTGACTGCGGCATCGGGGCAGGCCCGCTGTGAGTCGGGCAATCCGCCATTTGTTATAAGCGTCCGGTCTATCCGCTATCCGTTCGAGCGCCGCGGGAGCAGGTCGTCGACCTTGTTGATCTTGTAGTCTGGAATGCGGGCGATGGTGTCGGCCAGCCATGCGAGAGGATCGACGGCGTCGATCTTGGCCGTTTCGATCAGGGTGTAGGCGATGGCGGCGGACTTGCCGCCCGCTTCGGAGCCGACGAAGAGGTAATTCTTCCGCCAGAGAGCGATGGCGCGCATGCCGCGTTCTGCGGCGTTGTTGTCCAGTTCCAGAATACCGTGGTCGAGTTAGGGGCGCAGGCGTTCCATGCGGGTTAACGCGTAACGGATTGCTCCGGCCAACGGGGATTTGCCCGAGATCGTGGTGAGCTGCATGGCCAGCCATCGCCCTAGATAGCCAGTGACCTGAGCCCCGACTCTCCTCCGGCCTTTCGAAGAGTCCGCAGGTTGATTTCCGGGGCTGCGCGGCGCGCATTTCCAGCCCCTTCATGGCGATAAACTCGGCCGGCGGGATGTTCCCGAGGCCGGAGTGTGGGCGGTGGTGGTTGTCGTCGTGCGGCCAGGCGTGGATCTTCTGGCGCGTCTCGCCGAGTGTTGAAAACCGCGTCTCGTTCAACAGCTCGTCCCGGAGCCGACCGTTGCAGCTGTCCACGAAGCCGTGTCTCGCATGGGCTTGCCTGGCGCGATGTCGTGCCAATCGACGCTGGTGCGTTGGCCCCGGGACAGGATCGCCATGCAGGTCAGTTCCGTGCCGTTGTGCGAAACCACCATGGCAGGCCGTCC
>JANOGU010000294.1:0-2007 GCA_031406135.1 Rhodobacterales bacterium
GGCCTCACCTGCAACCGGCGCCGCCAGTGCGGCAGGAGGCCCCGGGTCAAGCCCGGGGCGCGGGGTTTGACTCGCGCCATTGAATCCGGACGGCAGAGACATGCGCTAGTGTCCTGATGTGTCCCATTCATTTCAGGACCCAATTGCATGAATTTGGAAGAAGCGCGTGCCTGGCTACAGTCCAGCACCTTTTGCAACAAGATGGCGGATATGGACAACGCCACGGACGACGCGATTCAGGCGTTCGATCGAATGATCGGGCGGATGGGACCCTATTCATCAGCCGTGCAGTCCGGATACCGCCGCGCCGGCAGCGCGCTTGACACGGCGCAGCGGACGTTCGCCAACGAGATCAACGCGCTGGTCAATGGCCGCGCGCGTGACGGTCGTGCGGCGCTTGCTGCGTTTCGAACCTTCGATACCGCGCTGCGTGACCTGCGCGGCATGAACGCCCTCTAAGGTGCCATGGTCGAAGCGGATGTGGCGACGCTGATTGCCGCCGTCTTCAGCGCCGGGGCCCGCTTTCTCTCCGACACCATCCGCCGCGAGACGCGGGCAATTCTGCGCGCGCTCACGCGCCTCCGCGACCGGCTGCGCCGGGCCCGCAGCGAGCTGAACGGGGCCGAGGCGCAACGCGCGATCAACGCCATCCTGGGCATCATCGGACTGGTGGTCGGTTTCGTCACCGGGGTGGGGGAGTTTGCGGCCGGCTTTGCCGTGGTCTCGACCGCCGTCTCTGCAGCGATCGACGTCGCCTGCGGCCCCAGCAGCACCGACATTTACGGCGCGGCCAACACCTCGTTCGGTCTCCTGCCCAACCTCATGCGCGACCCCCCGCGACTGGACTCCGCTCTGTTCGGGGGCGTCACAACGTTCATCGGCTTCCTTCAGGACTGCAGCGAAGTCGAACTGGCGCACGCCAACCTGTCCTCGGCCGAGGACGACCTGAACGAAGCCGTCCTCCTGTTCCGCTCCTATTCCCGGCACGTCGCATCCGAGGCTTCGACGCTTACCGTCGCCAAGCGGCTGGCCGACAGTGCCGTGCGAGACGCCCGCGCCCGCGCCGGCGCTTACCGCGAAGCACGCGGCGAATACCGCGATCTGGAGCGCGGTCTGACCGACATCCGGGGGATCTGACCGCCGCCTACCCCACCAGCACGCACAGCCAGGCCACCCCCGCCGCGATGGCGGTCAGCGCCACCCCGGCCGAGCCGCAGTCCTTGGCCCGCCGGGCGCGCTCCCTGCGTTCTTCCGAAATGTCGTCCACCACCTCCTCGATGGCGGTGTTGAGCAGTTCGGCGGCAAGGACCAGCAGCCCCAGCCCCAGGATCACCGCCCGCTCCGCGCCGTTCAGGTCCACCACCAGCGCACAGGCAGCCGAGATCACGTTGGCCAGCGTCCACTGCCGCAGCGACTTCTCGCGTTCCCAGGCGGCGGCCCAGCCGTCCAGTGACCAGCGCACGGTGTTGCCGAACCGGACCCATTCGGCCCGCAAGTCGATCCCCATCGCCCCCTCCCGGTTTTGCCGCAAAGGCTAGCGGGGAGACGCCTCAGTTTCCAGCCAGCCGCTTGACCGTGGCCCGCACCGTTGCCCGGCGGTCGGCATTGGGCGGGTGGGTGCCGAGGAACTGGTCGCCGGGATCGGGCAGCCGGTCGAAGAAGACCGCGCCGCGCAGCGGGTCGAAGCCCGCGCGCAGCGCGATCTCGGTGCCCAGCGCATCCGCCTGCAGCTCGAAGTCCTTCGAAAACCGCCGTGCTCCCACCGTCGCGCCGATCTGCTGCGCGGCCTCGATGCCGGCGCTGTCCGCCCCGGCAAGGGTCGCGAGCACGCCCGACACCAGCGCCCCGGTCAGCGCGCTCTCCTGCACCCGGGGAATGTGGCCCAGGATGTGGTGCGCCGTCTCGTGGCCGACGACAAAGGCGATCTCGTCGGTGTTGCGCGCGCTGGCGATCAGCGCCAGCGTGAAGCCGACCACCGGCCGGCCAAAGCTGTCCAGCGTCTGGAAG
>JANOGU010000307.1:0-13224 GCA_031406135.1 Rhodobacterales bacterium
TCAGCGTCTTCGACGACTATCCCACCATCGTCGATGCCTGTTGTGCCGCATGGAACCGCTTCGCCAATGATCCCAAGACCGTAACCTCGATCACTGACCGCCTATGGGCACAGGTCAACCAATAGGGCCGTTGGTATGACATGCCCGAAGACATCGCGCCCCTGCGCCAGACCGTGATCCGGATCGATCCGGATGCGCTGACCCTGGAACCGCTGGACCTCGATCCGGCGGCGTTCCAGTCGCCCTTGCCTGAGCAGAACCATCATCTGGTCTTCAAGGATGCAGCCATCGGTCTGGCGGCGGGCATCCGGGACACCACCACCATGCAGGAGGCCTTTGGCCCCTGTCCTGGGGACGAATTCATCACCGTGCTGGACGGCACGTTCACTTTGCGTGCGACGCGAGACGGCGCCGCCGCGTATCATATCGTCGTCAACGCCTGAACACGGAGGCAAGTCCCCGGCCATGCCCCAGTCTCTTCCCAGCCATGCCCGTATCGTCATCGTCGGGGGCGGTGTGATCGGCACCTCCATCGCCTACCATCTGGGCAAGCTCGGGGTCAGCGATGTTGTGCTGCTGGAACGCGACAGGCTGACCTCGGGCACCACCTGGCATGCGGCGGGGCTGATCGCCTCGGGCGGCATGTCGACCGAAACGCTGATCTGGATCGAGCAGTACACCCGGCAGCTTTACCTCGACCTGCCGGCCGAGACGGGCCTTTCCACCGGGTTCCGCCAGTGTGGCCACATCCACCTCGCCTGCGACGCGAACCGCCGCGAAGTGTTGAAGCGCGACGCGAACTTCGCCCGCTCGCAGGGGGTGGAGCGGTTCGAGCTGTCGCCCGCCGAGATCAAGGCGAAGTTCCCGTTGATCGAGACCGCCGGCATCATCTCGGGCTTCTGGACGCCGACCGACGGCCGGGCGAACCCGGTCGACGCGACGATGGCGATGGCGGCGGGGGCGCGGGCGAAGGGGGTGCGCTTTTTCGAAGGCACCCCGGTCAGCGACTTCGTGATGTCGGGCACACGGGTCACCGGCGTCGTCACGCCACAGGGATCCATCATGGCCGAGAAGGTCGTGCTTGCCACCGGCATGTGGTCGCGGCAACTGGGCGCCAGGGTCGGCGTCCCGGTCCCGCTGCAGGCCGCCGAGCATTACTACCTGCTGACCGAACCCTTGGCCGGAATGCACCCCGACATGCCGGTGGTCGAGGACCCCACGACCTTCACCTACGTGCGCGAGGAAGGTGGGGGGATGCTCTTCGGCCTGTTCGAGCCGGAAGGGGCGACCTGGAACCTGAACGGCATCCCGAACGACGCGAGTTTCTCGGTCCTGCCGCCCGACTGGGACCGGATGACGCCGTTTCTCGAGGCCGCCTTCGAGCGCTATCCGGTGATGAAGACCGCCGGGATCAAGAGCTTCTTCTGCGGCCCCGAGAGCTTTACCCCCGATGGCTCCTACCTCGTCGGCGAGGCGCCCGAGGTTGACGGGTTGTTCCTTGCCACGGGCCTCAATTCGCTGGGAATCCTGTCGGCGGGCGGTGTGGGCTCGATCATGGCCGAGGTGCTGACCACCGGCACCTCGACCCAGGACATCACCGGCCTCGACATCGCCCGCACCCGGCCGCATCAGGCCACGCGGCATTTCCTGGGCCAGCGCATCCCGAAGGCTTTGGGCTATATCTTCACCTACGCCCCCCTGCCGCACTGGCACCACAAGACCGCGCGGGGGATGCGGCGGTTGGCGCTGCATGACCGCTATGCCGCGATGGGGGCCTATTTCAACGAACTCTCGGGCTGGGAAATGCCCTGGTGGTTCTCCCCCGACGCCGCCCCCCCGCCCGTCGACTATGCCTCGCACGCCCGCCAGCCCTGGCACGCCTTGTCGGCGCGGGAACACCACGCCACCCGCACCGCCGTGGGCCTTTTCGACAAGTCCTTCATGGGCAAGTTTCTGGTGCAGGGTCGGGATGCGTTGGCGGTGCTTGAAAGGGTAAGCGCAAACCGCATCGACGTTCCTGTAGGCACCAACGTCTATACCCAGTGGCTGAACCATCAGGGCGGCATCCTCAGCGACCTGACGATCACAAGGACCGGCGAGACCGAGTTCCTGCTGGTCACCGGCGACATCCTGCAATCGACCACCACCGCCTGGCTGCGCCGCCAGACCCGTGAGGGCGAACACTGCGCGGTGACCGACGTGACCAGCGCCTACACGATCCTGTCGCTGCAAGGCCCAAGGTCGCGCGACATCCTGGCCGGCATGACCGGGGCGGACCTGTCCACCGCCGCGCTGCCCTTCCGCGCCAGCCGCTTGCTCGACATCGGCCCGGTCCCCGTGCGCGTGGTGCGGGTGACCTACATGGGCGAGCTTGGCTATGAGCTCTACATCCCCACCGAATACTCCCACGCCGCCCATGATGCCCTGCTTGACGGCATTCGCGCCGCGGGGGTGGAGCCGGTGCATTGCGGCCTGCTGGCGCTGGAATCGCTGCGGCTGGAAAAGGGCTACCGCGACTTCGCGGTCGATATCGACAACACCGATACGCCCTTGCAGGCGGGCCTTGGCTTTGTCGTGGACTTCACCAAGCCCGATTTCATCGGGCGCGAGGCCCTGCTGGCACAGAAGGCGGGCGGTCCGCTGACGCGCCGGATCGTGCAGTTCCTGCTGCACGATCCGGGGCCGCTGCTGCATGGAAACGAACCCATTCTCTGTGACGGGGTGACCGTCGGCTATATCCGCGCCGGAGCCTTCGGGCCGACCCTGGGGGCATCGGTCGGCCTTGGCGTTGTGGACCATCCCGCCGGGGTCACGGCCGACCTGCTGCGCCGCAGCCGCTGGGAGATCGAGGTCTGCGACACCCGCGTCGCGGCGACCGCATCGCTGACCCCGCTCCTTGATCCCAAGGGCGACCGTGTACGCCAGTAGTGCCGGGCTTGCGCATGTCCCGGTCCTGGGTGCGGGCACAGCCGGACCCGGGGCTGCGCGACGTCCGCAGGATGCTGAGGGAATGGGTCATGCGCCACCAGGACGGCAGCCTTGGCGCCTGTGCCGGGGTCAGCCGGATGGCGGCGCCGCGGGGATGGCTGTGCCTTGCCCCCGTGGCCGGGCGCTGGCGTCCCGGCCCCTGCCTCTCTACCAGTTCCCCGCCCGCATCCCGGCGCGGATGGCCATGCGCGTCGCCGCATCCACCGAAGGAAAAAGGCCGCCGGTGGGCTCGCCCGGCCCTGCCGCGTCCGGCGCCGGTCCGGCCGCGGGCTGCAGCAGCCAGCCGAACGGGACGCGGCCCAGGACAAGGGCCAGAGTGGCGAGGTCGTGGCGCGGCGCGTCGGGGCGGGCAAAGGTCGGGGCGGGCAGGACGGTCATGGCGGGATCTTTCTCTTCGGGGTTGCTCTGATGGGTCCACCCTGCCCGCCACCGGGGCCGCCGCGGGTAGTGCAGCGCAGGAAGCGCTTCCGCTACAGTTTCTGAACTAGGGCCGCGGCGCGCGAAGGCGTAGGGTCGGTCCCGGGAGGACCCCCGATGCCCGCACCGAAGCCCTATGGACTGATCTGCCCGATCACCCGCGCCTGCGACCTGCTGGAACCGCGCTGGACGATCCCGATCCTGGTCGCGCTCTGGGGCGGCGAAACAAGGTTCAACGAACTGCGCCGCGCCATCGGCAGCATCTCGCCCGCGCTGCTGTCGCGGCGGCTGAAGGAGATGGAGGAACTGGGGCTTGTCGAACGCGTCGCGGATCGCGGCGCGGGAACGGTCGACTACATCCGCACCGACATGGCGGTGGCGCCGGAACCGGCGCTGAACGCGCTGGCGAAATGGGCGCAGCAGTGCCTGGAGGCGGAGTTCGCGCTGTGCACCGCCTCGGTGTCGAACCTGATGTGGAAGATGCGCAGGATGATCGACGTCACGGAAATGCCGCGACGACGGGTCGTGATCCAGTTCCACTTCAACGAACCCGCCGAGTACGATACGTACTGGGCCCTGGTCCAGCCCGAGGCGCCGGTCGAGATTTGCGTGGCGATTCCCGGCTTTCCCGTGGACCTGTTCGTCGAGACGACGACGCCGTCGCTGCTCGGCATCATCCTCGGCCGCACGACCGTCGCGCGCGAACTGGACCTCGGCCAACTGTTCCTGTCCGGCGATGCTCGGCTGGTGCGCACCATGCCGCGCTGGCTGCCGGTCGATGGCTACGGCAGGTTCGAGGGTATCCCGGCGCTGGCCGCCGACCGGCCGCGGCCGGGGCGCCTGGGGCAGGTCGGGGGCGCGGGGCTGGCGCGCGCCTGCTAGGCGCATCCGGCCACCCGCGGCCACCCGCGGCGGCCAGCGGCGTCAGTGGCGCAGGAAGCGCCCCTCGCGCAGGAACCGTGTGGTCTGGGCGATGACCTCGGGGTTCAGCATCAGGAAGGTGTGGCTGACCGGCAGGGTCAGATGATCGGCCATACCGTCCACCTTCGTGCGCGCGACCGAGACCTTGCCGTCGTTCGACCCGTCGATCATCGCCGAATAGAGCGGATTGAGCGACCGCGTGCCGGCGATCACCCCGACCTCGTAGTCGGGCGGCGGCAGGCGGGCGGGCAGGGCGTCGGAGCCGGTGCCGAGGCTCATCCCCGCCGGGCCGTTGATCCAGCGGAACGGGGCCAGCGGCGACAGCCGGTCGACAAGTTCCGACCCGCCGTTGGGTGGCGCCAGCATCACCATGCGGCCCATCCGCGCTGGCCGGTTCTGTGCCAGCCATAGCCGCGCCACGAGCCCGCCCATCGAGTGGCCGACGAAATGCACCCGCGCCGTGCCGCAGTCCGCCACCGCCGCGCCCACCCGCGAGGCCAGCGCCTCGGGCGGCTGGCTGCGCGAGGGATAGGCAAGGTTCACCACGCGGTAGCCCTCGGCCCTCAACGCGCGCGCCATGAGAGCCAGCGAGGTGGGGCTCCGCGCCAGCCCATGCAGCAGAACGACGCAGTCGGACGTCGCCGCCGCTGACGCCGGCGACGCGGCGAGGGCAGACAGCAGGGCGAGCGTGGCGCGCATGGCCGGAAGGTGCGGTGTCCCGCCGCGACTGCCAAGCCTGACGTTGCGTCTCCGCGGCCGCCGGGCCCGGCCATCCGGCCCGGTTCCGCCTTGACCGCTTGTCAGGACCCAGGTTCCGGATCGGCTGATCCCGGATGCCGGCACCAGTCACCGGCCCATTGATACCTTCCCCGCGGGGAAGAGCCGCGCCCGTCCCGTCCTACCCGGCCACGGTCCGGAAGCTGCCGGGAAGCGCAACTTCCAGAATCTCCAGGTCCGGCGAAGGGTCGGCGTAGCGGCAGGGCAGGCCCGGCGGAATGACGAAGGCGTCGCCGGCGGCAAGCGGCACCGGCGCGCGACCCTCGCCGTCGAGCGTCATCGCGCCGCGCATGACGAAGCTGAACAGGATGTCGGCTTCATGCGTGGTCGGTGCCGTGAGGGTTCCGTCCGGGCGGGCAACCACGACGGTGGCGACGCCCTTGGTGTTGGCCTGGATGGTGGTGTCCCGCGCGGTGAAACCGGGCAGCCGGAACGGGGCGAAGCGCCCCTGCGCGCCGACGTTGTGGACGAAGCGCTGACCCTCCCACTCGCGCTCTGGGCGCAGGTGGGGGCTGGGCAGGGTGATCTCGTGCTCGATCTCGGTGACGTGCTCGGCCGGCACGCCGATCTCGATCACCTCGATGCCGTCGGAAGCGAGAAGGACGCGGTGACGGATTTCAGGGGGCTGGATGAAACAGTCGCCGGCGGTCAGGCGGATCGGCGGGCCCTGGTCCTCGTAGACCACGTCGACCCAACCCTTGACGCAGAAGATCAGCTGGAAGCCGACCTTGTGGAAATGCACCACGTCCGGCACCGGCCCGCCATCCGGGATGCGGATGTGGCTGGCGATGACCGCGCCGCCGAGGCGGGAGGGGACGAGATCACGGTAGTGCATCCCTGCCCGGCCGATCACCCAAGGGGCGCTATCGGCCAGCCGGCGGACGGAGAATTCGTGTTGGGTGGGGGGCAGGACGAGGGGCGGGTCGAGCGGCTCGATGACGATGCGGGTGCCGCCCGGGGCGGTAAGAACAGTCTCCCCCCCCGCGATCAGAATGGGATCGTTGGCGAGGATGGCAAGCGTACCAGCAGGCGCGTCGGAGGCATCCAGCCGCAGCCGCAGGCCGTGGCCGGAAAAGACGGCGGTGCGCGGATCGTCGGCGGGGAAGATGCGGTCCATCCGCATCCCGAGTTTCTTGGTGAAGAAGGGGATGTCGTCGGCCAGAGACGTGGTCGGCAGGCGTGCCTCGGCGCGGATGTTTTGCATCGTGTCCTCCGACCGCTTGCGCGCGGTATGTGATCCGGGGCTTATTCGATCCGCAAACCGGGCGGTGTAAAGACCCGGGGAAGAGATTGGCGCCCTGCCGGGCGTCTTGCGGGATTGTTTAACGTTGAACAATCTCTGGGGAGGATGCGGATGGACAGCCAGGGACCGGAAAACGTGCGTCACCCCGCGCTCGACTACCATGAGTTTCCAAAGCCCGGAAAGCTGGAGGTGCGGGCGACCAAGCCCTTGGCCAATGGCCGGGACCTGAGCCTTGCCTATTCGCCTGGCGTGGCCGAGGCCTGCCTGGCGATCAAGGCCGACCCCACGACGGCGAGCCGCTATACGGGGCGGGCCAACATGGTGGCGGTGATCTCCAACGGCACGGCGGTGCTGGGCCTGGGCAACATCGGGGCGCTCGCGTCAAAGCCAGTGATGGAGGGCAAGGCGGTCCTGTTCAAGAAGTTCGCCGGGATCGACGCCTTCGACATCGAGGTGGACGAGGCCGACCCGGAGAAGCTGGCGGCCATCGTCTGCGCGCTGGAGCCCAGTTTCGGCGCGGTGAACCTCGAGGACATCAAGGCGCCGGACTGCTTCACTGTGGAAGCGCTGTGCCGGGAGCGGATGAAGATTCCGGTGTTCCATGACGACCAGCACGGCACCGCGATCGTCGTGGGGGCGGCTGCGACCAACGCGCTGCATGTGGTGGGCAAGCGGTTCGGCGAGATCAAGGTCGTGTCCACGGGTGGCGGAGCGGCGGGGATCGCCTGCCTCAACATGCTCTTGAAGCTGGGGGTCAGACGGGAAAACGTCTGGCTCTGTGACATCAACGGGGTCGTGTACCAGGGCCGGGCGGAGGACATGAACCCGCAGAAGGCCGCCTTCGCCCAGCGGACGGAGGCGCGGACGCTGGCCGAGGTGATCGGCGGCGCCGACCTGTTCCTCGGCCTCTCCGGCCCCGGCGTGCTGACGCCGGAGATGGTGGCGGCGATGGCCCCGAACCCCATCGTCTTTGCGCTGGCTAACCCAACGCCCGAAATCATGCCCGAGGCGGCGCGGGCGGCGGCCCCGGGGGCGATCATCGCCACCGGGCGGTCGGACTACCCGAACCAGGTCAACAACGTGCTGTGCTTCCCCTTCATCTTCCGCGGCGCGCTCGATGTGGGCGCGACCGAGATCAACGACGCGATGGAGCTGGCCTGCATCGACGGGATCGCGGCTCTGGCGCGGGCCACGACGAGTGCGGAGGCGGCGGCGGCCTATCAGGGGGAGAAGCTGTCCTTCGGGGCCGACTACCTGATCCCCAAGCCCTTCGACCCCCGGCTGATTGCAACCGTGGCCGGGGCGGTGGCCAAGGCGGCGATGGAGACCGGCGTTGCCACCCGCCCGATTGCCGACCTCGACGCCTACCGCGAGAGGCTCGCCGGCTCGGTGTTCCGCTCGGCGCTGATCATGCGGCCGGTGTTCGAGGCCTCGCGCAATGCCGACCGCAAGATCGTCTTCGCCGAGGGCGAGGACGAGCGGGTGCTGCGCGCGGCCAATGCGATGATCGAGGAGACGACCGACAAGCCGGTCCTGATCGGAAGGCCGGAGGTCGTGGCCGCGCGCTGCGAGCGCGCCGGCCTGCCGATCCGGCCGGGGCGCGACTTCGACATCGTCGATCCCGAGAACGACCCCCGCTACCGGGCCTACTGGGAGACCTATGCCGGGCTGATGGGCCGGCGCGGGGTCACGCCGGACCTGGCGCGCACGATCATGCGCACCAACACCACCGCCATCGGCGCGGTGATGGTGCATCGGGGCGAGGCCGACAGCCTGATCTGCGGCACCTTCGGCCAGTACCTCTGGCACCTGCGCTACATCCGCGAGGTGCTGGCGCGCGACGGGCTGGCACCCATCGGCGCGCTGAGCCTGATGATCCTGGAGGACGGGCCGCTGTTCATCGCCGACACGCATGTCCATGCCGAACCCACGCCGGAGCAGGTGGCAGCCTCGGCGGTCGGCGCGGCGCGGCATGTGCGCCGGTTCGGGGTGGAGCCGAAGGTGGCGCTGTGCTGTTCCAGCCAGTTCGGCAACCTCGACTGCGGCTCGGGCCGGTTGATGCGGGCGGCGCTGGAGGTGCTGGACCGCCGCGAGCCCGACTTCGCCTACGAGGGCGAAATGCAGATCGACGCCGCGCTGGACGAGGGGCTGCGCGAGCGGCTGTTGCCCGGGGGGCGGCTCACCGGGCAGGCGAACGTGCTGATCCTGGCCAATTCGGATGCCGCGTCGGGGGTGCGCAACATCTTGAAGATGCGGGCGAACGGGCTGGAGGTCGGGCCGATCCTGATGGGCATGGGCAACCGCGCCCACATCGTCACCCCCTCGATCACCGCGCGCGGGCTGTTCAACATGGCGGCGCTGGCGGGGACGCCGGTGGGGCATTATGCGTGAGGGACAGGTGACCCCGCCCCGGACTTGATCCGGGACCCCCCGCGTCGGCGGCAATGCGGGGGTGAGGCGGAGGCTCCGGCACAGGGCGGAGTATCGCCGAGTTCGCTATCCGAGCGACAACGCCCAAGCTTCGAAATCCTCGAAGAGCCGTCGAAGCCCCGCCTCGGAAATCACCCAATCCGCCTTGGACTCTTCGAACCAAAGGGATTCGAGATCGACTGTTCTATCAGCAAGCAGATTTTTGAAATAGGCGCTCACTTCGCGCACTGCGTCGTCTCCATACCTCCCGCGAAAGCTCTTGTAGATTCCGTGTCTTGCGTCCGGCGCGTCAGATGCCCAATCAGGATAGACGAGGTCAAGATCCTGATGGAACTGCCGTGTAAGGTCGTAGAACGATTGAGGAGGCTTCATTGATCGCTCCTTGGGTAGGACGTAATTATGATGAAGCCGTTTGGCATGTCAGGCGCATGTTGAATGAATGTTCCAACGCCCATGGTTGTGCGGAGCTGGACCGGAGATGAGGCTCGTCTACTCAGCCGTAAGGCTTCAATGCCCGTCACCGATGCAAATGTGCTCGTCACGAAAGCCTCTGCCAATTGTCCGGTCGCTACCGCGTTTACGATTTCTGCATTCTGCGATAGATTCGAGTTGGTTAGTTTCTCTGCCGCTTCAACTGATGGAAACGATCCGTGGCGCCATCGATACACGCTGTAGAAAAGCGCACGAGCTTTAGGGATACTGACAGATTCTATGAGAAAACCTTCAGACTTCCCGACATGGTCAGCAATCGTATGCCCACCTTTCGCCTCATGCTGAAGTAAGTCTTGACGTGGGTAGCCCCGACTGGTCGGGACATATTCAATGAGGGTGAGGTTGGTTAGGGCATCAACGCGGATCGGTTCCGCGTAGCACCGACAGTTGTACGCCTGACCCGGGTGACCGCCCGCTGGTGGGCTATCCCAGCGAAACACCTGATCGTCGTACTGAGCGTGGCTGTCACGAACCTTGGCATCGTCCTGCGAGCGCCAGATGTATTGCTCGATGCCAAGGTCTTGCTGCCGAAGCTGGTTGATCAGACCCGCAAATGCCCGAAGGAGACGCTCTTCCAAGCTGGCTCGCAACGGGCGTAGCCGTTGAGGGTGGGTTTCGTACTGGTCAAGGATGGCCGCCAGACCCTCATCCCACTGGCTGAGCGCCGCCTCTTTTGCGTCGGAAACATCTCTGAGGTCGACTTCCGTCACTGATGGCGCGGAGTCGGGGGGCGTCAGCGTGTTCAGAAGCATTCGGGCGTTCTGAGATGCGACGCTATCCAGTCGGTCGCTGAAATCGGACCGTAACTCTGCGTAACCGGGAAAGAGCGACTTGATTGAGGTAGCTTCGTTACGCCCCCAAGCAGCGCCTTGGAATTGGGTTATGGTGTAGCCACCGCTTCCGCCACGTGTAAGAAAGTCCCGGAAATTGTGCTGCATAGACTGACCCACCGACACGCGGACAAGTTGTTGAGACAGCTAGTTAATTTACGCTCAACAGACCATCCGCTGCTCGTTGCAACGTCCGAACCTTCAGTTCCGCAGATACAATCCCTCATAAATCGGCGTCAGCGTCTCGGTCTCGAACAGCGACGACACCGAGGTGCCGTTCCAGATGTTCAGGATCGCCTGGGCAAAGATCGGGGCGGTGGGGACGATGCGGATGTTCAGGGCGGCCTTCACCTTCTCGGTGGGCTCGATCGAATCGGTGATGACCAGCGATTTCATCACCGATTTGGAAACCCGCTCCACCGCCGGACCGGAGAGCACGCCGTGGGTGATGTAGCTGTGCACCTCCACGGCACCCCCGGCGATCAGCACCTCGGCCGCCTTGCACAAAGTGCCGGCGGTGTCGCAGATGTCGTCGACGATCAGGCAGGTCCTGCCGCGCACGTCGCCGATCACCGTCATCTCCGCCACCTCGCCCGCCTTCTCGCGCCGCTTGTCGACGATGGCCAGCGGTGCGGCGATGCGGGTGGCAAGCTCGCGGGCGCGCTGCACGCCGCCGACATCGGGGCTGACGACCATGAGGTTGTCCATCCGCCCCTTGAACTGGAGCTCGATGTCGAGCGCGAAGATCGGCGCGGTGTAGAGGTTGTCCACCGGGATGTCGAAGAAGCCTTGGATCTGGGCGGCGTGCAGGTCGAGCGTCAGCACCCGGTCCACGCCCGCCTCGGCGATCATGTTGGCGACGAGCTTGGCAGTGATCGGCGTGCGCGCCTTGGCCCGGCGGTCCTGGCGGGCGTAGCCGAAATAGGGGATCACCGCGGTGATGCGCGCCGCCGAGGACCGCCGCAGCGCGTCGCAGATGATGAGCAGTTCCATCAGGTTGTCATTCGCCGGGTTCGAGGTCGGCTGGATCACATACATGTCCTCGCCGCGGACGTTCTCGTACACCTCGACGAAAATCTCCTGGTCGTTGAAGCGTTCCACCCTGGCATCGACGAGGCTCACCTGCATCCCCCGGTGCATCGACATCCGCCGGGCGATGGCCTTGGCAAGGACGAGGTTGGCGTTGCCGGAGATCAGCTTCGGTTCGGTCAGCGCGGGCATGGGTTCTCCGGGGGGATTCGCGTTGGCGCCCGTGTAGCATCGGGCTAGGCTTACGACAAACCTCGGGAGGACTGCCGTGCCGCGGATCGACTGCTTCATCTCGCCGGTGTCGTCCTATTCCTACCTGGCAAGCCGCGACTTTGCCGACCTGGTCGCGCGCCATGGCGTCGAGGTGACCTACAAGCCGGTCGATGTGGCGGGGCTTTTCGCCCGCACCGGGGGCAAGTTGGTGGCTGAACGGCACCCCAACCGGCAGCAGTACCGCCAGCAGGACCTGCGCCGCCGGGCGGTTCGGCTGGGGCTGCCGATGAACCTGAAACCGATGTTCGGCGGGGCCAACCCGGCGCCGGCCTCCTACGCGATCATCGCGGCGCAGAAGGCGGGCGGAGGCGACCTGCACGGGCTGGTGACGGCAGTCCTGCAGGCGGTCTGGGTGCAGGAGCGCGACATTTCCGATCTCGACGTGATCGCCGGGTTGCTGTCGTCGCACGGCTTCGACCCCGGCGTGGCGGATCGCTTCATGCTGGCCGCGGCCGAGACCTATGCGGGCAACCTCGAGGAGGCGGTGGCGCGCGGCGTGTTCGGGCTGCCGTTCTACATCGTCGGTGACGAGCGGTTCTGGGGCCAGGACCGGCTGGAGGACCTGGACCTGTTCCTTGCCGGCAAGCTCTGAGATGCTTCAGGCGGGGTGAAGGGCCGCGAGGAAGGCGTCCACTTCGGCCTCGGTGGTGCTCCACAACGTGACGAGGCGGGCGGCTTCGCGGCCTGCGGGCGCGGGCAGGTCGTAGTAGACCGCGCCCGCAGCTTGCAGTCGCGCATGGGTGCCCGGCGCCCATTCGGTGAAGGCGATGTTGGCCTGAACCGGGTGGATCGGGAGGGCAGCGTTGCCGAAGCCCGCGGCGAGGCGGGCCATGGCGGTGTTGGACTGGCGGGCGAGGCGGAGCCAGAGGCCGTCCTCGAGCCAGGCCTCGAACTGGGCCGCGAGGTAGCGCATCTTGGAGAAAAGGTGCCCGGCGCGTTTGCGGCGCAACTCGAACTCCCAGGCGCGGGCGGGGTCGAAGATCACCACGGCCTCGGCACCCAGGAGGCCGTTCTTGGTGCCGCCCAGGGAGAGCACATCGACCCCGGCCTTCCAGGTCATCTCGGCCGGCGTGGCGCCGGTGGCGACCAGCGCGTTGGCGAAGCGGGCGCCGTCGAGGTGGACCGGCAGGCCCGCGTCCTTTGCGACTGACGCAAGGGCCGCGACTTCGGCGGGCAGATAGACGGTCCCCGCCTCGGTGACGTTGGCCAGCGTGACCGACCCCGGCTGCACGGAGTGGACGCCGATCTGGCCCAGCGTCGCGATCTTCGCCGCCAGCGCCGCGGGCGGGATCTTTCCATGGTCGCCGGGAACCGGGACGAGCTTGGCGCCGCCGGTGAACATCTCCGGCGCGCCGCATTCGTCGGTGTTCACATGGGCTTCGGGGTGGCAGAAGATGGCGCCCCAGGGCGGCGTGACGGTCGCCAGCGCCAGCGCGTTGGCCGCCGTGCCGGTGGCGACGAAATGCACTGTCGCCTCCGGCGCCTCGAAGACCTGCCGGATCGCAGCCTGGGCGCGGGCAGTGACCTCGTCCGCGCCATAGCTTCGGGCGGGGCCGTCGTTGGCGCGGGCCAGCGCGGTGAGGATTTCGGCGGGCACGGGCGACCCGGTATCCGAGGCGAAGAACATCAGGGTCTTTCCGCGATGACGTAGGTGTCAAGGTCGTCGGGGTCGACCTCGGTTTCCGGGATGGTCCAGCCCTGCACCGACTTGCCCGCCTTGTGGACGGAGTTGGGCTTGCCGGAGATGAGCGGGTGCCAGTCGTAAAGAGTCTTGCCCTCGTGCAGGCGGCGGTAGGCGCAGGTGCGGGGCAGCCAGTAGGCGAT
>JANOGU010000308.1:0-4500 GCA_031406135.1 Rhodobacterales bacterium
TCGTCCTTTCCCGCTCCATCCCCTATCGGATGGGCCTAACTATACTTTCTGTAAGGAGAAAAGCCTTGCAGCGCGCTTCGCAGGAGACCAACCGGGCACCGTTGAGCGTAGCAGACCAGTTTAATCTGACAATGCGTCTCGGGCACATCTCGAAGATGGGCAACGGCTACCTGCGCCGATTGCTGGTCGTTGGCGCGACCTCGGTGACCCGACGGGCCGAAACGACCGACACCCGAACCGGTGCTTGGGTGAGGTCCCTCCTGGGCCGCAAACCGACCCGGCTCGTTACCGTTGCCATCGCCAACAAGACCGCGCGCACCGCCTGGGCCATGCTGGTCCGTCAAGAGGACTACCGAGCCTCTGCAATGGCTTGAACAAACGCGAACCGTGGCAGCCACCGGCTGTCACTCCGGAATGCAAGGGCAGATGTGAGTGATGATGATCAAACGGGACCGCTGCCGGGACACCCCGAGGTGGTGTCAGGGCGTCTCAGCTCGATTGTCTGATCGGGACCCGGTACGCGGACTTCATCAGGGCCAGCGGTCACATGCACCGCGTCAACAGGCCGGACACATGACCGCACCCCGCAAAGATCAACACAAGCTCAAATCAATCCTTGCACAAACGGAGCCGTCCACACATGACAATGCCTCAGGATGCATTCAGGCCAGGGTTACCCCTCCGTCCGCAACGAAGGCCTGACCTGTCACGTAGTTGGCCGCGCGGTGGTCGCACAGGAAGAGTACAAGCCCAGCCATTTCCGCGTAACTGCCTTCACGCCCCATCGGAATGACGGCCCGCGCGGCCTCCGAACGCGCCCGCAGGTCGGCTTCGGTCATCACGGCGCGGCGATCACGCATGACTGCCTCCAGATATCCGGGGCACAGGCAGTTCGCACGGATTCCCTGTGCGGCATGATCAATGGCGATGCAGCGGGCAAGCTGGACAAGGGCAGCTTTGGACACCGAATAGACGGCCTCCTGTCCGGCCGGCTTCAGCCCCGCGATGGACGAGGTGAACAGGATTGACCCGGCCCGTGCCGCAATCATTCCAGGCAGCACCGCACGCGCGAACAGGAAGGCTGCATTGACATTGACCTCCATCACCGCCGTCCAGTCCGCAATCGAAGTGCCGGGCACATCCGTGGCCGATTTCGGGTCGATCCCGGCGGCGATGAACAGCACATCCACCGCGCGGCCCGCGGCAACAAGGGCGGCGGTGGCAGTGTCGGGGTCCGCCGCGTTGCCCGTCACCCGAACCGGCGCGCCCGGCAGCTGACCGGACAGCCGAGCCAGCCCTGCCGCATCCAGATCGACCAGGACAAGGCTAGCCCCTTCGGCGGCAAAGGCGCGGCTGGCCGCCTCGCCCAGTCCCGAGGCCGCGCCGACCACCATCACCGTTTGCCCGTCAAAGCGCATCAGATGTCCCCCGCCGCCGCTGACAGCGGCAACCGCGGCATTGTCAGATTAAACTGGTCTGCTACGCTCAACGGTGCACGGTTGGTCTCCTGCGAAGCGCGCTGCAAGGCTTTTCTCCTTACAGAACGTATAGTTGTGCCCATACGACAGGGGATGGAGCGGGAAAGGACGAGTCGGTCTGATTGCTCTGACAGAGCCTGGCAGGGGCTTGACCTTGGCGCCGGCCTGCTACCTTTGCAAGCTCGGAGTCCACCGTCCCGCATGTCCGACGCGCCCCTGATCCTGTGGTTCCGCCGCGACCTGCGGCTGGCTGACCAGCCGATGCTGGCCGCGACCGAAGGCCGTCCGGTCATCCCGCTGTTCATTCTCGACCCGCAGACCGAAGCGCTCGGGGCGGCCGCGAAGTGGCGGCTGGGGCTGGCCGTGGAGCGGTTCGCGGCTGCCCTGGCCGGGCTGGGCCTGCGCCTCGTCCTGCGCCGCGGCGCCGCGCGCGCGGTCCTGCCTTCGCTCGCCGCCGAGACCGGGGCGGCGGGGGCGCATTGGACGCGGCTCTACGATCCGGCCGCGCAGGCGCGGGACGCGGAGGTCAAGGCGGCGCTGAAGGCGGCAGGGCGCGAGGCCGTCAGCCATCCGGGCCATCTGCTGTTCGAACCCTGGGACGTGGCGACCGGCGAGGGCGGGTTCTACCGCGTCTACACCCCGTTCTGGCGGGCGGTCGCCGGGCGCGGGGTCGCCCCTCCCCTTCCGCCCCCCCTTTCGTTGCGACCGCCGGCCAGCTGGCCGGCCTCCGACCGGCTGGCGGACTGGCGCCTCGGCGCCGCCATGAGGCGCGGCGCGGCGGTCGTCGCCCGGCATGTGGCGGTAGGCGAGGCCGCGGCGCGCGACCGGCTCGCCCGCTTCCTCGCCGGTCCGGTCGATGCCTACCGCACTGCGCGCGACCGGCTGGATACCGAGGCGACCTCGCGGCTTTCGGAGAATCTCACCTACGGAGAAATCAGCCCGCGAACGATCTGGCATGCCGCGCTGGCCGCCGAAGCGACAGGCGCCCGTGGCGCAGAGCACTTCCGCAAGGAGCTCGTCTGGCGCGAATTCGCCTGGCATCTCCTGTTTCACACGCCCCACATCGCGGTCCGGAACTGGCGTGAAGACTGGCACGGATTCCCCTGGCGCAGTGACAACGACGACGCCGAAGCCTGGCGCCGGGCGCAGACCGGCGAACCGCTGGTCGATGCCGCAATGCGGGAGATCTACGTGACCGGCACCATGCACAACCGCGCTCGCATGGTGGTGGCATCCTACCTGACCAAGCACCTCCTGACCGACTGGCGGGTCGGCATGCAGTGGTTCTCGGATTGCCTCACCGATTGGGACCCGGCCGCGAACGCCATGGGCTGGCAATGGGTGGCGGGGTCCGGCCCGGACGCCGCGCCCTACTTCCGCATCTTCAACCCGGCCACCCAGGCCGAAACCCACGACCCTGACGGAGGCTACCGGCGCCGCTTCGTGGCCGAGCTTTCGCCAAACCCGTGGCCGGAGGCGCGCGCCTTCTTCGACGCGGTGCCGCTATCCTGGGCGCTCGACCCCGCGCGGCCCTATCCGGCGCCGCGTGTGGACCTCGGCTACGGCCGGCGGCGGGCACTGGCGGCCTATGCGGCGAGAAACTCTTGAGAAACGCCCGCGTTTCATGAACATGACAAGCAAGCTGTCCCAGCACAGCATTTCGGGGAAAGAATGACCGTCCTGACCAGTGCAAGGGGGCAAGCGAACTTGCCCCGCTATTTCGCGCGCGTCCACGCCCTTGCCGACCGGACGCTGGACCACGGCCGTCTCGACATCGTGCTGGAGGATGGCCGCATCTTCCGGGCCGGGGGGCGCGGGCCCGGCCCGGTGGCCGAACTGCACATCCACAACGCCGATCTCTGCGCGCGACTGCTGCGCGAGGGCGATCTGGGCTTTTCCGACGCCTACCTCGAAGGCTGGTGGTCCTCGCCCGACCTGCAGGCTTTCATGGACCTGATCCACGCCGACAATGACGGGCTCTACGACGGCTTTCCTGGCATCGCCTTCGTGCGCGCCTACGAACGCCTCCGGCACAAGCTGCGGTCGAACTCCAAGGCGCAGGCAAAGAAGAACATCGCCCATCACTATGACCTCGGCAACGACTTCTATGGTCTCTGGCTTGACGAGACGATGACCTATTCCTCCGCCCTGTTCCGCACCGGTCAGGAGAGCCTCGAACGCGCGCAGGAGCAGAAATACGCCTCGATGGTCGACCAGATGGGGGCGGTGCCCGGCGATCACGTGCTTGAGATCGGCTGCGGCTGGGGCGGGTTCGCGGAATATGCGGCCAGGGAGCGCGGCCTGCAGGTCACCGGTCTGACCATCAGCCAGGCGCAGCATGACTACGCCCGGGACCGCATCCATCGCGCCGGCCTGACCGACCGGGTGAAGATCAAGCTCTGCGACTACCGCGACGAGCGCGGCAGCTACGATGGCATCGCCTCGATAGAGATGTTCGAGGCGGTGGGGGAACGCTACTGGCCGACCTATTTCGACGTGGTCAGGGCGCGGCTGAAGCCCGGCGCCAACGCCACGTTCCAGATCATCACGCTGCAGGAAAAGCGCTGGGAGATCTACCGTCGTGGCGTGGACTTCATCCAGAAGCACATTTTCCCCGGCGGCATGCTGCCGTCGAAGACCGCGCTGAGCGCGGAAATCACCCGCGCCGGCCTGCGCCTGAAGCACTCCATCGCATTCGGCGACAGCTATTCCCGCACGCTCCGGCGCTGGCACGAGGTGTTCAACGCGCGCTGGGACGAGGTCGCGGGGATGGGGTTCGACGACCGCTTCCGTCGGATGTGGAACTTTTACCTGACCTCTTGCGCGGGCTCCTTCGAGGGCCGAAACTGCGACGTGGTGCAGATTACCGTCACCCGCCCCGACTGATACCAACGGCCCTATTGGTTGACCTGTGCCCATAGGCGGTCAGTGATCGAGGTTACGGTCTTGGGATCATTGGCGAAGCGGTTCCATGCGGCACAACAGGCATCGACGATGGTGGGATAGTCGTCGAAGACGCTGA
>JANOGU010000311.1:0-7757 GCA_031406135.1 Rhodobacterales bacterium
CAGCGTCTTCGACAGCTACGAAACCATCGTCGAGGCGTGCTGCGCCGCCTGGAACCGCTTCGCCAACCAACCCGACATCGTCACGTCAATAACCAGACGATCCTGGGCAACGGTCACATGATACAGCCGTTGGTATCACCGCCGCCCGCCTTGCGGCGCCCCCGGGGGCCGCCTAATGTCCGCGCCGGTTGTGACAGGGTCCCGGGAGCGGACATGGCGGGCAGGCGCAGCATCTTCGAGGAGGTGGGCGAACGCTCCGCGCCACCGCCGCAGGGCGGGCTGATCGCGCGGGACACGACGCGAGCGCGCGCCGGCCTGCGGCTGTGGCTGGGGCTGCTCTTCGTGCTCGTCGTGGCGATGATCGTGGTCGGCGGGCTGACCCGGCTGACCGACTCCGGGCTTTCGATCACCGAGTGGCGTCCGGTCATGGGCGCCTTGCCGCCGCTCTCCGACGCCGCCTGGCAGGCGGAGTTCGCGAAGTATCAGGCGACGGCGGAATACCGGTTGCAGAACAAGGGCATGACGCTGGAGGCCTTCCAATCCATCTTCTGGTGGGAGTGGGGCCACCGGCAGCTTGGCCGGGTCATCGGGCTGGTCTGGGCGGCCGGGTTTCTCCGCTTCCTTGTGGCCAGGGAGATCCCGCCCGGCTGGACCGGGCCGCTGCTCGGCCTCGGCGTCCTTGGCGGGGCGCAGGGCGCGGTTGGCTGGTGGATGGTGTCATCGGGCCTCACCGGAACAATGCTGGATGTGGCCTCGACCCGGCTGGCCGTCCACCTCGGATTGGCCTTTGCCATCCTCGGCCTGATCGCCTGGTACTTCTTCCTGCTGGCCCGGACCGACGCGGAGCTTCTGGCCGCCCGCCGCGCGCAGGAGCCGCGGCTCTTCGCCCTCGCCACCGGGCTGATGCATCTTGCCGTCCTGCAAGTCCTGCTCGGCGCGCTGGTGGCAGGGATCGACGCCGGCCGCGCCTTTCCGACCTGGCCCGACATGAACGGGCGGTTCTTCCCGGCCGACGCCTTCCACGTCCCCGACGGGCAGGGCGGCAGCCTGCCGGTCTGGCATGCCGTCTTCGAGAACCCCGGCCTGGTGCAGTTCCTGCACCGCATGACCGGCTACCTGCTCCTGGCCTTCGGCATCGCGGCATGGCTGCGCGGCCGGCGGTCGGCCCATGCGGCCACGCGCACGGCCGTTCACCTCGTCCTTGGGATGATGCTGGTCCAGATCGGCCTCGGCATCTGGACGGTACTGACGCTGGCGTCGCCCGGGGCCGCCATCCTGCACCAGTTCGGCGCGGTGGTGCTCTGGGTCCTGATCCTCAACGCACGCTGCCTCGCCCGCTATCCGCGGGCGGGCTCGATCCGGAAGGGCACCGCATGACAGCCTTCGACGACCTGATGGCCTTTGAGCGCGAGACCCAGGCGCTGGCGCAGGTCGCCGGCCGCCTGGAATGGGATCAGGAGACGATGATGCCGCGCGGCGCGGCGGAGCAGCGCAGCGAGGAGATCGCGGCGATTTCCGGCGTGCTGCACGCCCGCCGCAGCGATCCACGGCTGGCCGGCTGGCTGGCGGCGGCGGTGCCGGCCGACGACGCGGCCCGGGCGCAACTGCGGCTGATCGCGCGCAGCCATGCGCGGGCGACCAAGGTGCCGGGGAAACTGGCGCAGGAGATTGCCCGCGTCACCTCGCTCGCCCAGGGCGTCTGGGCCGGGGCGCGGGCGCGGGACGATGTCGCGGGCTTCCTGCCCACCCTGACCGAGGTGATCCGGCTCAAGCGGGAGGAGGCCGCCTGCCTGGCGCAGGGCGGCGACCTCTATGACGCGCTGATCGACGACTTCGAGCCCGGCATGACCGGCGCCGATGTGGCCGCGATGTTCGCGGCGCTGCGCCCGCGGCTCGTGGCACTGCGTGCCGCGATCCTATCCGTGCCGCCGCCGCCGGCGCTGACTGCGGCCTTTCCCGCCGGGGGCCAGATGGCGGTGGCGCGCGAACTGGCCAGCGCTTTCGGCTACGACTGGACGCGGGGGCGGCTTGACCTGGCCGTGCATCCGTTCTCGTCCGGGTCGGGCCATGACGTGCGCATCACCACGCGGGTGGTCGAGGCCGACCCGTTCAACTGCTTCTACTCCACCGTGCACGAGGTCGGGCACGCGGCCTACGAGCAGGGCATCGCGCCCGGGTTCGCGCTGACCCCGGCGGGGCAGGGCGTCTCGATGGGTGTGCACGAGAGCCAGAGCCGGATCTACGAGAACCAACTGGGCCGCTCGCCCGCCTTCGCCGGCTGGCTCTTCGGGCGGATGCGGGCGCAGTTCGGCGACTTCGGCATCGCGGACGCGCAGACTTTCGCGCGCACGCTCAACCGCGTTGCCTCGGGTTACATCCGCACCGAGGCCGACGAGGTGCATTACAACCTGCACATCATGCTGCGCTTCGACCTCGAGCGCGCGCTGGTGCACGGCGACCTTGTGCCCGGCGATCTGGAAGCCGCCTGGAACGACCGTTTCCTCGCCGACTTCGGGGTGGCGGTGGACCGGCCGGCGCATGGCTTGCTGCAGGACGTGCACTGGGCCGTGGGTCTCTTCGGCTATTTCCCGACCTATTCGCTGGGCAACCTCTACGCCGGCTGCCTGCATGCCGCGCTGCGCCGCGATCTGCCGGACCTTGACGGAAGCCTGGCGCGGGGCGATCCGTCGCCGGCGACCGGCTGGCTGCGCGACAGGCTGCAGCGCCACGGCGGACTGCGCACGCCGCGCGAGACCATCGTGGCCGCGACCGGCACGCAGCCCTCGGCCGAGCCGCTGCTCGCCTATCTGGAAACGAAGTTCCGCGGCCTCTACGGGCTGTGAGCACCGCGCGCGAGGTCCACCGCGCGGTCTGGCTGCTCGCCGCGGGGCAGACGCTGGTCTATTCCGGCAGCTACTACAGCCTGCCCGCATTGCTGCCTGATCTCGAGGCCGCGACCGGCTGGTCCAAGGCCGCGCTGGCCGCCGGGCCGACGCTGGCCTTCCTGGTCATGGCGGCGCTGACGCCGTTGTCGGGCCGGCTGGTGGACCGCGGCAAGGGTGGCGAGATGCTGGTCGTGGCCCCGGTCCTGGCGGCGGCGGGCGTGGCGGGGCTGGGGCTTGCCGCCACCCCCGGGCAGTGGCTTGCGGCCTGGGCGCTGATCGGGATGGCGCAGGCGGGCTGCCTTTACGAGACCTGCTTTGCCTTCCTGACCCGCCGTCTGGGCACCGGCGCGCGGGAGGCGATCACCCGGGTGACGCTGGTCGCGGGCTTTGCCGGGACGCTGACCTTTCCGCTCGGCCATGTTCTGGGCGAGGCGTTGGGCGGGCAGGGGGCGATGCTGGCCTTCGCGGCGCTGGTCCTTGTCGGGGTGGTCCCGGTCAACGCCATCGCGGTGAACGCGCTGCGCCGGCAGGCACGGGCGTCGGGCCTGGCCGCGGCGGCGGAGCCACCGGGGGCGCTGCGCGCCGCCCTGCGGCGGCCCGCCTTCTGGGCCATCGCCGGGGCAGTGGCGCTGGTCTGGCTGAACCACGGCATCCTGTTGACCTTCATTCTGGAGCTTTTCGCCGACCGCGGCGCCGGCCCGGCCACGGCGGCCATTGCGGCGGCCTGCATCGGGCCGGCGCAGGTGGCCGGCCGCCTTGCCCTGCTGCTCGCCGGGGCGCGGGTCAGCGCGGAGCGCGCGACGGTGCTGGCGCTGGGCTCGGTGGTCGGCGCCGGGGTTCTTTTGTTGGCCGCCGGGGCGGCGATGCCGCTGATCTTCGGCTTCGCGCTCTTGCAGGGCGCAGGCGCCGGGCTGCTGTCGATCCTGCGCCCCGTGCTGACCGCCGAGGTGCTGGGGCGCGAGGGCTTTGGCTCCGTGTCGGCCGCCATGGCGGTGCCGGCGATCCTGACCTCGGCGCTGGCGCCCACGGCGGGCGCGGCGCTGCTGGGCTGGGGCGGGCCGGACCTCGTCTATGGCGCCTGCCTCGCCATGGCCGCGGCCGGGCTCGGCCTCGGCCTCGGGATCGCACGGCAGGTGCGGCGCTAGGCCGCGGGCCTGTCCAGCGCCAGGATCGCCTCGATCTCGACGACCATGTCGGGGTAGGACAGCGCGTCATAGCCCGCCATCGCCGCCGGCACCGTACCCGTGGCGAGGCCGGCCAGCGCCGCCTCGCCCGGATCGCCCGGCGGCGGCAGCGCATAGGCCACGCCGTGCCGTAGCGCGCGCCCGCCGCCGAGACCGGCCGCCACGCGCCCGATGCAGGCGAGCGCGCGGGCGGTCTGCAGGTCAAGCCGTCCGGGATCGATCACCTCGGCGTCCTCGGTCAGCGACACCTGCCCGCCGACGAAACCCAGACCGCCGCAGGCCAGCCCGTGCTTGTAGGGCAGATGCACCGGCCAGTCCCACAGCCCTTCGGGCCAGGCGTGGGCCTTGGCCAGGACCGCCCCGTCCGCCCCCCGCATTCCCAGCAGTTCGATGCGGATCTGCCGCGGCCCGGGCAGGGCTGTCGGCAGCGAGATTGCGGTCGCGACCGGACCGGGCTCGCGGTAGAAGGCGGCCACCGCCAACGCCGAAGGCGCCCAGGCCTCCTTGGTCGAGGCGGCGCGGTACCAGCGGTTCATCTTCACGACATCGCCGAACCCGCCGCCGAGGGCGGCCAGCGTGGCGCCCAGCCTGCGCATCACGCCCGCGCTTTCCTCTGCCAGCGTCCCCGGCGCATCCGCCGCCACCGCGCCGAGGAACAGGAAGCGGCCGCGCCGCAGGCCGGCCGGAAACGCCGGGTGCTCGCCCGCGACCGACGCCAGTTCCGCCCCCTCCGCCGCCAGCGCCTCCACCGTCAGCGCGCCGTCACCCGATCCCGCCCGCGCCACCGGCACCAGCGACAGGACCGGCGCCGCGACCCCGGCCAGCGCCGCGGCCAGTGCCGCAGTCAGCGCCGGCTCCGACCAGTCCTGCGGCCGGTAGAAGGCGCGCAGCGCGGCAAGCTCGCCCTCCGCCGCCCCCGCCGCCTGCAGCGCGGCAAGGATGCCCGCCACCTGCGCGTCCGGCGACCCCTCGCCGCCGCCCACCACGACCAGATCGCCCGCCCGGGCAGCGCGGGGGGTCATGCTGTCCAGCGCGGCGCGCGCTTGTCGAGGAAGGCCGCGATCCCCTCGGCGGTGTCGGCGGCGAGCATGTTCTCCACCATCGCCGCCCCGGCCAGACGGTAGGCTTCCCTGAGCGGCAGCCCGGCCTGGGCGTGGAAGGCGCGCTTGCCGATCGCCACCGCCGCGGTCAGCTTCACTGCCACGGCATCAGCCAGCGCCGCCGTCTCCGCCGCCAGCCGCTCAGCCGGCACGACGCGGTTGACGAGGCCCAGCTCGCGCGCCCGCGTCGCCGGGATCATCTCGCCGGTGACCAGCATCTCGAAGGCCGCGCGCGGCGCCACCGCGCGGGTCAGCGCCACCATCGGGGTGGAGCAGAACAGCCCGATGTTCACGCCGTTCACGCCGAACCGCGCGCCCTCTGCCGCAACCGCAATGTCGCAGGCGGCGACGAGCTGGCAGCCCGCGGCGGTGGCCACGCCCTGCACCTCGGCGATCACCGGCTGCGGCAGGGCGACGAGCTTCTGCATCACCGCGGCGCAGGCCGCGAACAGCGCCGCGAACCCCGCCGCGCCGCCGTCCGGGGCCAGCCGCGCCGCCTGCATCTCGCGCAGGTCGTGGCCGGCGCAGAAGGCCTTGCCCTCGGCCGCCAACACCACCACCCGAACCGCCCGGTCAACGGCCAGCGCGTCGAGCGCGGCATCCAGCTCGGCCAGCATCGCCATGGACAGCGCGTTCAGCCGGGCAGGGTCGGCCAGCACCAGCCGCGCCACGCGGCCGCGGTCCTCGCGTCTCAGCAGATCGGCCATGCGGAACCTCCTTCGCAGCAGGCGCAGGCTAGGCCAGGCGGCGGGTCCGGGGAAGGGGCGTCAGGCAAGGCCCCAGCGGGCCTCGCGCGCTTCGATCCGGGCGATGCGCTCCTCGGTCCTTGGGTGGCTGCGCAGCCAGTCCGGGGCGCCCTCGCCCATCCCGCCAGTCAGGGCGGTCAGCTTGCGGAACAGCGACTTCTGCGCCGCGGTGCCGATCCCGGCCTTGACCAGCAGCGCCGAGGCATAGGCGTCGGCCTCGTGCTCGGCCCGGCGGCTGAGGCCCGCGGCCAGCATCGTGGTGATCGCCTGCGCCACGAGCCAGCCGATCCCGGGGATGAACCGGGCCAGCAGCGCGGCCAGCGCCACGAACAGCGCGTTCTGCCCGGTCATGTCGATCATCCGGCGGCGGATATGGCCCAACGCGACATGGCCCAGTTCATGCGCCACGACCGAGGCCATCTCTTCCGCCGTCACCTGCCCGGACTGGTAGCGGTTCAGGAAACCCCGGGTCAGGAAGATGCGGCCGTCGGGGGCGGCCAGCCCGTTGACGGCATCGATCTCGAAGACATGCACGGCGACATGGGGCAGCCCCTGCGCTTCGGCGATGCGTTCGACCAGCCCGGTCAGGACCGGATCCTTCAGGGGATGCGAGTTCTGGTCCAGCATCGCCCGGGTGCGGGCGAGCGAGAGCCAGAGGTTGCCAAGGGTGAACACCACGAAGGCGAGGACGGAGATCAGGACGGCGGTCATGGCGGCAATATGGGGCGTCCGTGGCCCGCTGCAAACCGGGCTGTCCGCCGGCGCGGCGTCGGCTCAGCGCCTGCGCTCGCGGTCCGCCGTCTCGTCGTGGCCGTAAAGCCAGTCGAGCCGCCGCAGCATCAGCCCGGGTGCCAAAAGGCCGATGCCACGCAGGCCCAGATGCGCGAGGTCGGACCAGGGGCGATGCAAGTGGTAGGCGCGGGCATTGCGGTCGGCCCCCGCGACGGCCCGTGCCACGCGCGGCTTCCGCGCGGCCGACCAGTCCGACAGTGCGCCGGCACGGTCCGGCGCCATCGCGGCCGCGGCCAGCCCCCAGGCATCCTCCAGCGCCAGGTTGGCGCCCTGGGCGAGGAACGGCAGCGTCGGATGCGCCGCGTCGCCGAGGATCGCGACCTCGCCGCCGCGCTGCCAGACCGGGGCCACCGGATGGCGGAACAGGCCCCAGAGCCCGACCTCGTCCACCCGGTCCAGCCAGGTCCGGACCCGGGGCGAAAACCCGGCGAAGGCCGCCCGCACTGCGGCCGGATCGTCGCGATGCGACCAGCCCTCCGCGGCCCAGGTCCGTCGCGCCTCGACCGCGACAAGGTTCCGGAGCCCGCCGCCCAAGGGATAGGACACCAGGTGCCGCCCCGGGCCCATGTGCACTTCGGCCACCGCGGCGTGGTCGTCGTCCGCGATCACCCCCCGCCAGGCCACCTGCATGGTGAAGAACGGTGCGACGCCGCCGTTCAGCGCCTGGCGGACCACGGAGTGCAGCCCGTCCGCGCCAACCACGAGGTCCGCCGCCCGCACCTCGCCCGAGGCGAGCCGCACCGCGGCGCCGCTGTCCAGCGCTGCCACGCGGACCCCGGTCTCGATCCGCACCCCGGCGGCCGCGGCGCCGGCGTGCAGGGCCGAGACCAGCGCCTGGCGGTGGATGAACAGCCAGTCCTGCCCCGGGCGGAGCCGGCCGAGGTCCAGCCGCAGCACCTCGCGACCCGACGGCCCGGCCATCAGCCGCACCGCCCGCGCCGCCACCCCCGCCGCCGCGACGGCGGGCCAGAGCCCCAGCGCCTTGAGCACCGCGGCGCCGTTGGGGCTGATCTGCAGCCCCGCGCCGACCTCGCGGACCTCGGCCGCCGC
>JANOGU010000367.1:0-10104 GCA_031406135.1 Rhodobacterales bacterium
AACGTGTGTAACGGTTTTTCCGCAGGGGTTGTGGAAAATCAAAACGTCAGATCGACAGGCAGATGTATTTCAGTTCCATGTAGTCGTCGATCCCGTGGCGGCTGCCTTCGCGGCCGAGGCCGGACTGCTTGACCCCGCCAAAGGGTGCCATCTCGTTGGAAATCAGGCCGGTGTTGACGCCGACCATGCCGTATTCCAGCGCCTCCTGCACGCGGGTGATGCGGCCGATGTCGCGGGCGTAGAAATACGAGGCCAGGCCGAAGATCGTGTCGTTGGCGCGTCTGATCACCTCTTCCTCGGTGTCGAACTTGAAGAGCGGCGCAAGGGGGCCGAAGGTTTCTTCCTGCGCGACCTTCATGTCCGGGGTGACGCCGGTCACCACGGTCGGCTCGAAGAACGACCCACCCAGCGCATGGCGCTTGCCACCCATGACGATCTTGCCGCCACCGGCCAGAACGTCGGCGATATGTTCCTCGACCTTATCCATGGCGGCCGCGTTGATCAGCGGGCCGGTGGTGACACCCGCCTTCAGCCCGTCCCCGATAGAGAGCTTGGCCACGGCGGCCGCCAGTTTCCCGGCGAAGGCGTCATAGACGCCGGCCTGCACGTAGATCCGGTTGGCACAGACGCAGGTCTGGCCGTTGTTGCGGAACTTGGAGATCATCGCGCCTTCGACCGCCTTGTCGAGATCGGCGTCGTCGAAGACGATGAAGGGGGCATTGCCGCCCAGCTCCATCGAGCATTTCAGCACCTGGTCGGCGGCCTGCTTCAGGAGGATGCGGCCCACTTCGGTCGAGCCGGTGAAGGTCAGCTTGCGGATCAGCGGGTTCTCGCAGAATTCCTTGCCGATGTCGGAGGACCGCTTCGAGGTGATCACCGAGAACAGGCCCGCCGGCACGCCCGCGCGTTCGGCCAGCACGGCCAGCGCCAGCGCCGACAGCGGCGTCTCGGCCGCTGGCCTCGCGACAAAGCCGCAGCCGGCGGCCAGCGCCGGGGCGACCTTGCGGGCGATCATCGCGTTGGGGAAGTTCCAGGGCGTGATCGAGGCGGCCACGCCGATCGGCTGCTTCAGCACCTGGATGCGCTTGTCGCGCTGGTGGCCGGGGATGATCTCGCCGTAGGTGCGTTTCGCCTCCTCGCCGTAGAATTCGATATAGGCCGAACCATAGGCGATCTCGCCCTTGGCCTCGGCCAGCGGCTTGCCCATCTCGGCGGTCAGGATCGTCGCGAGGTCGTCCTGGTGCGCCATGCACAGATCGAACCACTTGCGCAGCACCTGGGCGCGTTCCTTGCCGGTCCAGGTGGCCCATTCCTTCTGCGCGGCATGGGCGGCCTTGATCGCCCGCGCCGTCTCGGCCCTGCCGAGGTTGGGCAGGTGGCAGATCACGTCGCCGCGGGCCGGGTTGGTGACCGGAAAGGTGCTGCCGTCGTCGGCGCCGATCCAGGCTCCTGCGACATAGGCCCGCGTCTCCAGAAGACTGTCGTCCTTGAGCATCGAGCGCAGGTCTGTGACGGTGTCGAGCATCGGGGCCTCCCTTGTCGGCTGTGCGCCTCTCCTGCATCCTGGCGCCGGAAATGTCCAGTTGCGGGGTCGGACATGGAGTTCGCGTCAGAGGCCGACCGCGCCTATGCCAATGGCGCCTTCATCCCTGGCGCCGATGGCTATGCGCCGAAATGGAAAGCCGCAGCCGCCGCGTTCCGGGCATCGGCGCGGTGGGAGGAGCTGTCCTACGGCCCGGGCGAGCGACACCGGCTGGACCTGTTCCTGCCGGCGCAAGCGCCCCGGGGCCTGCTCGTGTTCCTGCACGGCGGCTACTGGATGGCCTTCGACCGGCGCGACTGGTCGCATCTGGCCGCCGGAGCGTTGGCGCGCGGCTGGGCCTGCGCGCTGCCGTCCTACACGCTGGCCCCCGCGGCCACCCTGGGCGCGATGGTGGCGGAGGCGGCGGCGGCCTGTGGCGCGGCGCAGGCCCGGGTGCCGGGGCCGCTGGTGGTCACCGGCCATTCCGCCGGCGGGCACCTTGCCGCCCGTCTTGGCTGCGCCGACGGGCCGCGGCAGGTGGTCCGCGTGGTGCCGATCTCGCCGCTGGCCGAGCTTGCGCCGCTGATCGAAACGTCGATGAACGCCACGTTGCGGATCGATGCCGCGGTGGCGGCGGCGGAGAGCCCGGCCCGCCTGCCGCTGCGGGCCGGCTGCCACGTCTGGGTCGGCGGGCAGGAGCGGCCGGCGTTCCTGTGGCAGGCGCGCACGCTGTCGGAGGCCTGGGGCTGTCCCTGGACGGTCGCGCCGGGCAAGCACCATTTCGATGTGATCGACGATCTGACCGATCCGGGATCGGCGCTGGTCGAGGCGTGCCTCGGCGGGCTTTGAGGCTTCAGAACCGCTGCGGGCGGCAAGCGTGGAACGCGGGGCCGGGGTCGCGGCCGGCGATCCAGGCCGCGACCGCCTCGGCGGTGACGGGAGCGAGGGTCAGCCCGATATGGCCGTGACCGAAGGCGTGGATCACGTCTGCCCCGCCGCGCGAGGGGCCGAGCACGGGCAGGCTGTCGGGCAGCGAGGGGCGCAGCCCCATCCAGCTGCGGTCCGGCGGCCCGAGGTCGGGGAACACGGCGCGCGCGCCTTCCTCCAGACGGGCAATCCGGTGCGGCGACGGCGGCGCGTCGATGCCGCCGAGTTCCACGGTGCCGACCGCCCGCAGGCGGCCGGCCATGGGCGAGAGGTAGAAGCCGCGGGCCACCGGGCAGCAGGGGCGGCCCAGGAGGGGTGCTGCCATGTCCCATTCGACGTGGTAGCCGCGTTCGGTATCGAGCGGCACCCGGTCGCCAACCTGCGCGGCAAGCCGACGCGACCGCGCCCCGGCAGCGATCACCGCGCGGCGGAAGGTGCGCAGGAAGCCCGGGCCTTTCAGCAGCAGCCCGACCGGAACCCGTTCGATCTGGTCGATCCGGGTTTCGATCAGCTCGACTCCCGCGCGCAGGCAGGCGGCATGCAGCCGGGTCATCACCGCGCCGGGATCGGTGAAGGACAGCGCCTCGGGAAACAGCGTCGCCCCGGCGAAGGGCGGCAGGCCAGGCTCCAGCGCGGCCAGGGCGGCGGCATCGATCACTTCGGCCGCGGCGCCCAGCGCGCGGCGGGTTTCGGCATCGGCCCGCGCCCCACGCAGCGCCGCCGGCGAGGCGTGCAGGTAGAGGCAGCCGGCATCGCGCAGGAACCGCGCGGCGCCGACCTCGGCGGCCAACTCCCGCCAGCGCGGCGCGGCATCGGCAAGGAGCGCGGCCAGTGCCGTGGCATTGCGCCGGGCGGGGCCCGGCAGCGACTGGCGCAGAAAGCGGACAAGCCAGGGCGCGAGCGACAGCAGGCTGCCGCGATCCACGGCCAGCGGCGAGTGACGGTCGAACAGAAGATGCGGGATTGCCCTCAGCGTGGCCGGCATACCGACCGGCAGAACGGCGTAGCCCGCGATGGTCCCGGCATTGCCGAAGCTCGCCCCCTGCCCCGGCGCGGCGGGGTCGAGCAGGGCGACGCTATGTCCCTCCGCCGCCAGACGCAGGGCAGAGGTTAGTCCGATCACGCCCGCGCCGATCACGGCGACCTCGGTCATGCGGGCTGGGCTGCGGGCGGGCGGGCGGCTCATCCGCGCCGGGATGGCGCGGCTCGCCCGTCGCGGCAAGGCCACGAAAGGGCGAGCCCGGCAGACTGTGGCCCGCCCGCCGCGGCGGCAGGTCAGGCGTCGGAGGAAAGTCTGGCGAGTGCCGCACGCAGGTCCGACAGGACCGCACGCGAAGTCGCGACGAGGCCCTGGTCAAAGTCCGGGGCGAGGCGGTCGAGAAGCGCGGTCTCCCGCGCCCGGATGGCCGCGAAGCGCGCGGCCCCGGTCGCCGACAGGGAAATCAGCGGCGAGCGGCGATGCGCCGGGTTGTCCTGCACCTGGACCAGCCCCAGGGCGAGCAGGGCATCGACACTGACCTGGATGTGCTGGCGCGAGACGCCTTTGGCGTCGGCGACTTGCGGCACCGTCGCCGGGCCGCTGACGGCGAGATGTTCCATGACGGCGCGACGGGCGGCGGTGATGCCTTCGGCCTCGTTCATCCGGTCCGAAAAGGCGCGCAGGTCGGCGAAGGTGCGGCGGATGTCGCGGATCAGGGAGTAGAGGTCATCGCTCATGTCTGGCCCCGGGCGTGTCGCCCGAGGTGTCGCGCAGGATCGACCGGAAGGGAAGCGTCAGCGCCCAGACCAGCGACGAGCCGCGGCGGTCCTGCATCTCGTGCAGGCCGATCTCCTGCGCGGCCAGCGCTTCGGGCGTCTTGCACCGGAACGTGCCGAACAGCCGGTCCCAGTGCGGCAGCGTGGCGCCGAAATTGCTGTCGGTCTCGGGCTGGTCCGGCGAGTGGTGCACGCGGTGCAGGTGCGGGGTGACGATGACCCAGCCGAGCCCGCGGTCGAGCCGGTCGGGCAGGCGCAGGTTGGCGTGGCTGAAGGCGTTCACCAGCGCGTCGAAGATGCCGTAGAGCAGGACGGCGGCGGGCGGGGCGCCAAGGGCGAGGATCATGACGGCGCCGACCGGCGCCTGCAGGGCGAGTTCCAGCGGGTGGAAACGCACCGTGGTCGAGACGTCGAGGTGCGTGTCGCTGTGGTGGACGCGGTGCATGCGCCAAAGCAGCGGCACCTTGTGCATCGCCAGGTGCAGGGCCCAGCTTTGCAGGCTGCAGACGAGGAAGCTCGCCGCGATCCCGAGCCAGGGATCGGGCGCAAAGGCGTTCAGCAGGCCCCAGCCGCGGTCGCGGGCGAGGTCGGCCATGGCCAGGCCGGACAGGGGGATGGCGCCCATGACCACGATATTGAGCGCCGTCATCGCCGCATTGGTCGGCCAGCGGTGGCGGCGGTCGACCCCCTGCGTCCGCATCGCCGCCCGGGTCTCCAGCAGGGCCAGCCCGGCGATGGTCAGGAAGAAGGAAACGAAGACGATATCCTCGCCGCGGCTGCGCGGGAGGGTTTCCAGAGGGGACATGGGACGCTCCAGAATGACAACCAGGTTGTCACTCTGGAGTTTGACAAGTGTATTGTCAAGTCACGGCGCGGCCCGTCAGAGGCAGGCCTGGTACAGCGCCCGCGTATTCTCCCGCGTCATCGGCACCGGGTTGGCCCCGGCGGTGGGGTCCTGCAGCGCCATCCCGGTCAGTTCGTCCATGCGGTCGGCCTTGACCCCCAGCTCCGAGAGGCTCCCGGGGATCTTGAGGTCGGCGCAAAGCCGCTTCACCCGGGCGCGGAAACCGTTGAAGCCGCCGTGGATGCCCAGATAGGCGGCCGCCCGCTCGATCAGCGGCTCGATGGCGGCACGGTTGAAGTCCAGCACCATGGGCATCACCACGGCGTTGGTGGTGCCGTGGTGGGTGTTGTAGACCGCGCCCACCGGGTGGCTGAGCGCATGGATCGCGCCCAGGCCCTTCTGGAAGGCGATGGCGCCCATGGCGGCGGCCGACATCATATGCGCGCGGGCCTGCAGGTTTCCGGGGTCGGCATAGGCGGTGGGCAGGTTCTCGAACACCAGCCGCATGCCTTCAATCGCGATGCCCTGGCTGAACGGGTGGTAGAAGGGCGAGCAATAGGCCTCGAGGCAATGCGCCAGCGCGTCCATGCCGGTGCCGGCGGTGATGAAGCCGGGCATCCCCACGGTCAGCGCCGGGTCGCAGATCGTGACCTTCGGCATCAGCCCGGGATGGAAGATGATCTTCTTCACATGGGTGGCCGAATTGGTCAGAACACCCGCGCGCCCGACCTCGGACCCGGTTCCGGCGGTCGTCGGCACCGCGACCACCGGGGCGATCTTCGCGGCGTCGGCGCGGGTCCACCAGTCGTCGATGTCCTCCAGATCCCAGACCGACAGGTCCGCCCGCTGGTTGGCCATCAGCGCGATCATCTTGCCGAGATCGAGACCCGAGCCGCCGCCGAAGGCGATCACCCCGTCGTGCCCGCCAGCGCGATAGGCCGCGGTCCCGGCGGCCATGTTGCCTTCGTGCGGGTTGGGATCGACCTCGCTGAACACCGCCCGGCCGAGACCTCCGGCGTCGAGGATGTCGAGCGCCTGCGCCGTGATCGGCAGGGCCGCCAGCGCCCGGTCGGTGACGAGAAGCGGACGCTTCAGACCCGCGGATTTCGCATGCTCGGCCAGTTCGGCAATGCGGCCGACGCCGAACTTGATCGCGGTCGGATAGGACCAGTTGCGGGAGGGGACGCCGTGGTCGGCAAGGTTGGCCATGGGGGATCAGACCTTCTTGAGGTGATAGGATTTCGGCCGGGTGACCGAGTGGAACCCGAGGTAGCTCAGCGAGGAGCCGCGCCCGGTGTCCTTTACCCCGGTCCAGGTCAGCGCCGGGTCGAGGTAGTCGGCGCGGTTCATGAACACCGTGCCGGTCTCGATCCGCGCGCCGATGGCTTCCGCGGTGGCAAAGTCTTCGGTCCAGACCGACGCGGTCAGCCCGTAAGGCGAATCGTTCATCAGGCGGATGGCTTCCTCGTCGTCCTTGACCGGCATGATGCCGACAACCGGGCCGAAGCTTTCCTCCTTCATCACCCGCATCGAGTGATCGACGCTGACCAGAATCTGCGGCGCCAGGTAGGCACCGCCGTCGTCGGCGAACCGCTTGGGGTCGAGCAGCGGCTTCGCCCCCGCCGCGATGGCCTCGGCGGTCTGGTCACGCACCGTCTGCGCGAACCGCTTGTGCGCCATCGGGCCGAGCGTGGTCGAAACGTCGAAGGGATTGCCAAGGCGAAGCTGGCCGACCCAGGCGACCGATTTCTCGACGAAAGGCTCGTAGAGGCTCTCGTGGACATAGATGCGTTCGATGCCGCAGCAGCACTGCCCGGCGTTGTACATGGCGCCGTCCATCAGCACGTCCACCGCCACCTCGAGGTTGGCGTCGGCGCGGACATAGCCGGGGTCCTTGCCACCCAGCTCCAGCCCCAGCGGCGTGAAGGTCCCCGCTGCGGCGCGCTCGATGGCGGCGCCGCCGCCGACCGAGCCGGTGAAGTTCACGAAGCCGAAGGACCGCGCGCGGATCAGGCCCTCGGTCGTGGCGTGGTCGAGCACCACGTTCTGGAACACCTCCTGCGGCACGCCGGCGGCGTGGAAGGCCTCGGCAATCCGCTCGCCGACCAGCAGGGTCTGCGAGGCGTGCTTGAGGACCACGCTGTTACCCGCGATCAACGCCGGGGCCAGCGTGTTGATCGTGGTCAGGTACGGGTAGTTCCAGGGCGCCACGATGAACACCACGCCCACGGGTTCGCGGGCGAGGAAGCGGCGGAAGGCGCCTGAGTCCTCCACCATCTCGTGCGAAAGCGTCTTCGCCGCGATCGAGGCCATGTAGTCGGTGCGCGCGTTCACCCCGCCGAACTCGCCGCCATAGCGGGTCGGCCGGCCCATCTGCCAGGCGATCTCTTCGACCACCACGTCCTTCATGGTGTTGAGCTTCGCCACGCCGGCCTTGACCAGCGCGATGCGGTCTTCGAGCGGCCGGGCCGCCCAGCCCTTTTGCGCGGCTTTGGCCCGGGCCACAGTGGCCTGCGCCGCCTCGGGGGTCAGGGGGGTGCGCTCGGCATAGACCGAGCCGTCGACGGGGGAGATCAGGTGGATGGGTTTCATGGTCGCTCCGTAAGGCGGGTTTCACCCCGCCGGTGTGGAGAAGGCGGGGTCAACCCCGCCCTACATGGGTGGCCAGTGATCGGTGTCGTGATCGGGGTGCTGGTGATTGCTGGCTCGGATCATCTCGAACCGCTCGGCCGTATCACCGGCGTAGATGTCGCATTCTCCCGTCGACATCGCGGGCAGATGGGCCACTTCGCCCCACCAGGGAGCCATTCCTTCCGCCCCGATGTTGCGGAGCGGCTTGAACTCGGCGTAGCGATCCAGCGAGCCGATGGTGACGTCGATGCGTGGCTGAGAAAGGAAATTATAGGCCAGTGGAGTGCCACAGTCGCGGCAGAAACCGCGAAGAGCATCGGCTGAACTGCGGAAGTGGGCGATCTGTCCGCGGGTGACGCGAAAATTGTCGCTATGCGAGCCGGCATAGGCACCAAAAAAATTGCCAACCTGCTTTTGGCACATGCGGCAATGGCACAGGCAGGGATTGTCCGGCTTGACGCCGAATTCATACCGGACGGCCCCACATTGGCAGCCGCCGGTCCACTTGGTGTCCGTCATGCTTGTCTCCTAGTGTTCACGCCCGCTCCAGCAACCTTTGCAACTCGAAGTCCGTCACCACCCGGTCGGTCTCGCTGATCTCCCACTGCGCGGCGTGGTGGTAGTGGTCCACCACATCGTCGCCCAGCGCGCCGCGCAGCATGGCCGAGCCCTGCAGCAGATCGGCGGCCTCGCGCAGGGTCTTGGGAATCTCGCGGATGCCGGCGGTGTGGTACATGTCGCCCTTCATCTCGGGCTCCAGCTCCAGCTTCTGCTCCACCCCGGCCAGACCTGCCGCCAGCAGAGCGGCGCAGGCGAGATAGGGGTTCACGTCGGAGCCGGGGATGCGGCATTCGACGCGCACGCCCCTGGTCCCCGCCCCGCAGACGCGGAAGCCGGCGGTGCGGTTGTCGGCGGACCAGACCGCCTTGGTCGGCGCGAAGAGGCCGACGCAGAAGCGCTTGTAGCTGTTGACGTAGGGCGCGAGGAAGGCGGTGACCTCGCGGGCATGGGTCAGCTGCCCCGCGATGTAGGACCGCATCAGCGCCGACATCCCATGCCCGGCGCCCTTGTCGAGGAAGGCGGGCTTGCCGTCGAGCGTCCACAGGCTCTGGTGGATGTGGCTGGAGGAACCCGCTTTCCGTGTGTCGTATTTGGCCATGAAGGTCACCGACCGGCCCTTGGACCAGGCGATCTCCTTCACCCCCTGCTTGACGATCGTGTGGGTGTCGGCGGTGTCGAGCGCGTCGGAGTAGCGGTAGTTGATCTCTTCCTGCCCCGAATCCGCTTCGCCCTTGGAATTCTCCACCATGATCCCCGCACCGTAGAGCCCGTTCCTCACGGCGCGCATGACCTCCTCTTCCTTCGAGGTCTGGAAGATGTGGTAGTCCTCGTTGTAGGCGCTGATCGGCTTCAGCGCGCCCAAACCGTTGTCGCGCAACCCCTCGTAGCTGTTCTCGAACAGGTAGAATTCCAGCTCGGTCGCCATCATCGGCGCGAAACCCATGGCGCGGGCCCGCGCCACCTGCCGCTTCAGGATCGCGCGCGGGCTGACCGCGGCCTCGGCATGGCTGTCGTGGTCGATCAGGTCGGCCAGCACCAGCGCCGTGGCGGGCAGCCTGGGGATGCGGCGCAGCGTCGCGAGGTCCGGCACCATCGTATAGTCGCCGTAGCCGCGCTCCCAGCTGGCCGACTTGTAGCCCGGGACGGTGGTCATCTCCATGTCCACCGCGAGCAGGTAGTTGCAGCAATGCGTCTCCTCGGGGTGGTCGAGGAAGTGCTGGGCGAGGAAGCGCTTGCCCATCAGGCGGCCCTGCATGTCGGGCGAAGCCACCAGAACCGTATCGATCTCGCCCGCCGCGACGGCCGCCTTTAGCTGGTCAAACGTCAGATTGCCGGCCATTCCCGGTCCCTCCCCCTGTGGTGGCCGCTGGCGGGCCCCTACCCCCTTATCCACCGGCGGCGGGCGAAGGTGAAGAGGGCGCGCGTGTGGCGGCGATGGCATTGAAGGCCAGCGCGGTCAGCAGGATTGCGCCTCCCAGCAGCGTGCCCTGCGTCGCGGTCTCGCCCAGGACCAGCCAGACCCAGACCGGGGCGAGCAGCACCTCCAGCATCGAGACCAGCGCCAGGTCCGCCGCCGGTACGCCGCGCGAGCCGCGAGAGTAGAGCCCGAGGCCGATCCCGAGGATGACAGCGCCCAAGGTCATGGCAATGGCGGCGTCATGCAGGCCGATCCAGAAGCGTCCTCCGGCCAGCACGACCGGAAAGGTGAGGATCGCGTTGAACACGGCCCCGAACAGCACGACCACCGCCGCCTCGGCCTCGGGCCGGGCGCGCAAGGCGAGCGTCATGCCCCCAAAGCCCACCGCCGAGACCAGCGCGGCGATATTGCCGGGGCCCCCGCCGAGGGCGAGCCCCTCGCGAACCA
>JANOGU010000370.1:0-4334 GCA_031406135.1 Rhodobacterales bacterium
CATCGCCGGTCTGGACCGCCTGCCGGCCAGCGCGAACCTCTGGCGCGGCATGCTGAACTGGCTGGGCGGGCTGGGCATCGCCTTTGTCGCGATGATCTTCCTGCCGGTGATGCGTGTGGGCGGCATGCAGTTCTTCCGCACCGAAGGTTTCGACACTTTCGGCAAGGTGCTGCCGCGGGCCGCCGACATCGCCGCGGCACTGGTGCGGGTCTATGCGCTGCTGACGCTCATCTTCATCTTGTTTTACGCGGCCCTGGGAATGACGCCGCTCGACGCCGTGGTCCACGGCCTGGCCTCCATCGCCACGGGCGGGTTCTCGACCGCCGACGCTTCGTTCGGGAAATACTCCGGGGCACTGGAATACGCCGGCGCGGTGTTCATGACCGCGGCCGCCGTGCCATATGTCCGCTACGTCCAGCTGGTGAACGGCCATGCCCGGCCGCTGTGGCGCGATGCGCAGGCCCGCGCCTATGTGCAATGGCTGGCGGTGGCGGTGCTGCTGGTCACGGTCTGGCGCGTGGCCACGACCGGTGACGGGATCGAACCTGCGTTCCGTGTCGCCTTCTTCAACCTCGCCTCGATCATGACCTCGACCGGCTTCGGCTCCGGCGGATTTGGCGCATGGGAGGGGTTCCCGGTCGTCGTCGCTTTCGTGGTCGGCATCGTCGGCGGCTGTTCCGGCTCGTCCTGCGCCGCGCTGACGGTGTTCCGGGTTCAGATCGTCGTGGCCGCCCTGATCAACGCGCTGCGGCGCATCGACAGCCCGCGCCGCGTGGCGCCGGTGAAATACGACGGCCGCAGCGTCGATGCCGATACGATCAACGGCGTGATCTTCTATGTCTGGTCCTATCTGGTGCTGCTGTTTGTCATCGCCGTTGCGATCTCCCTGACCGGGGTCGACCTGGCCTCGGCGGTGTTCGGCTCCTGGACCTCGCTCGGCAACATCGGCTACAGCTACGGACCGCTTGCCGCGGCCACCGGCACGATGGCGGAATATCCCACCGCGGCGAAATGGCTGATGATCTTTGCCATGCTGGCCGGAAGGCTTGGCCTCCTGGCGTTCTTCGTGATCTTCCTGCCCCGATTCTGGCGCGGCTGACGGGCCTCCCGGAGGGGGAGGAAGGCCGCCGCCTTCCCCCTGTTCGGGCGCGCCGCAGGCGCTATGGTTGGTCTCATGCTGGACCGGGCGCGCATATCGATCTGGACGCGGATCAGCGAGGCGGTGGCCGCGCTCGGCCGGAGCGAGGGCCTCGGCGCGATCTTCGACCGCCTGCGCGGGGTTCCGCCCACGGCGCCGGAACGCTCGGTCGGCTTCACCATCGCGGTCATCGCGCTCGCCGCCAAGATGGCCAAGGCCGATGGCCTTGTCTCGGTCGGCGAGGTGTCGGTGTTCCGCCGCATCTTCACCATCCCGCCCGGCGAGGAGGGCAACGCCGCCCGGGTCTTCGACCTGGCCCGGCAGGACGTGGCGGGCTTCGACGCCTACGCCCGCAAGATCGCCGCGATGTTCGACGAACCCGGGCACCAGGTGCTGATCGACCTGCTGGAGGGCCTGGCGCGAATCGCGCTGGCGGACGGCGCCTTGCATCCGGCCGAGGAGGTGTTCCTGGCCGAGGTCGCCCGCATCTTCGGTCTGGCCGAGACGGACTGGCGGTCGATCCGCGCGCGCGTCGTCCCGGCAGGCTCCTGCGATCCGTTCGAGGTGCTGGGCCTGCCCTGCGGCGCGCCGGTCGAGACGGCGCGCAAGGCATGGAAGGCCGCGGTGCGCGAGACCCATCCCGACCGCCTGGCCGCCCGCGGCCTGCCGCCCGAGGCGGTGAAGCTGGCCGAGGAGCGGCTGGTCGCGGTCAACGGCGCCTGGGAGGCGATCCGCCAGCGTCATGCCGCCTGAGACGTCCCTCCGGCTGGCCACCTGGAACGTCGAGTGGTTCAACGCGCTCTTCGACGACGAGGGCCGGCCGCTTGCCGACGGCGAGCGCTCGGCACGGCACAAGATCACCCGCGGCGAACAACTGGCCGCCGTGGGCATCGTGCTGACCGCGCTCGACGCCGACGGGATCATGATCATCGAGGCGCCCGATTCGAACGGCCACCGCTCGACGGTCAAGGCGCTGGAGCGCCTTGCCCGCACGCTCGACCTGCGCCAGTCGCGCGCGGTCACCGGGTTCCGCAGCGCGACCGAGCAGGAGATCGCCTTCCTCTACGACCCCGCCCGTCTGACCGCCCGACACGACCCGCGGGGTCAGCCCGCCTTCAACAGCGCCTGGCACCGCGAAACCGGACCGGTGCGCCTGTCCAGGCCGCCGCTGGAGCTTGCCCTGTCGGCGCCCGCCGGGACCGAGCTGCGGCTGATCGGGGTCCACGCGAAGTCCAAGGCCCCCCATGGTGCCAAGGACGAAGCCGAGGCGCGGCTGATCGCGGTCGAGAACCGGCGCAAGCAGATCGCCGAATGCGAGTGGATCAGGGTCCGGGCCGAGGAACACCTGGCGGCCGGCGACGACCTGATCGTGATGGGCGATTTCAACGACGGCCCGGGCCTCGACGAATTCGAGGAGCAGTTCGGCCGCTCCGGCGTCGAAATCGTTCTGGGCAAGGGCAGGAACGCGCTCTACGACCCCCATGCCGCCATGGCCCTGCAACGCCGCGTCGGCATTTCCCCCACCACCGCGCGGTTCTGGCTCAACCCCATGCGGCGCTACTTCGAGGCGCTGCTCGACTTCGTCATGGTCTCGCCGAAGCTGCACGCCCGCCACCCCGACTGGCGCATCTGGCACCCGTTCAACGACCCCGACATCGCCCGAAACCCGACCCTGCGCGACGCGCTGCTGACCGCCTCGGATCACTTCCCGGTCACCCTCGACCTGTCGCTGCATTGAAAGCGTCACCCTTCGGGCGCATAGTCCCCGGATGCGTCCCCTCGTCCTTGCCCTGGCCGTCGTCCTTGCCGCGCCCGTCGCGCGGGCCGAGGAGCTGGCGCCCAGGGACGACGGCTTCGACCTGATGGAAGAGGGGGCGAAGCTCCTGTTCGAGGGGATCATGCGCGAGATGGCGCCGGCGCTCGACGACATGGCCCAGACCTTGCGGGAAGCCGAGCCGGTGCTGCGTTCGATCCTCGCGCTGGTTGACGACCTCGGCAATTACCAGGGGCCGGAACGGCTGCCGAACGGCGACATCCTGATCCGCCGCAAACCCGGTGCCCCGCCGCCTCCGCCGCTGCCGTTGCCCTCGGCGCCGGGCGAGATCGAGCTTTGACGCCAGGGTGCGTGCGAGCACGCACCCTTGGCGACGGCGCGGTCAATCCGTCGGCCGCGCCGCCCGGATCAGTCCCAGGATCTGCCGCGCCGCCTCCGGGATGTTGGTGCCTGGCCCGAAGATCGCCCGCACCCCCGCCGCCGCAAGCCCGGCGTGATCTTGTTCCGGGATCACCCCGCCGCAAACCACCAGAATATCGCGCGCCTGGCGTTCGTAGAGCGCCTGCACAAGCAGCGGCGCCAGCGTCTTGTGGCCCGCCGCCTGGGACGAGACGCCGATGACGTCGACTTTGTTGTCGATGGCGTCCTGCGCCGCCTCATCCGGGGTCTGGAACAAGGGGCCCACATCGACGTCGAAGCCGATGTCGGCAAAGGCGGTGGCGATCACCTTGGCGCCACGGTCGTGGCCGTCCTGGCCGAGCTTGACCACCCGCATCCGCGGCCGGCGGCCTTCGGCCTCGGCAAAGGCAGCCACCTCGCGCTGGATCGCGGCAAAGCCTTCGTCCTCGCCCCAGGCGGCGCCATAGACGCCGGAGAGCGTTCTCACCTCGGCCCGGTGGCGGCCGAAGACCTCTTCCATCGCGGCGCTGATCTCGCCCACCGTGGCCCGGGCGCGCGCCGCCGTCACCGCCGCGGCCAGCAGGTTGCCGTCGCCGCGCGCAGCCTCGGTCAGCGCCGCCAGCGCCGCCGCGCAGGCTGCCGCGTCGCGGGTCGCGCGGACCCTCGCCAGCCGCGCGACCTGCGCATCGCGCACCGCATGGTTGTCGATGTCGCGCACCTCGACCGGGGCCTGCCGGGCTGGCTGGTACTTGTTGACGCCAACGATCACCTCCTCGCCGCGGTCGATCCGCGCCTGCCGCCGCGCCGCCGTCTCCTCGATGCGCAGCTTCGGGATGCCGGCCGCAACGGCCCTGGTCATCCCGCCCATCGCATCGGTCTCCTCGATCAGCGCCCAGGCCTTCGCCGCAAGGTCCGCCGTCAGGCTCTCGACATAGTAGCTGCCCGCCAGCGGGTCGGCCGTCCGGGTGATCCCTGTCTCCTCTTGCAGGATCAGCTGGGTGTTGCGCGCGATCCGGGCCGAGA
>JANOGU010000402.1:0-8975 GCA_031406135.1 Rhodobacterales bacterium
GGCCACTCCGCCAAGGTCGGGCGGCACGTCGGTCATTCCCCCGAGACTAGGCGCAGGCGCCCCCTCGCTCAACCCTTGGGCGGCAAACCGCCGCGCACGCCGGCGTGACCCCGCCCAAGGGCGGCGGAAACGCACCGATCAAGGCCGGTCGGCCGGAACTGGTCGGGGCGACAGGATTCGAACCTGCGACCTGCGGTTCCCAAAACCGCCGCGCTACCAGCCTGCGCCACGCCCCGACGCCGGCGCATCTATCCCGGCGCGGCGGCGGCTGCAAAGCTATTCGGCACAGGGCCAGGCCGCGCGCGCCTGGTCGATGCCCGGGTGCCGCAGCACCGCGCCGGGGCCGATGCCCAGCGCCGCCGCCAGCCCGCCGTTGATCTCCAGCACGAACTGCACCCCCTCGCCGCCGTCGATGGGGGTGCGGTCCAGCGGTACCGCCTCCGCGTGCACCTTCGTCACCGTGCCGGCCGCATCGGCAAACACCATGTCGAGCGGAATGAGCGTGTTCTCCATCCAGAACGAGGCCCGGCGCGCCGAGGGGTAGACGAACAGCATCCCCGCCGAACTCGGCAGGGTCTCGCGGAACATCAGTCCCTGCGCGGCCTCCGCCGCGTCGTCGGCGACCTCGATCGAGAACCGGGCTGCGCCGCCGCCGGCCAGCCGCAATTCCACCTGGTCCGCCCGGCACGCCGCGACAGCGCCCGCGGGCACCGCCAGCGACAACGCCAGGATCAGCCCTGCCGTGTGGCGCTTTCCCATGCCAGAACCTGTGCGGCCATGCGCCCGCGCTTGCCATCGACCGTGCGCAGCACGACAGCCTCGCCGGGCGCGAGGTCGGCCAGCCCGGATTGCCGCAGCACTTCGACGTGAATGAAGACATCTTCGGCGTGTCCGAACACATTGGCAAAGCCAAAGCCCTTGCCCTTGTCGAACCACTTCACCCGGGCAGGTTCCAGCGGCAACGCCAGCACATCGTCGCCCGGCATCACAACCAGTCGGTCGGCTATCCCCGGCGGCGGCGGTTCGATCGCCACGACCTCCACCACCTGGATGCCGCGGCCGGTGTGCTGGATGCGCGCCGAAATCAGCGAGCCATCGGCCACAGAGCCCTGCCCGAAATTGCGCAGGACATTGGCATGCAGCAGCGCATCGGATTCGAGCCCGTCGGCGACGACGAAGCCAAATCCCTTCACCGGATCGAACCACTTGACCCGGCCCTGCACTACGGGCAGGGCCACACCGTCGTCTGCCATTCCCGAGGCACCCCCAGTAGCCCCGCCACGTTGTGCGATATTCGGTCCCGTGGGCGCAAGTGGTCGCGGCGCCGAAATGCCGCCGCAGCCCCTGAAAATCAAGGATTGAGCCGTTCCACTTTCCATCCGCCGGGCGCCTTGGTCCAGCGGAAGCGGTCGTGCAGGCGGAAGGCGCCATCGGCCCAGAACTCGATCTCGACCGGAGCGACGCGATAGCCGCCCCAGAACGGCGGCCGCGGCGGGCTGATCCCGTGGCGCGCGGTCACCTTCGCCACCTCGGCCACCAGCGCCGCCCGGCTGGCCAACGCCTCTGACTGCCGGCTGGCCCAGGCGCCCAGCCGGCTCTTCAGGCTGCGGCTCTGGTAGTAGGCGTCGGCCGCCGGACCCTCCTCGCGGCTGACCGTCCCGCGCACCCGTATCTGCCGGCGCAGGCTTTTCCAGTGCAGCACGAAAGCCGCCTTGCCCGCACCCTCGATCTCCCGCGCCTTGGCCGAACCGTAGTTGGTGTAGAAGACGAAGGCGTCCGTCGCGATCTCCTTCAGCAGCACCATGCGTACGTTCGGCAGGCCCGCGGCATCCACGGTGGCCAGCGCGATGGCGTTGGGGTCGTTGGGCTCCGCGGCCTCCGCCTCGGCCAGCCAGGCCCGGGCGAGGACAAAGGGATCGTCGCCTGCGAAGATGCCGCCGCGGTCGGCCATGTCACCCCTCCGTCTCGCCCGCGCTGCGCAGGTAACCCGGCCCTGCCGCAGGGGCAAGCACCGCCCTTGAAGCGTCAGGAGCCATGGCCTAAACCCGCCCCACAGACCGGGACGGGGGAAGCGATGGCGGGACTGCTGGCGGGCAAGCGCGGCCTCATCATGGGGCTCGCCAACGACAAGTCCATCGCCTGGGGCATCGCCAGGATCGCCGCCGACCACGGCGCGGAGCTTGCCTTCTCCTACCAGGGCGAGACGCTGAAAAAGCGCGTCGAACCCCTCGCCGCCTCCCTCGGCACGCCTTTCCTCGCCGAATGTGACGTCGCCGACGAGGCCTCGGTCGATGCCCTGTTCGAGAGGCTGCGTGCCGAATGGGGCAAGCTCGATTTCCTCGTCCATGCCATCGGCTTCTCCGACAAGGCCGAACTGCGCGGCCGCTACGTCGATACATCGGCCGCGAACTTCCGGATGACGATGGACATCTCGGTCTACAGCTTCACCGCCGTCGCCCGCCGCGCCGCGGCGATGATGCCGGACGGCGGGTCGCTGCTGACGCTGACCAACTACGGCGCCGAGAAGGTGATGCCGCACTACAACGTCATGGGGCTGGCCAAGGCGGCGCTGGAAACCTCGGTCCAGTATATCGCCGAGGACCTCGGCAAGGACGGCATCCGCGTCAACGCGATCTCCGCCGGCCCGATCAAGACGCTGGCCGCCTCCGGCATCGGCGACTTCCGCTACATCATGAAGTGGAACGAGCTGAACTCGCCGCTGCGCCGCAACGTGACGCAGGAGGAGGTGGGCAAGGCCGCGCTGTACCTGCTGTCCGACCTCGGCTCCGGCACCACCGGCGAGGTCCTGCACGTCGATGCGGGCTACCACGTCGTCGGCATGAAGGCGGTGGACGCGCCCGACATCGACGTCGTCACCGGGCGCAAGGGCAGCGGCGAGTGACGCTCGCGGCCATCCTCGCCGTGGCAGCGTTGCTGACGCTGGGGGCGATCAGTCCCGGCCCGGCGGTTCTGATGTCCGCCCGCACCGGGCTGACCGAGGGACTACGCACCGGTATGTTCCTGGCCGTCGGGATCGGCCTCGGCGCGGTGGTCTGGGCGGTGGTCGCGCTCGGCGGCCTTGCGGTCCTGTTCCAGGTGGCTCCGGCACTGCTCTGGGCGTTCAAGATCGCCGGCGGGCTGTTTCTCCTCTGGACGGCTGTCGGCATGTGGCGCCATGCGTCCGAACCGCTTCCCGACAGCGCCGGCGAGCCGCCGCGCTCGGCGCTGTCGGCGCTTCGGCTGGGTCTGGTCACGCAGCTTGCCAACCCCAAGCCGGCGGTGCTCCTCGGCGCCATCTTCATCGGCACCATACCGCCGGAAACCCCGGCCGTCGTGCTCGTCGCCCTGCTCGCCTACCTGTTCGCCGTCGAAACCACCTGGAACGCCTTCGTTGCCCGCATCTTCTCCTTCCAGTCGACGCGCCGTGCCTATACCGGGGCGAAGACCGCCATCGACCGTTGCTTCGGCGGGCTGCTGGCGCTGCTGGGGGTGAAGATCGCGGCCGCCTGACCGCACGCCTTCCGTCTGCACAATTCCCGGAGTCCGGGGCAAAGTCCTGATCCTGCCTTGCGAGGAACCGCCGATGAACGACCGTCTGCCGCACGAAAAAGGCTTCCACGTCTCCTGGGACCAGATCCACCGCGACGCCCGGGCGCTGGCCTGGCGGCTGCAGGGCCGCGGCCCCGACGACGGCGCATGGCGCGCCATCGTCGGCATCACCCGCGGCGGGCTGGTCCCGGCGATGATCGTGGCGCGCGAACTGGACATCCGGGTCGTCGATACGATCAGCGTCAAGTCCTACGACCACCAGGCCCAGATGGACCCCGTGTTGACCAAGCCGCCGCAGGCCGATCTGGTCGGCGACGGCACCGGGATCCTGGTCGTGGACGATCTCGTGGACACCGGCAAGACGCTGGAACTGGCGCGCCGTCTCTACCCCAGGGCCCACTTCGCCACGGTCTATGCAAAGCCCGCCGGGCGGCCGCAGGTCGACACCTTCATCACCGAGGTCAGCCAGGACACCTGGATCTTCTTCCCCTGGGACATGGCGCTGCAATACGTCCAGCCGCTGCGGGGGCGTGACGACTGACCCCACGCAGTCAAGCATCTTCGACGATGGCCGCTAGTCCCCGCGAAGAAATCCGACTGTCCCCATCCCGACCGGAGGCGCCCGTGCTGCATCCCCTCAACCCCGCCATGGCCGCGACCGAGGCCCCGCCGGTGATGGAGGCGCGCCGCTGGATCGAAGGGCGCAGCTTCCCGCCCGACCGCCCGCTGCTCAACGTCAGCCAGGCCGCCCCCGTCGACCCGCCACCGCTAGCGCTGCGCCAGGTGATCGCCGAGGCCGCGCTGAACGATCCGGCGGCGCATCTCTACGGCCCCGTCCTCGGTCTGCCCGGGCTGCGCGCCGAGATCGCCGCGCAGTGGTCGGCCACCTACGGCGGCGACATCGCCGCGTCCCAGGTCGCGATCACCCAGGGCTGCAACCAGGCCTTCTGCGCGGTGCTGTCCACGCTGGCCGGCGCCGGCGACGAGGTGATCCTGCCGACCCCTTGGTACTTCAACCACAAGATGTGGCTCGACATGGCCGGCGTCACCGCCGTGCCCCTGCCCACCAGCCAGGGCCTGGTCCCGGACGTCGCCGATGCTGCTTCACGCATCACCTCAAGAACCAGCGCCATCGTATTGGTTTCGCCAAATAATCCCGGCGGAGTCGAATACCCGGCCGAGACCCTGCGCGGGTTCCGCGATCTGTGCCGCGCGCGCCGCATTGCGCTGATCGTGGACGAGACCTACCGCGACTTCGACGGCCGCGACGGCCGGCCGCACGACCTTTTCGCCGATCCGAACTGGCCCGACACGTTCATCCATCTCTACAGCTTCTCGAAAGCCTACCGCCTCACCGGCCACCGCGTCGGCGCCATCGTCGCCTCTCCCGCCCGGCTCGCCGAGGTGGAGAAATTCCTCGACACCGTGGCCATCTGCCCCTCGCAGCTTGGCCAGATCGCGGCACTCTGGGGAATGCGCAACCTGGGCGAATGGGTCGCCGGGGAGCGGCGCGAAATCCTCGCCCGCCGCCGCGCCATGACCGAAGGCTTCGGCCGCCTGCCCGGCTGGCGCCTGCTCGGCTGCGGCGCCTATTTCGCCTATGCCGAACACCCGTTCCCGGACCCCTCGCCCGCCGTCGCCCGCCGGCTGGTGGAGGCGGCGCATGTCCTTCTGCTGCCCGGCACCATGTTCCAGCCCGCCGCCCACGCCGAGGGCCAACGCCAGGTCCGCATCGCCTTCGCCAACCTCGATGTGCCCGGCATTTCCACGCTGTTCCAAAGGCTTGCCGCCTTCTCTGGCTGACCCTTGCCGGGGGCTCCCTGACCCTGTAGACCCCGGCCACCCCTCGCACGGACCCCGGACATGGCCAAGGACGACGACGAGCCGAAGCGCAAGAAGAAGAGCGCCAACCCCCTCATCCTGGGGTTTCTGGGGCTTCTCGTCCTGTCGCTCGGCGGCTTTTCCATCACCAACTTCGGCGGCGGCCGGCAGATGGTCGGCACCGTGGGTGACCGCGAGATCACGGTGACCGACTATGTCCGTGCGCTGCGGCAGGAGCTGCAGGCGCTGTCGGCCCAGGTCGGCCAGGCCGTCGGCCTGCAGCAGGCGCAGGCGCTCGGCCTCGATGCCCAGGTCCGTGGCCAGCTCGTCGCAGCGGCCGCGGTGGACAACGAGGCGGCCCGTCTCGGGCTTTCGGTCGGCGATACGCGGATCGCGCAGGAGATCACGGCGCTCGACACGTTCAAGGGCCTGAACGGCCAGTTCGACCCGGAAATCTACCGCCAGGTGCTCGACCAGAACGGCCTGTCCGTCGCCGAGTTCGAAGCCCAGCTGCGCGACGACCTCGCCCGGTCGCTGCTGCAGGGCGCCGTGGGCTCGGGCTTCGTGGCCCCCGCCGCGCTCAGCGGGACGCTGTTCGCCTGGGTCTCCGAACGCCGCGGCCTGTCACTGCTGCGACTTGGCGAGGGGGATCTGCCCGCGCCGGTCCCAGTCGCCACCGATGCGGAGCTGAAGACCTTCCACGACGCCAACATCGCGCGGTTCACCCGGCCCGAGGCGCGGCAGGTGACCTACCTCGCGCTGTTGCCCGCCGACATCGCCAAGGACATGCCCGTCGAGGAAGCCGACCTCAAGGCACTCTACGAGGCGCGCCAGGACGAATTCGTCACCCCGGAACGCCGCCTCGTCGAACGCCTGGTCTTCCCCGACGAGACCGCCGCCGCGGCGGCAAGGGCAAGGATCAACGCCGGCGAAAGCTTCGAGACGCTGGTCGCCGACCGTGGCCTCACGCTGGCCGACATTGACATGGGCGACATGGCCAAGGCCGACCTCGGCGCCGCCGGCGAGGGCGTCTTCGCTCTGGCCGGGCCCGGCGTCGCCGGCCCACTGCCCACCGACCTTGGTCCCGCGCTGTTCCGCATGAACGGCATTCTGGCTGCCACCGAGACCAGCTTCGACGCCGTGCGCGACCATCTGGCGCTGGAATTGCAGACTGAAGAGGCGCGCGATGCCATCGCCGACCGGCTGGAGGCGCTGGACGACAAGCTCGCGGGCGGCGCCACGCTCGAGGATGTCGCGAAGGAAGACGGCCTGACTCTGCGTCAGGTGGTGCTCACGCCCGACGTGGACGACCCGCTGGTTGGCTACGAAGACTTCCGGGCCGCAGCCGAAGCCGCCACCGAAGCCGATTTCCCCGCCTTCGCCATCCTCGGCGACGGCGGCATCTTCGCGCTGCGGCTCGACGCGATCCTGCCCGCAGCCCCGATCCCGTTCGAGGAGACCCGCGCCGCGGTCGAAACCGGCTGGCGCGCTGATGCGCTGGCCAGGGCGCTGGCCGACCGCGCCATCGCGATCAAGGCCGAGGTCGAGGGCGGCGCCAGCCTGGGCGCCTTCGGCATCCTGTCCGTCACCCCGTCGATCGCCCGCAACGGCACCGTGGCGGGCGCGCCGGAGACTGTCGTGGCCAGTGCCTTCGAGATGCAGCCCGGCGACACCAGGGTCATCGAGGGACCGGGCTTCACCGGCCTCTTGCGGCTCGACAGCATCGCCCCCGGCGACCCTGCCGCCGACGCCTCGGTGGCGATGCAGGGCGCCATCGGCGCGCAGGCCGAACAGGCCATGGCCGAGGACGCCTTCCAGCTTTTCACCAACGCGATGACGACGAAGGCGGGCATCTTCCTCGACGAAAGCGCGATTGCCGCGGTCCACGCCCGTTTCCCCTGATGGCCGCGCTACTCCCCGACTTCGCCGCCTTCGAAACCGCCTGGGGCGAGGGAAAGAACCAGCTTGTCTGGGCCCGGCTGCCGGCCGACCTCGACACGCCCGTGTCGCTGATGCTGAAATTGGGCGAGGCGCGGGCCGATACCTTCATGCTGGAAAGCGTGACCGGAGGAGAGGTTCGCGGCCGCTACTCCATCGTCGGCATGAAGCCTGACCTGATCTGGCGCTGCCGCGGCACGAAGGTAGAGATCAACCGCGAGGCCCGTTTCGACGCTACCGCCTTCAGGCCGGCCGAAGGTCATCCCTTCGACAGCCTGCGGGCCTTGCTGGCGGAAAGCCGCGTGGAGATGCCCGAAGGCCTGCCCCCGGCCTCCGCCGGACTGTTCGGCTACCTCGGCTACGACATGATCCGGCTCGTGGAACACCTGCCGGACGCCCGCCCCGACCCGCTCGACCTTCCCGACGCGGTGCTGATGCGTCCCTCAACCGTCGCCGTCCTCGACGGCGTGAAGGGTGAGGTCACCGTCGTGGCCCCCGCCTGGGCCGCCTCCGGCCTCTCCGCCCGCGCCGCCTATGCGCAGGCCGCCGAACGGGTGATGGACGCGCTGCGCGATCTCGACCGCGCGCCGCGCGCCGACCGCGACTACGGCAACGCCGCCCCCTTGGGCGCGGCGGTGTCGAACTTCACCCCCGCCGCCTACAAGGCGGCGGTGCTGAAGGCCAAGGACTACATCGCCGCCGGCGACATTTTCCAGGTCGTGCCCAGCCAGCGCTGGCGCCAGTCCTTCGCGTTGCCGCCCTTCGCGCTCTACCGTGCTCTGCGGCGGACCAACCCGTCGCCCTTCATGTTCTTCTTCAACTTCGGCAGCGCCCAGGTCGTCGGCGCCAGCCCCGAAATCCTCGTCCGTCTGCGCGACGGCGAGGTCACCATCCGCCCGATCGCCGGCACCAGGCCGCGCGGGGCCACGCCCGAGGCGGACAAGGCGCATGAGGCCGACCTTCTGGCGGATGCCAAGGAACGCGCCGAGCACCTGATGCTCCTCGATCTCGGACGCAACGACGTGGGCCGCGTGGCGCAGGTCGGCACTGTCCGCCCGACCGAGCAGTTCATCATCGAACGCTATTCCCACGTCATGCACATCGTGTCGAACGTCGTGGGCCGCATCCGTGACGACCAGGACGCGCTGTCGGCCCTGCTCGCCGGCCTGCCCGCAGGCACCGTCTCCGGCGCGCCCAAGGTCCGCGCCATGCAGATAATCGACGAGCTGGAGCCGGAAAAGCGCGGCGTCTACGGCGGCGGTATCGGCTATTTCGCGGCCAACGGCGAGATGGATTTCTGCATCGCGCTGCGCACCGCGGTGCTGAAGGACGGGCATCTCTACACCCAGGCTGGCGGTGGCGTGGTCCACGACAGCGACCCCGAGGCGGAATATCAGGAAACCGTCAACAAGGCCCGCGCGCTGCACGCCGCGGCCGAGGCCGCCGGCCTCTTCGCCGGCCACGGCAACGGCTGATCCGAAGGCCGCCCCGGAACGCGAAAGGGCCGCGCTGGCGCGCGGCCCTTTTCCTGTGCGACCCCGAGAGGCCGGCGATCAGTTCTTGGCGTAATATTCGACGACCAGGTTCGGCTCCATCTGCACCGGGTAGGGCACATCGCCCAGCGCCGGCTGGCGCACGAACTTCGCGGTCAGCTTGCCGTTGTCGAC
>JANOGU010000048.1:0-18520 GCA_031406135.1 Rhodobacterales bacterium
AGTGGCGGCCTACCCAGAGCGGTCGAAACGACGATGTTGACATTCGGCTCGCTGAAGTACGGCCGCGCCATGGAAATCGTGCGCGACGACGCCCAGCTGGAACGCTACATCGCCACCGCCGTGCAGGTCTCGGGCAGGAACCCGGTCCTCCTGGACAGCTACCTCGCCGGCGCGGTGGAGGTGGACGTGGACGCGCTCTGCGACGGCACGCAGGTCCATGTCGCCGGGATCATGGAGCATATCGAGGAGGCCGGGGTGCATTCCGGCGACTCGGCCTGCTGCCTGCCGCCGCACCAGCTCTCCGACGCCACCGTGGCGGAGCTCACCGCCCAGACCGTCGTCATGGCCAGGGCGCTCAAGGTCGTCGGCCTGATGAACGTGCAGTTCGCGATCAAGGACGGCGCGATCTACGTCCTCGAGGTCAACCCCCGCGCCTCGCGCACCGTGCCCTTCGTGGCCAAGGCCACGGACAGCGCCATCGCCGCCATCGCCGCCCGCCTGATGGCCGGCGAGCCGCTGTCGAACTTCCCGATGCGCCCGCCCTACCCGCAAGGCGTCGGCCCCGACACCGACCTGCCTTACGCCGACCCGCTGACGCTCGCCGACCCGAAAACCCCGTGGTTCTCGGTCAAGGAGGCGGTCCTGCCCTTCGCCCGCTTCCCCGGGGTGGACCCGGTGCTGGGGCCGGAGATGCGCAGCACGGGAGAGGTCATGGGCTGGGACCGCACCTTCCCGCTGGCCTTCCTCAAGGCACAGATGGGCGCCGGGACGATCCTGCCGGAAGCCGGCGCGGTGTTCCTGTCGGTCAAGGACAGCGACAAGACCGAGGCGCTGGCCGACGCCGCCCGCGGGCTGGTGGCGATGGGCTTCACCATCACCGCGACCCGCGGCACCGCGGCCTGGCTGGCGCAGCAGGGCATCGCCAGCGAGCAGGTCAACAAGGTCTACGAAGGCCGACCCAACGTGGTGGACCTGCTGAAGTCCGACCGCATCGCGCTGGTGATGAACACCACCGAAGGCACCCAGTCGATCAGCGACAGCCGCGACATCCGCCGCGTCGCCCTGATGGACCGCATCCCCTACTTCACCACCGCCGCCGCCGCCGCCGTGGCCGCCGTGGCGGCGATGCAGGCACGGGGGGAGGGGTTTGGGGTGCGGACGTTGCAGGGGTGAACGATTCGACCTACTCTTTGCTTGACCTTCGGGACAGGAACGAACATAGAACATCGCAGAGGTCGCACAGGTCCAGAAATGTTGATCTATCTCCGCAGCAGTCTATTCCATTCACCTGCACAAACGTGGGTGAACACCGTAAATACAGTCGGAGTGATGGGGAAAGGAGTCGCCAAGGAGTTTAAGAGTCGATTTCCGCAGATGTTTCGAGAGTATAAATCCCTTTGCGATGGGCACAAGTTGAAAGTCGGCCAACTTCATCTGTGGCGCGGCAAAACTCAGTGGGTATTGAACTTCCCAACAAAGACAACATGGCGCCTACCCTCTAAGCTTGAATATGTCGAACAAGGGCTAGAAAAGTTTGTCCAGACCTATCAAGAACTCGGAATTACCTCCGTGTCGTTTCCCCCCTTGGGATGCGGCAACGGAAACCTTGATTGGCAGGACGTTCGCCCAGTAATGGAGCGATACCTCAAGCAAGTAAACATCCCGATCTTCTTACACAATGTTCAAGTTCCGTCAGATTTTGTAGCGGAACACATCGACGCTAAAATTCCAGAGAACTTCGAGGATTTCCTTTCCGACCTAAGGCACATCCTAGAAAGCAAACCGGTATTTAGCACAAGCGCGCAAAAGCCGTTCAGCGCAAGACTGAACCAGGAGAATGATATTCTCGTGCGGTTTGAGGACGGGAAGCTCGAACGCCTAGGTTCGGAAATGATCGAGCAGGCATACACACACTTACTTTCTGGAGTGTTGTTCGGCGAGACATTTTCTGATGAACGCAGCAGGAAGCTGAAGAGCTACTTCTTCCCGATAATTGGGGAGCTAGGCTACATTAGAACCGCGCGTGCTGCATTGCGCGACGATCGGTCGCACGAGAGCCACGCCTACTTCTTTGAACCCTCTCTTCGCAAAACGCCACCTCAAGACGTGGCCAATCAGAAGCAACGCACTTGGCAATTTCACTAGCGCGAGCTCAACGGCATGTTCGGGAGTGGTCGGAAAAACTCGCTCCTTATGAGGCTCGGAAGTGGTGGCCCAGGTACCTGTATCACGCATGTGACGTAACCGTTGTTAGGCACATTATAGAGTCCGACCGCATCTTATCGCGAAATCTTGCGACACAAGGCGTTGGTTTGGTCTGCGATGTAGCCAATCAGGGTGCGCTCTGGAACAATCCAGCCGCCCACGAATTTGTGCGCCTCTACTTCCGACCAAAGAATTCATTCCATTTCAAGACCGAGGGCATCAAGTCGCTGAGCGATCCTTTTCGCAGAAATCCGCACATGTCGATTCCGATCCTGTTCATGTTCGACTTTGTGGAACTCATGTCAGATGCTCGCTCAATGTTCTTACATGAGAACTTTGCGAACAGTGGCGCCGCACCTTTGAGTGGCGATGATTTTTTTGATAGTTTGAGATTTGATGACATATACCATGACTCGCCCGTGAACGATCAGAACAGGGACAAAATTACACGATCCAGAATGGCCGAGGTGGTCGTCCCGCATGAACTACCCCTTTCTTTCTGCAAGGCTATATTGGTCCGCAACCCTTTCGATCAACGAACCGTAGAGCATTTTTGTAATGGTCCGGCGATCGGAAAGCGAATTTATGTCGATGTTCGCGGTGGAGGTTTCCTGAAGAAGGGTATGTACCTTAAGTCTGCCTCGTTTCGAGATGAGACTCTGATCTTTTGCTTCAATAGCCCGATAAAGGGGCCGCAGCAAACGTACTCCGTTCGGGTTCAGCACGGTAGCTATGCTCAGAGCCTTGATTTACCTTCTGGAAATTGGTCAATAAGGACGGGCAATTCGGCGCACGTCCCGGTTAGAATCGACATCGAGAACGCACTGGCGTTCTTCGGCCTCCTGCCAGCTGGCGAAAATGCCGTTGTATAATATCTTTGGCTCCGCACCAATTGCGCATGACCGCAGCCTACTTCGCTAGCCGCCACCGCCCCATCGGTCATCCGCCGCGAGGCCGAGGCCCGTCGCGCATCCCCCTCCCCCACCGCACCCCGCGTCCCGACGGAAGCCCGACGCAAACCCGACCAAAGCCCGACGCAAACCCGACGCTTGACTTCCGCCCCGATCCCCCCCATCTCCCCCCGGTCCGACACCCGTGCCGCGTGAGCACCGAAAGGTCCGGGCACAAGGTTCCCATCATCACGCGAGGGTTCCGCGACCGGCACGGGCATCGCCACAAGGCGGCGTCGAGGGCCGGGCGCCCTTCGTACGGGAACGACCCATGACCACCTTTGCCGCCCTCGGGCTTTCGCCCAAGCTGCTGAAAGCGCTTGAAAAGACCGACCTCCAGATACCCACGCCGATCCAGGCGCAATCCATCCCCCACATCATGGCGGGCCGCGACCTGATGGGCCTCGCCCAGACCGGCACCGGCAAGACCGCGGCCTTCGGCCTGCCGCTGCTGCACCGCCTGCTCGACATCCCCAACCCGCCCCCGCCGCGGCATGTGCGGGCGCTGATCCTGGTGCCAACGCGCGAGCTTGCCAACCAGATTCGCGATAATCTTGAACGGTTTACCAAGGGCACGCCCACCAAAATCGTCCTCGTCGTGGGCGGCGCCTCGATCAACAAGCAGGCCGCCAACCTCGCCCGGGGCGCCGACGTTCTGGTCGCCACCCCGGGCCGGCTGCAGGACCTGATCGAGCGCGGCGAGGTGAACCTGAACCTCACCGGCTACCTCGTCCTCGACGAGGCCGATCACATGCTGGACATGGGCTTCATCCACGCCCTGCGCCGCATCGCCAAGCATATTCCGGTGAAACGTCAGACACTTATGTTCTCGGCCACGATGCCCAAGGACATTTCCGAGATCGCCGAGACCTACCTGCGCGACCCGATCAAGGTGCAGGTCGCCCCGCCGGGCAAGCCGGTGGAGGCCATCGATCAGGGCGTCCATTTCATCCCGATGGGCGACAAGGCGCGGCTCTTGGAGAGCTATCTGCTCAAGCACCCCGGTGAGCAGGCGCTGGTCTTCGGCCGCACCAAGCACGGCTCGGAGAAATTGTCCAAACTGCTGGAAACATGGGGTTTCAAGGTCGGCGCCATCCACGGCAACAAGAGCCAGAACCACCGCGACCGCACGCTGGGCGCCTTCCGGGAAGGTGCCTTGGATGTGCTGGTGGCCACCGACGTGGCCGCGAGGGGCATCGACATCCCGACGGTGCGGCACGTCTACAACTTCGATATGCCCAACGTGCCGGAGAATTACGTCCACCGCATCGGGCGGACGGCGCGGGCCGGGGCGTCGGGAACGTCGGTCAGCTTCTGCTCGCCGGGCGAGATGGGTGAGTTCCAGGCCATTGAAAAGATGCTGAAAAAGCCCGTTCCTGTGATCGGCGGCGCGCCCTGGGCGGCGGATCTCGTGGCCGCGGCGCCGAAGCCGGGGCACAAGCCGCAGGGCCAGCGGCCGCAGGGGCAGCGCCCGGGCGGTGCGCCGCGCGGGCAGGCCCCGGGCGCCCCGCACAAGGCCAAGCACCAGGCCCGCAAGGGCCGCCGCCGGGCACCGGCCGCGAAAGCCTGACGCAATGGTTCGTGGACAGCGGCACGGCGCATGGGGAACATGCGCCGTATTGCCGGAGGTCCTTGATGCGCGCGCTTGTCCTGATCCTTTCCCTCTTCGCCACCCCCACCCCTGCCCAGCAATACGATCCCGAAGCCCCCTGTGGACGGGACGAGAATGGAGTCGCCTATCCCTGCACCAGCGTGAACCCCAACAGGCTGGAATCGACCTGACTGACCACGGCGGACCCGCAATGCTGCCTGCCCCACCACCAGCGCGCCTGCCAGGTGTCGGGCTTTGCGCTGGCCTGCCGGGTCTAGGACCACGGCATCCACTGCCAGCGACGCGACCCGCAGATCTGCAGCTACTATGTCTCGCTCTTGCCGCCGAACACCGCCCGCGCATTCAGCGACGACCAGAGCGCCTGCGGCTGGCTGCGGTCGCAGGGCTTCTGATCAGCCGTTCAGCCGGTCGAGCCGCGCCCGCACGCTCATCCCGTGGGCGTGCAACCCCTCGGCCCGCGCCAGCCGCTCCGCCGCCGGGCCAAGCGCGCGCAGCGCCGCGGGCGTCATCCGGGCCAGCGTGGTGCGCTTCATGAAATCGAGCACCGAGAGGCCGGAGGAAAAGCGCGCCGACCGCGCCGTCGGCAGCACGTGGTTCGGCCCGCCGACGTAGTCGCCGATGGCCTCCGGCGTCCAGGGGCCGAGGAAGATCGCACCCGCGTGGTTCAGCGCGGGCAGCAGCGCCTCGGGGTCTTCGACATGCAACTCCAGATGCTCCGGCGCGATGCGATCAGAGAGCGCGGCCGCCTCGACCAGGTCGCGCACCAGGATGATCGCCCCATGCTTTGCCCAGGAGGCGCCCGCGATGGCCGCGCGCGGCAGGGTCGCGAGGTGCCGGTCCACCGCCTTGGCCGTGGCCGCGGCCAGTGGCGCGTGATCGGTGATCAGGATCGCCTGCGCGCTTTCGTCGTGCTCGGCCTGCGACAGCAGGTCGAGCGCGATCCAGTCGGCATCCCCCGTGCGGTCGGCGATGACCAGCACTTCCGACGGGCCGGCAATCATGTCGATGCCGACCTGGCCGAAGACCTGCCGCTTGGCCGCCGCGACCCAGGCGTTGCCCGGGCCGGTGATCTTGTCGACCGGCGCGATGGTCTCGGTGCCAAAGGCCAGCGCCGCCACCGCCTGCGCCCCGCCGATGCGGTAGACGGTCGAGACGCCCGCCAGTCGGGCCGCCAGCAGGACGAGCGGGTTCAGTACCCCGTCCGGTGTGGGACAGGCGATGACCAGCCGCCGCACCCCTGCGACTGAGGCGGGAATCGCGTTCATCAGCACCGACGAGGGATAGGCGGCGGTTCCGCCCGGCACGTAGAGCCCGGCCGAGGCCACCGGCGTCCAGCGCCAGCCCAGCGTGGCCCCCGTCGCGTCGGTCCACCGCGCATCCGCCGGGACCTGCGCGGCATGGAAGGCGCGGATGCGTGCGGCCGCCAGTTCCAGCGCTGCACGATCCTGCGGGTCGACCCGGGCGATGGTGGCGTCGGTTTCCGCCTCCGAGACCACCATCGTCCCGGGAGTCAGCACCAGCCGGTCGTGCCGCAGCGTCCGTGCCAGAAGCGCGGCGTCGCCGCCGTCGCGCACCTCGGCGATGATTGCCGCGACCGCCTCGCCCAGTTCGGCATCGGCCTCGCGCCTGGCCGACAGGAACACCTCGAACGCCGCCGCGAACCCCGGCTCCGTGAACGACAGACGCAGCGGCATTCCTGATCTCCGGCCCGGGACGCTCCCGTGCCATACCGGCCCCCCGCCCCGCAGGCAACGCCCCGCCGCCGTCCCGCGCCTATCGGCGCGGGATCAGGCAAGGGGGCCGCAGGCGCCCCCCTTGCACCCCCGCAGCGCCCCAGGTCCGGCCACAGCGCGGGCCGCCGTCTTGCGCCCGCAAGGGGCGCGCTGGCGTTGCGCCTTTGCCCGTATGGTTGTGCCTGCGGAGAGCCCCGGGGGTTTCCCACCCCCGGACCCCCGTGGGGTATTTGCCCAAGAATGATGCCGGACGGCAGAGGACACTCCCCCAAAGCAGCTTCATTCTTGCCGAAATACCCCGGGGGGAGCGCAGCGGGGAGCAGCGCCCCCTCCGCGCTCAAGGCAAGCGCGGCCGGCAAGCCCGCCTCCCCGGGACGGGCGGGTCCTGCAGGACACGGGGATCAGGAAAGCGGCATCGCGGCTCTGGACGATCCCTGCCCCCGCTGGCAGTGTCGGACACAATCTCTTGGGGGAGCGCCGTCGTCCGATGTCCCGTCAGCGTCTTCTGCAGCTTGTCACCCTGATGCTCTATGCCGGCCCGCTCTTGGCCGGGATGGGGGGGTTCGGCTGGATCTACGTCGTGGCCTTTGCCGCGATCTTCCTGTTGTGGCAGGTCGTGCTGCGGCCGCTCGACTGGCCGCGCGATGCCGCGCACTGGCGCGGCCGCGACCTGCAGGCCTCGGCGCTGGCGCGGGTGGCGCTGCTGGTGCTCCTCGTCGCCGTGCTCTTCGGCATCGGTCGCGGCATCGGCGGAATTGTCGGCTTCGTGCCGCGGGTGTCGTCGCTGGCGCCGCTGGCGCTGTCGCTGATGTCGATCCCGCTGGCGCGGCTCATCGAGGTGCGCGAGGCGCCGTCCGTGGCGCCGCCTGCGCCGGAGGCCGACCACCTGGCCGCGGCCACCGCGCGGGCCGATCTGCTGCTGCAGCCGGTGCAGGACCTGCCCGAGACCACGCCGCCCGAGGCCGTGGCCGAGCACCTGCGCGCGATCGCGGCCCATGTCGATCCGGCCCGCCTGCACGAGGCGCTCCTGTCCCGCGTACGCGCCGGCGGGGCCGGTCCGGCGCTGGTCACCGCGCTGGCGCTGCAGGGCTCGGACGCCGGACTGCTGGCCGCGCTGCCCGGCGGCGCCGGGACGGCGGCCTTTCAGGCGCTGCCGGACCTGCCGGCGCCGCTGGCGCTGTTCGCGCGGCGGGCCGCGGCGGCGCTGGCGGCGGACCCCGGGCTGTGGTGGTCGCTGCCGTCGAGCGACATGCTCGCCGCCCGGGCCGCCCATGTCGCCGGCACCGAGGCCGAGGCGGCGCTGCTCACGCTCATGGCCGCGACCGACCGGCTGGCGCAGCGCAGCGCCGGGTAGGCGGCTTTTCCCCGGGGTCCCGGCGCGGTAAGACCGCGCCATGACCGATGCCAAACCCCGCTCCCACGGCCGCCTGACGGCGCGGCCGAGCCGCATGCCGCGCGAGCTTGGCGCCGACGAGGTCCGCGGCGGCTTCGGCGTCGTGGTCGTGACGCTGTTCCCCGAGGCCTTCCCCGGCACGCTGGGCCTGTCGCTCATCGGCAAGGCGCTGGACGCCGGGCTCTGGCGGCTCGACACCGTGGACCTGCGCCGCCATGGCATCGGCCGGCACCGCGCTGTCGACGACACGCCCGCAGGCGGCGGTGCCGGCATGGTCCTGCGCCCCGACGTGGTGGCCGCCGCCATGGCCGAGGCGCTGGCACTGGCCCCGCCCGGCGCGCCCCGGGTCTGCCTCTCGCCCCGCGGCCGGCGCTTCACGCAAGGCACCGCCCGCGCCTGGGCCGCGGGCCCGGGCGTGACGCTGCTCTGCGGCCGGTTCGAGGGCATCGACCAGCGCGCCATCGACGTGCTGGACCTGGAAGAGGTCTCGCTCGGCGATTTCGTCATGACCGGCGGCGAGATCGCGGCCCAGGCCATGCTGGACGCCACGCTGCGGCTGCGCCCCGGCGTCCTTGGCAATGCGGCCTCGGTCGAGGAGGAGAGCTTCGCGGCCGGAGGTCTCGAACATCCGCACTACACCCGGCCCGCGGTCTGGGAGGGACGCGACATCCCGCCGGTCCTGCTCTCCGGCCATCATGCCGAGATCGCGGCATGGCGCCGCGCCGAAGCGGAGCGGCTGACACGGGAACGGCGGCCGGACCTTTCGGGCCGGCCGCCGTCCTGATTGCGAAACGGGCGGGCGAGGGGCCTGGCTCAGTTCACCATCCGGAAGTATTTGGACTGGAAGTTGTCCTCCATGCCGGTCTCGCACAGACCCATCGACATGTTGGACGTGCCGGAGATCGTGCTGCCCGACACCATCGCCGTGCCCTGCATGCCGTCGGCGCGCGCCGCGAACTCGATGTCGCCGACGGCCAGAAGCTGGCTGCCGTAAACCTCGAGGTTGGCGGCAAAGTTCATCCCGCCCATGGTGACCAGCTGCGACCCACCGCCGACCGCGCAGTTGTCGTTCTTGCCGAGGATGAAGCCCGACGGCGAGTTGAACGACTTGGCAGAGGTATTGGTGGTGACGATCACCGAATTCTCGACCTGCACGCCACTGCCGAATTTGATCTCGCAGTCCGACACGATGACCACGTTCTGCACCAGGGTGCCGTTCGCGACCGTGCCCCTTCCGGACGGGCAGGTCCAGTAGTGCACCCGGCCGGACATGATGTCCGAGGCCGCGATGGTGTTCTTGTTCAGCCTCCGCGTCGCGCCGGCGATGTAATCCGGATAGTAGATCGACCCCGGCTCGTCCACGAGAGCGATGATCTCGTCGATGCGCTGCACGATGCGGATGTGGTAGCTGCCAACGCGCAGCGCGTCCTGCAGGCCTTCGTTGGTCTCGAAGCCGGAGTTCGGGACGTCGAGATCGGCGAGGTCGGGCATCGACACCACGGTGCCGGGCTCGAAGTAGTTGTTCGAGTTCATCGAGACATGGGTGTTCGAATGGATGCAGAAGCCGTTGAAGAAGGCGTTGTTGCTCTGGAGGTCCACCACGTCATCCGCGACGAACCCTTCCATGAAGCACGTGGGATCGTAGGCGATGAACGTCGAGGTCACGCTCACGTCCCAGAGGTTGAAGCCGACGAGGTCCAGGAGGTAGGTCTTCACCGGGTTCGAATTGTCCGACGTCTGGTTCAGGACCACCTGCACGGCGCCGCGCGACGCCGCGTTCGCAACGAAGGTGCGGGTGATCCCGTTCCAGGTGCCGAAAACGATGTCGGTCGTGTCCAGCACTCCGCCGAAGAAGTCGCCCGGCATGTTCTCTTCGGTCACTGACAGCGCTTCCACCCGCGCCACGTCGGCAGTCTCGTATTCCCGGGTCAGGATGGCGGCATGCGCGGCGGCGTCGGCGCTGTTCTGCAGCAGCGTGCGGTCGGTCATCACGTTCGACACGTCGATCGCATAGCCCCCGATCATCGCGACGCTGACCGTGAGCAGCAGCCCGTAAAGCGAAATGCCGCCCTCGTCGTCGCGGGCGCGGTTCAGCCAGGATCGAAATTCACGCCTACTGGACATCTGTCAAGCCTCCGAAAGGAAGTGGGACTGCACGCGGATGGTGAGAGCCGCGAAGCCGTCGAAGAAGCCGGTCGCCGTCAGGTCGCCAGAAGGCATATCGACCGTGGTCAGGACCACGCCGGCGATCACCGTCGTGGTCACGACCGCGTTCGGGCTGATGCCGGCGATGCGGGTCGTCACGAAGTCCTCGGCCTCGGCGATGGTGAAATACTTGCCGACCGACAGGCTGCGGTTGGCGTCCTGCACGATGCGCAGGACCTCGGCCTTGGCGCCGAACATCAGCGAGGCGTCGGCGATCATCCCGAGCAGGAAGGTGAACACCGGAACCCAGATCACCGCCTCGATTGTCGCGGCCCCGCGTTCGTCACCCAGAAAGCGATGGGCGAGCCGTCGGGGGAATGCCGGAAACACTTTCACTTGTTCCTCCACGGGTTCAGATTGCCTTTTCGCCTGTGTCGCCCCGAAATGAGGCGAAACTTGGCGCGATTGTGGCCGTTCGCATGGCATTTTTGCGTTCGATGAAGGTGGCCGGCCGGACTGCCGGACCTCCCGGGTGGCTTGACTCGCCGGCACACCGGCCGTAAGTGCGCCCGGTCCGGGGGGAGCCATTCCCCGCGGACGCAAGCACATGCGCCTCACCTCCGGCAGGACCGGCCGCCCGGCCCACGCCCCTGCGCCCAAGCGGAGCAATGCGGTGCGACACCCTCCGCGGGCCTACCGCGGGCAGAAGGAGAGACCGCGCATGAACCTCATCGCGCAGATCGAGGCCGAGCAGATCGCGGCACTCGGCAAGAAGATCCCCGATTTCAAGGCGGGCGACACCGTCCGCGTCGGCTACAAGGTGACCGAAGGCAGCCGTTCGCGGGTGCAGGCCTACGAAGGTGTCTGCATCGGCCGCTCCGGCGGCGCCACGATCAGCGCCTCGTTCACCGTCCGCAAGATCAGCTTCGGCGAAGGCGTCGAGCGCGTCTTCCCGCTCTACTCGACCAACATCGACACGATCGAGGTCGTCCGTCGCGGCCGCGTGCGCCGCGCCAAGCTCTACTACCTTCGGTCGCGCCGCGGGAAATCGGCCCGCATCGCCGAGGCCACCGCCAAGGATTCCAACGCCAAGACCGGGGCCGTGTGACCGCCATGAAAGCCGAGACCCATCCCGACTACCACTTCATCACCGTCAAGATGATCGACGGCACCACCTTCCGCACCCGCACCACCTGGGGCAAGGACGGTGACACGATGACGCTCGACATCGACCCATCGGTGCACCCGGCCTGGACCGGCGGCTCCGCCAAGCTGCTGGACACCGGCGGCCGGGTGTCGAAGTTCAAGAACAAATACGCCGGCCTCGGGCTCTGAGCCCGCCGCGACCGGATCAGGCGCCGCCCCCCGGGGCGGCGCTTCGCGTTTTCAGCACCACCCCCAGCAGCGCCCCGACCGCCAGCCCGGCGGCATCCAGCGCCACCGCCTGGCCGCCGGCCAGGGCATAGGCGCCGATCCCGGCCAGCACCGAGAGCCCGACCACACCCGCCGTTTCCCGGTCGCCCCGGCGCATCGCCCAGGCGAACCCCGCGCCGGCCAGACCGTGGACCGCGCCCGACGCGCCGCCGAAGGGCGGCAGCCCGGCCCAGGCCGCGGCCAGCGGCGCCAGCACCCAGGCCGCCACGAAGACCAGCAGTACCCGCCACACCCCCGCCAGCCGCACCGCGATCCCCGACCACAGCAGCAGCAGCCCCACCGTCACCGCCAGCACCAGGCCTTGCGGTGCGACGAGGCCGTAGGTGCCGAACATGGCGCCCCGCTGCCCCGGGTAGACCCAGGACCCGCGCCACAGCACCTCGGGCCAGAACCGCATCGCGTGCTCGATGGCAAAGGCCGCGCGCCGGGTCTCGACGCTGTCGGCCTTCAGCCCGGCCAGAATGGCCCAGGCGCCAACCAGCAGGACCGAAAGCAACACCCCGGGCAGATAGCGCACCCTTTGCCCCTCCAAGGCCTAGGAAGTGCCACGACCATCCCGTAATCAGGCGTCGCAGGAAAGGGGCTCCGCAATGGCGCACATCATCGTGGTCGGCAACGAGAAGGGCGGCTCGGGCAAGTCCACGACCTGCATGCATGTCGCCACCGCGCTGTCCCGCCTCGGCAAACGGGTGGGAGGCCTCGACCTCGACCTGCGGCAGAAGTCCTTCGGCCGCTACATCGAGAACCGCCGCGCCTTCATGGCGCGCAGCGGTCTGAACCTGCCGACGCCCGACTACCGCGATCTGCCCGAGGCCACGCCCGCGCCGGGGGAAAACCCCTACGACGCCCGCTTGTCCGCCGCCGTCGCGGCGATGGAACCCACCTCCGATTTCATCGTCATCGACTGCCCCGGCTCGCACACGCGGCTGTCGCAGGTGGCCCATTCGCTGGCCGACACGCTGATCTCGCCGCTCAACGACAGCTTCATCGACTTCGACCTGCTCGCGCATGTGGACCCCGAGACCGGCAAGGTCCTCGGCCCTTCGATCTATGCCGAAATGGTCTGGCAGGCGCGCCAGATCCGCGCCCAGGCCGGGCTGAAGCCGATCGACTGGATCGTGCTCAGGAACCGCCTCAACGTCCTGCACATGCACAACAAGCGCAAGGTCGGCGCGGCGCTGGAGGAGTTGTCCCGGCGCATCGGCTTCCGCGTCGCCCCGGGCTTCTCTGAGCGCGTGATCTACCGCGAACTTTTCCCCAAGGGGCTGACGCTGCTCGACCTGAAGGAAACCGGGGTGGAACAGCTCACGATGTCCCACATTGCCGCGCGGCAGGAACTGCGCGACCTGATCTCGGCGCTGAACCTGCCGGGCGTGAGGCCCGACTTCTGACCGCACCGAACGTCCGCCTCGGCCTCCTCCTCGTCGGCTTCGGCGTCCTGTTCTGGAGCACCGCGGGCATCTTTGCCCGCTCGCTGCCGCTCGATGCGGCCACGATCCTGTTCTGGCGCGGCCTGTTCGCGTCGCTCGGCACCACGCTCGTTCTGGTCCTGTGGCGCGGCAGCGGCGGGCTTGGCAGCTTCCGCCGACTTGGTGCGCCGGGGCTGGCCTATGCCGTGACCGGCGCCGTCTCGACGCTGTTCTTCGTCACCGCCGCACTGTCGACGACCATCGCCCATGTCGCGATCCTGTCGGCCTGCGCGCCGTTCACCGCGGCCTTCCTCGGCTGGCTCCTCCTCGGCGAACGCCCCGGCAGGGCAGCGCTCGTCGCCAGCGCGGTGGCGCTTGGCGGCATCGTGCTCATGGTCGGCACCCGTGGCGAGGGCTCGCTCGCCGGCGATCTGCTCGCCGTCGGCATGGCTGTCACCTTCGGCTGCCTGATCCTGATCTCGCGCCGCTTCCCCGAAATCCCGGCCTTCACGGCCATAGCACTTTCGGCCGCGCTCTATGCGCTGGTGGCACTGCCCTTCGCCGACTTGACGCTGCCCGCGCGCGACCTCCTCCTGCTCGCGGGCTTCGGGCTGTTGAATCAGGTCCCGGGCTTCGCCCTCTTCACCGTGGGCGCCCGCCACCTGCCGCCCACTGCGACCGCACTCCTCGCCGCGCTCGACGCGCCGCTCTCGCCGCTCTGGGTCTGGCTGGTCTTTGCCGAGACGCCCTCAGCGACCACGCTTGCCGGCGGGCTCGTTGTCCTTTCGGCGGTTCTGTGGTTCATCCGCAGCCAGGGCCGCGCCTGAGCGCAGCGGCCGGGATCGCCGCCATGAACCCGCTCTGGGACCGCCTCTTCGCCCCGCTCGCCGCCCGCAACGATGCGCTCCTGACCCTGCCGGACGGTGGCATGGTCACGGGCGCGGCCTTCCACGCGCTCGCCTTGGGCCTCGCTGGCCGCCTTGCCGCCGAGGGCGTCGCGCCCGGCGACCGGGTGGCGGCGCAGGTCGCGAAGTCGCCGCAGGCGCTGGCGCTCTACGCCGCCTGCATCGCGGCGGGCGCCGTCTTCCTGCCGATGAACACCGCCTACACGCCGTCCGAGGTGGAGCATTTCCTCACCGACGCCACGCCGAAACTGCTGCTGCATGATCCGGCCGCCGGCCTTGCCGGGCTGGCTGCGCGGCTCGGCCTGCGGGCGCTGACGCTGAATGCGGCGGGGCAGGGGAGCTTGAGACCGGCCGCCCCCCTTGACCCGGTGGCGCGGGCGGAAGGCGACCTTGCGGCACTGCTCTACACCTCCGGCACCACGGGAAAGCCCAAGGGCGCGATGCTGACGCAGGGCAACCTGTTGTCCAACGCCCTCGCGCTGGCCGGGCTGTGGCGCTTCACCGACCGCGACGTCCTGCTGCACGCGCTGCCGATCTTCCACACCCACGGCCTGTTCGTCGCGGTCAACACCGTGCTGGCGGCGGGCGGCAGTCTGCTCTGGCTGCCCGCCTTCGACGCGAACGAAGTGTTGCGGCTCATGCCGAGGGCCACCGCGATGATGGGGGTGCCGACCTTCTACACCCGCCTGCTCGACCACCCGGGCCTGACCCGCGCGGCCACCGCCCACCTGCGCCTCTTCACCTCCGGCTCGGCGCCGCTCTTGCCCGAAACGCACCTGTCCTTCACCCAACGCACCGGCCATGCCATCCTTGAGCGCTACGGCATGACGGAAACCAACATGTCCACATCCAACCCCCATGACGGCGAACGACGCCCCGGGGCCGTGGGCTTTGCGCTGCCGGGCGTGGAGATCCGCCTGAATGCGGCCGGCGAGGTCGAGGTCAGGGGGCCCAACGTCTTCGCCGGCTACTGGAACCTGCCGGAAAAGACCGCCGCGGAATTCACCGCCGACGGCTTCTTCCGCACCGGCGACATCGGCCGCCTCGACCCCGACGGTTCCCTGCGCATCGTCGGCCGCGCCAAGGACCTGATCATCACCGGCGGGCTCAATGTCTATCCGGTGGAGGTGGAGGAGGCGCTCGACGCCGTCCCCGGCGTCCTCGAAAGCGCCGTCATCGGCCTGCCGCATCCCGATTTCGGCGAGGGCGTCTTCGCGCTGCTGGTGCCACGCCCCGGCGTGACGCTCGACCCCGCGGCGGTGCTGGCCGAGGTCGCGCCGCGGCTGGCCAGGTTCAAGCAGCCCAAGGCGGCGGTGCTGGTGGACGCGCTGCCGCGCAACGCCATGGGCAAGGTGCAGAAAGCCGACTTGCGCAGGGCCTACGCCGACCGCTTCGCCGCGCGGCGCTGACGGCTCGCGCCCGACGATTGTCGGGACTGAAACCCGACCGGAACCCGACCCAGGCCCGACCGGGGAATCCCAATGATTTCAGGGGCTGTCCCCGTCCTTTTGCGCCTCCTCCAACTCGCGCTCCAGAAACGCCTCGAACGCATCCAGATCGACCGGTTCGAACTGCCCGAAGCCCTGCATCCAGACCGAGGCCGCCTTCATCGCGTCCGGCTCGAGCTTGCACCAGGTCACTCGCCCGCGACGCTCCTGCGCGATCAGGCCGGCATCGGCCAGCACTTTGAGATGCTTGGAAATTGCCGCGAGCGACATGGCAAAGGGCGCGGCCACGTCGCTGACCGCCATGTCGTCCTCCAGCAGCATGCCAAGGATCGCCCGCCGGGTCGGGTCGGCAAGCGCCGCGAAGACACGGTCGAGGGGTCCGGCCATCGCCGCAAGGAACGGCAGGGGCGGCGAAAAGTCAACCGCGCGGTTGACAATGGGGTCGCCTCTGGGCGCCGGAGGCCCGGCGAACAATTGTTCTTTGCCAATGGGTTGGCTGCTGACAGCCCGGATTGACTCGGAGGCCCCCAGCGCATAGACGGGCCCGGTCAGTCAGGCCCGGTCCGATGTCCGACGAACCCGATCCCGAACGGTTGCGCGCCCTCGAAGAGCGTCTCGCCCGGGCCAAGGTGGCGGACGCGCCGGAAAAGGGCCAGGCCGGCAAGGCATTCTCGCAGGGCGAGGTGGCCTGGCGGATGGTGATCGAGCTGGTCTCGGGGATGCTCCTCGGGCTGGCTATCGGGTTCGGGCTGGACTGGTTGTTCAACGCGCGCCCCATCTTCCTGGTGATCTTCGCGCTGCTGGGCTTCGCCGCGGGGGTGCGGGTGATGTTGCGCACGGCCCAGGCAATGACGGACGGGAAGGGGCAGTAGCATGGCAGGCGAGGCAGAGGGCAGCAGCGGTTTCGCGATCCACCCGATGGACCAGTTCGTGGTCACGCCCCTGTTCGGCGGGGACCACATCGCGTGGTATTCGGTCACCAATGTGACCCTGTGGATGGCACTTGGTGTGGCCTGCGTCGCGCTGCTGCTGATCTACGGCACCCGCCGCCGCGCCATCGTTCCGTCGCGCACCCAATCCGTGGCCGAACTGCTCTACGGCTTCATCCACAATCTGGTCGAGGAAGTGACCGGGCACGAAGGGGCAAAGTTCTTCCCCTATGTGATGACCCTGTTCCTGTTCATCCTGATCTCGAACCTGCTGGGCCTGCTGCCGATGTCCTTCGCCACCACCAGCCACATGGCGGTGACGGTTGTGCTCGCGCTTCTGGTCTTTGGCACGGTCACCGTTCTGGGCTTCATCAACAAGGGCATCGGCTTTCTCAGCATGTTCTGGGTCACCTCCGCCCCGCTGGGTGTGCGCCCGGCGCTCGCGGTGATCGAGCTCATCAGCTACTTCGTCCGCCCGGTCAGCCACTCGATCCGACTTGCCGGCAACGTGATGGCGGGCCACGCGGTGATCAAGGTCATTGCGGGCTTCGCATCGCTCGCCGTGGTGTCGCCCATCGTCATTGGCTCGATCACCGCCGTCTATGCCCTCGAACTCCTGGTCGCCGTCGTGCAGGCCTACGTCTTTACCATCCTGACCTGTGTGTATCTGCGTGACGCAGTGGGCAGCTCCCATCACTAAGGTCTTCAACAAACATCGAAATTCCTGAAGGAGTACAGTCATGGAACTCGAAGCGGCCCAGCAGATCTCGCTCATGGGCAAATACATCGGTGCAGGTCTTGCCACCACCGGCCTTGGCGGCGCCGGCATCGGCGTGGGCATCATTTTCGGCAACTTCCTGGCCGGTGCCCTGCGCAACCCGTCGGCGGCGCCGGGCCAGATGGCCAACCTCTTCGTCGGCATCGCCTTCGCCGAAGCCATGGGCATCTTCTCGTTCCTGATCGCGCTGCTGCTGATGTTCGCCGTCTGATCCTGCCTTCGACCCCGGGGCCGGGAGGTCCGGCCCCGACGATAGCAAGGAACGGAGGGCCGTCATGGCAGCCGAAGAGACTGGACACGCCGCGGGTGCCGCGCCTGACGCGGAACATGCCGTCGGCATGCCGCAACTCGACTTCTCGACCTGGCCGAACCAGATCTTCTGGCTTCTGGTGGCGCTGGTCGCGATCTACCTGATCCTGACCCGCATCGCGCTGCCGCGCATCTCGGCGGTGCTGGCGGAACGGTCAGGCACGATCATCAACGACCTCTCCGCGGCCGAGGAGCTCAAGGTCAGGGCCGTCGAGGCCGAGAAGATCTACAACGATGCGCTGGCCACGGCGCGGACCGAAGCCGGCAAGATCGTCGCCAAGGCAAGGGCCGAGATTCAGGCCGACCTCGACGCGGCGACGGCCAGGGCCGATGTCGAGATCGCCGAACGGACCGCCGTGTCGGAGGCGAGAATCGCCGAAGTCCGCGCCAGCGCGGTCGAGAGCGTGACCGAAGTGGCGAAGGACGTGGCTGCCGAACTGGTGGCGGTGCTGGGCGGCAAGGCCGTGGCCAAGGACGTGGCGGCGGCGGTGGCCGCACGGCTGAAGGGATAGGCCATGAACCGTTTGAAACCCGCTCTCGCACTTGCGCTTTTCGCCTCGCCCGCGGCGGCGGCGTCGGGGCCGTTCATCTCGCTCGGCAACACGAACTTCATCGTGCTGGTGTCGTTCCTGATCTTCGTCGGCGTCCTCCTGTACGCCAAGGTGCCGGGCAAGCTGACCGGCATGCTCGATGCCCGGTCGGCGCAGATCAAGGCGGACCTCGACGAGGCCCGGGCGCTGAAGGAAGAGGCCAAGGCGGTGCTCGCCTCGTACGAGCGCAAGAAGAAAGACGTCTCCGAGCAGGCTGACCGCATCGTTGCCAAGGCCAGGGAAGAGGCGTTGGCCGCGGCGGCCGAGGCCAAGGCCGATCTCAAGGCCGCCATCGCCCGCAGGCTTGTGCGCGCCGAGGAGCGCATCGCCACCGCCGAGGCGGCCGCGATCCGCGAGGTGCGGGAAACGGCAGTCCGCGTCGCCATCGCCGCGGCGGGCGACATCCTCGGCAAGCAGATGACGGCGGAACGCGCGTCCGCCGAGATCGACGCGGCCATCGCCACGGTCGGCGCCAAGCTGCACTGAGCGGCCGGACATCCGGACCGGCCCGGGCGCCCGGCGCCCGGGCCGGTTCATTTCCGCGACAGTTCCTGTCCCAGCCGCTGCTGCGCCACCTCGGCGTGCCGGTCGGCGCGCAGCTGGGCGTTCAGCGTGGCCTCCACGTAGTCCAGATGCGCCTCCACCGCCCGGCGGGCGCCTTCCGGGTCACGGTCCTGGAT
>JANOGU010000064.1:0-1689 GCA_031406135.1 Rhodobacterales bacterium
GGGTTCCGGTGTGCGCCCTGGGTTTGGGCGGGGCTTTGCCGGGGTGGGGGGGCTTTGGCCCCACCCACGGGGGGCGCCGGTGGTGTGGGGGGGCAAACGGCCCCACCCCTGTCCCATCGGGATGACGCGCCATGACCGCAAGCCCCAGGATCGAAGCCTTCTTCGACGAGCCCACCTTCACCGTCAGCTACCTCGTCTCCTGCCCGGAGACGGGGCAGGCGGCGGTGATCGACCCGGTGCTCGACTACGACCAGGCCTCCGGCGAAGTGGACGTGCGCTCGGCGCAGGCGATCCTCGCCGCCGCCGCGGCGCAGGGGCTGACGATCACCCATGTGCTCGAAACCCACGCCCATGCCGACCACCTCTCCGCCGCGCCCTGGATCAAGGGCAAGACCGGGGCGAAGATTGGCATCGGGGCAGAGATCACCCAGGTGCAGCGCATCTTCCGGCCGATCTTCGCCGCCGACGATCTGAAGACCGACGGCTCGGACTTCGACCTGCTGTTCCGCGACGGCGACCGCATCCGCATCGGCCACCTCGAGATCGAGGTGCTCCACACCCCGGGCCACACGCCCGCCTGCCTGTCCTACAAGGTGGCCGATGCCGTCTTCATCGGCGACACGATGTTCATGCCCGACTACGGCACGGCGCGGGCGGATTTCCCGGGCGGTGATGCCCGGGCGCTGTACCGCTCGATCCGGCGACTGCTGTCCCTGCCGCGCGCGACCCGGCTGTTCCTGTGCCACGACTACAAGGCGCCGGGCCGCGACGACTTTGTCTGGGAAACCACCGTGGGGGAACAAGCCGACAGCAACGTCCATCTCAAGGGCAGCGAGGACGACTTCGTCGCCATGCGCGAGGCGCGCGACGCGACGCTCTCCACGCCGCGCCTGCTGCTGCCCTCGATCCAGGTCAACATCCGCGCCGGCCGCTTCCCGGAAGCGCAGGCCAATGGCGTGCGCTACCTGCTGATCCCGGTGAAGGCGAAGGCGGGGGCGCTGTAGGGCGGGGTTCACCCCGCCATCACGCAGCGGACGCAGCCACCTAGTCCCCGATCTCCTCGATCACGAAATCGCGCAGGCAGCCGCGCGTCCCGGCAAACCACGCCGACGCCCGGGTGCGGGCCTGGTGGGCGTCGAAATCGGCCCGGGTGCGGAACGCCTCCATCACCTCCCAGACCATCGGGTCATCGGTGGGGGCGATGTCGAAATCGACACATCCCGGCTCGGCCCGGGTCAGGCGGACATGTTCCGCCCGCAGCCGGAAGACGGCGGCCGCATCCTCGGCCGTCAGACACCGCAACTGGCCGCGCAGCCGGATCATTCCAGTTCTATCGTCCCCGGCGGTTTCGAGGTCACGTCGTAGAACACCCGGTTCACGCCGCGTACCTCGTTGATGATCCGGGTCGCGGTCTCGGACAGGAAGTCGTGCGAATACGGGTAGTAGTCGGCGGTCATGCCGTCGACCGAGGTCACTGCGCGCAAGGCCACTGCGAAGTCGTAGGTGCGCCCGTCGCCCATCACGCCCACCGTGCGCATCGGCAGGATCGCCGCGAAAGCCTGCCAGACTTCGTCGTATAGCCCGTGCTTGCGGATCTGGTCGATATAGACGGCATCGGCCTTCCGCAGAATATCCAGCTTTTCACGGGTAATCTCACCCGGACAGCGGATTGCCAGACCGGGACCGGGG
>JANOGU010000115.1:0-3596 GCA_031406135.1 Rhodobacterales bacterium
AGGGGCGCTGGCGATTCTTCTGGGGCCGTTGGGGCACGGCGGGCGAGTTTGTGGCCGAGGAAGGCGACATCTTCAACATCCCCACCGGAATCTTCCGCGCATTTAAAAACGTCGGCACCGACTACGGGATGATCATGGCAATCCTCGGCGGCGACGATGCCGGGGGCGGCGTGGTCTGGGCCCCACAGGTAATCACCGAGGCCAAGGACTATGGGCTGATTCTTGGCAAAAACGGCAAGCTTTACGACACGAAAAAGGGGCAAAACCTGCCCGAGGGCGTGCCGCCCATGCCGCTGTTGACTGACGATGAACTGAAGGCTTTTCCCGAACCCACAACGGCCGAAGTGATCCCGAACCATGTCGCCCGCTACTGGGACCTGATGGCTCTGTCCGACCGGCAGCCCGCATTGGTCATCGGTGAACACGGCAAACTGCGCGACCGTCCCGGCTTTGAGGTTGATTTCCTGTCGCGGGGATCGATCCCGGACACGCCCTACACCCTGAACCGCCACGAGGTTCTGATGCCGATGCGCGGGCACTGGCGCGTATCGTGGTCGGGCGGCACCACCGTGCTGAACCCCGGCGATACCGCTGCCATCCCGCCGGGGCTGGAACATGCGCTGGCCCCTTCGATGACCGGCGAGGCAAGCCTTTACCGCGTCATCAACACCATTGATCCGGCGGGCCTGACAGGCCGCCTGCTTTAATACAAGGGGCCCGCGCTTGCACTTTGCGCGGGCCATTCAACAAGGAACGGGAAAGGGAATGCCATGTCGAAAACACTCTTTGCTTGCGTGCTTACGCTGATGCCGATGACGGCCCTTGGCGATACCTCGATCGGCTCGCTTAACGAACTTTCCACCGAAAGCCTGCGCGCGCGCAGCTATGATGGCGCAGTCACTGGGGTGACAGAGATTGACTGCCCCGGCCGTGGCGCCGGGGCGAAGTCGCGGATGCTGTCCTATTTCTCTGACGGCCTCGGACTTTATGCTCGGCTGGAACTGCCGGCAATACCTCCACCCGAGGGCGGCTACCCGGTCGTCTTGTTCCTGCATGGCTGGGTCGGGGCCGATGCCGCGCCAGACTATCCGTTTTCCTGCAACGAGGGCGGGTATTACGCGCATGTCATCAACGCCTGGTCCGATGCGGGTTATGCGGTGCTGATGCCCGGCTATCGTGGCCACGGCACAGTTGCGGACAAGCCAGCCGACGGGCACGACTGGATGAAGACTTGGGATAACGGCACATACCTGTCGCCAGTCTTTTACGCCGTGGATGCGCTGAACCTTCTGGCCGCAGCGCCCGGCATAGAGGCGCTGGGGATCGACGCGGGGGCGGGGGCGGTCAAGCTTGATCTTTCAAAGGTTCATGCCATCGGTCACAGCCAGGGCGGCGATGTGGCAGCCATCGTGCTGGCCGTAACCGGCGAAGGTGCTGCAAACGGGCTTTCCGTTGCTTCCGGCGCGCTGTGGTCGGGCACCTATGTCGACCGATTTAGCCAATTGCAAACCTACCCGCCAATGGAAACCGCACTTGAGGCATTCTTGTCGGGTGACGGCACCTGGACCGGCACGGCCACCGGGGCTGACGGCACGGTCAACCCGAACTTCGTTTTCGGCTATCCGCCAAACTGGATCGGGACTCTCGACCAGACAAAGTGGGACTGGCAGAAGGACCAATGGTCAGCGCCCTCGGTCCGCGCGGCCGTAAAGAAGAAGCTGGACGAGATGTATTCAACCCTGAACGCGCAGGTGAAAGACGCAGGGCAATGGTCCTGGGCCATCACGGACCGGGAAGATGGCGGGTTCACAGTCGTTCATGACGAAAGGCTGATTCCGCTGATGAAGATCATCGGCGCGTTTGACGCACCGCAGTTTATGACGGAACCGCTGAACCTGCATTTCTCGGATCGGGATTTCTACTCGATCCCAGCTGTGAACGTTGACTTCTGTGCGCGGGTCAATGGCGCAGGCGGCAAGTGCCATGCCTTCGAATACTTTGGCAACACACACGAGTTGTCCGTTGCTGGCGAAGGCTGGTTCAGCCCGGAAGGCACCGTCGCCGGCTTCCCGGTGATGACCGCCCGCGATCAGGCCCTGATCGTCGGGCAGGACCCGGAAGCCATCAAGTAAAGACAACCACTCCGAAAGGGACAAAACCATGACGCTTCTTGCCACCCATGTCGGATCGCTGCCCCGGCCGCAGCCGGTTGTCGATTTCCTCTTCGCGCGCGAGCGCGGCGAGGTCTATGACCCTGCCGCCTTTGACGCCTGTATGACTGCCGCCGTGGTGGAAAACGTCCGCCGCCAGAAAGAGGCGGGGATCGACATCGTCTCGGACGGCGAGTGTTCGAAGATTTCCTATGCGACGTATGTCAAAGATCGCTACACCGGCTTTTCCGGCGACAGCCCACGCAACGCGCCGAACGACTTGAAACTGTTCCCCAGCTTTCTGGACCGCTTGGCCAAACAGGGCGGCACACCACAATATGCGCGGCCGCAATGCACCGGGCCGGTGGCGGCCAAGGGACAAGGCGAGTTGCTAAAGGACATCGCCAACCTCAAGGGCGCAATGGCCGTTCATGGGGTGTCGCGGGGGTTCATGAATGCGGCGTCGCCGGGGGTCATCAGCCTGTTCCTGCAAAATGCCCATTACGCCAGCCGCGAGGATTATCTTCATGCGCTGGCATCGGCCATGCATCAGGAATACCGCACCATTCTGGAGGCGGGGCTTGATCTGCAGCTTGATTGCCCCGACCTCGCGCTGTCGCGGCACATGCTGTTCACGCATCTTTCGGATGACGAATTCCTGAAAGTCGCCGCCACCCATGTCGAGGCGCTGCAAACTGCGCTGATGGGCCTGCCCCGCGACCGGATCCGGCTGCACATCTGCTGGGGCAACTATGAGGGCCCGCATGTCTGTGACATCGACATGGCGAAGGTCTTTCCGTTGCTGATGACAGTTCCGGCGACCTATCTGTTATTTGAAACCGCCAATCCCCGCCACGGCCACGAGTGGACAGTGTTTCGTGATCGGGCAAAGGAGATTCCCGACGACAAGGTGCTGGTGCCCGGTGCTGTCGATACCACGACGAATTTCGTGGAACACCCCGACCTCGTGGCGCAGCGTTTGCAACGGTTCACCGACATCCTTGGGCATGACCGCGTGGTGGCGGGCAGCGATTGCGGCTTTGGCACCTTCGCAGGCTTTGGCGCGGTGGACCCCGAAATCGCCTGGGCAAAGCTTGCCACGCTGAAAGAGGGCGCGCGCCGCGTCCCATGACACCGCTTGTTTTGATCCCCGGCATAATGTGCGACGCGCGAATGTGGGGCGGCCTTCCCGCCGCCCTGCACCCTCGCCAGGTTGCGCATGTGATCCCGACCGGAGCTGACAGCATGGCGGGCCTTGCGCGCATCCTGCTGCGGGATGCCCCGCCCCGCTTTGCTCTGGCTGGGCTGTCGATGGGTGGCATACTTGCGATGGAGGTGCTGGCGCAGGCCCCAACCCGTGTCGAGCGGCTAGCCCTTCTTGACACCAACCCGTTGGCCGAGTTGCCCGCGGTGCAGGCCCGCCGTGCCCCCCAGATCGCAAAAGCC
>JANOGU010000116.1:0-3381 GCA_031406135.1 Rhodobacterales bacterium
GGACGGACACCGGCGCAGGGGGGCTGGAACATTTCGACCCGGCTGCGGGAAAGTTCCTGCCGGTCTGACCTTTTCGGCCGGGCCGGGCCGCCATATCCGGCAGACTGCGCACAAAGGGGCACGGCGTGGATGGACTGTGGAGCCTGGCAGGGGCCAACCTGCTGTCACCGATCATCTTGAGTTTCGCGCTGGGGCTGGCGGCGGCGCTGGCGTTCCTGGCGGTGCCGGGGAACGGGGTCGTCCTGGCGGTGGCGGCGGTGGCGCTGGCCGGGGCGCTGGGGCTGGTGCAGGGCGCAAGCTTTGCCGCGATTCCGGCGCTGAACCCCGACCCCGCCGACCGGGCGCGGGCGGCGGGGGCGATTGCGCAGCTGGGCAATGTGGGGTCCACCACGGGCACGCCGGTCCTCGCCGCGCTGATCGTCGCGATGGGGCCGGCGGGCGTGGCGGTCTTTGCCCTGCCGATGTGCGCGGCCGGGATCGCGGTGCACGCCTGGCTGGCGGCGCGGCGGGCGCGTTACTGATGGACGAGCACCGTCCGCTTGTTGCCGTCCTTGTGTTCAATCACCACCTCGTTGCCCTTCTCCGCCTCCTCGACGAGGAACTCGTAGAAGCGCAGGGCGTTGCGCACGACCTCCGCGTAGGACGCGGCTTCGGTGCGGTCCTTCAGGACCCGCAGCCGTTCCATCGACCGGGCGGCCATTTCGAACTGGACCCGCGTGGTGCTGCGTTCGTCCTCAGGAAGTGTCTCCGTTCTTGCCAAAGTAATACCCAATGATGGCGCCAAAGATCGGACCCGTCGCTGTCCAGAACCCCGACACGGCTGAGAAGTCCCCCAGATAGAGCCCGTAGGCGCCGAGGCCCGTGGCCCCTGCCGCGATCCCGGCCATGACCGAGATGGCGATCTGAAAGCGTCTCTTGTCGTTGTTCTCGCGTCGTTTCTCCTTGATCTCCTCGATGGCGATGTTGATCTGCCAATCCTCCCCGACCGGGGCGAGCTGGTCCTTGAGCTTCATGTTTGGCCCTCTCAGGAGAGGGGGCTGCGAGTTCCGTCAGGTCACTGCGGCCCGGGGTTGGGTGGGGAACATCAAGATGTGCATGGATTTGCCCTCTAACTCTCGATCTCGTTGCTCTGTCTGCAGTGGCTCTGATCTGTGCTCTGTCTTCTCTGTATTTGCTCGGTCTGCGTGCGATTCTGTCTTCTCGGTATTTGCTCGGTCTGCGTTCGATGTTGTTGTCCTGCTGCCTTCAAGCAAAAAGCATCTTCCCGTTAGTTGGGTCGGCGCTTGATGCGATGCGGGCGCAGTTACATCATAAACACATCATCAAGATTCGCACAAGCAGTGCGAAGTTCACCATTCGTTCACTTTTTCGGGTTGGAGACTCGCCCGCGGCATCCTATGTTGCGGCCCGGACCTTGGGGGCGCGGATGGCCGAGCAGAAGTTCATCGAGGTGCGCGGGGCGCGCGAGCACAACCTCAAGAATATCGACGTGGACATCCCGCGCGACCGGCTGGTGGTGATCACCGGGCTTTCCGGGTCGGGCAAGTCGTCGCTGGCCTTCGATACGATCTATGCCGAGGGGCAGCGGCGTTATGTCGAGAGCCTGTCGGCCTATGCCCGGCAGTTCCTCGACATGATGGGCAAGCCGGACGTGGACCACATCTCGGGCCTCAGCCCGGCGATTTCCATCGAACAGAGGACCACCTCGAAGAACCCGCGCTCCACCGTGGGGACGGTGACCGAGATCTACGACTATCTGCGCCTGCTGTTTGCCCGTGTGGGGGTGCCGTACAGCCCGGCGACCGGCTTGCCGATCACGGCGATGCAGGTGCAGGACATGGTCGATGCGGTCATGGCGATGCCGGAGGGTACGCGGGCCTATCTGCTGGCCCCGATCATCCGCGACCGCAAGGGGGAATACCGCAAGGAATTCCTCGACCTGCGCAAGCAGGGCTACCAGCGGGTCAAGGTCAACGGGCGGTTCTACGAACTGGACGAGCCGCCAACGCTGGACAAGAAGCTGCGCCACGACATCGACGTGGTGGTGGACCGCATCGTGGTGCGCGAGGGGCTGGAGGTGCGGCTGGCGGACAGCTTCCGCACCGCGCTGAACCTCGCCGACGGGATCGCGGTGATCGAGACCGCGCCGGGCGAGGGCGAGGGCGCGCCGCAGCGGATCATCTATTCGGAGAAGTTTGCCTGCCCGGTCAGCGGTTTCACCATCGCCGAGATCGAGCCGCGGCTATTCTCGTTCAACGCCCCCTTCGGCGCCTGCCCGGCCTGCGACGGGCTGGGGGTGGAGCTGTTCTTCGACGAACGGCTGATCGTGCCGGACCAGGGCCTGTCGGTGCTGAACGGGGCCATCGCGCCCTGGGCGAAGACCAAGAGCCCCTACCTGACGCAGACGGTGGAGGCCTTGGGCAAGCACTGCGGGTTTTCGCCGAAAACCAAATGGCGCGACCTGCCGGAGGCGGTGCAGCACCTGTTCCTGCAGGGGTCCGGGGGCGAGGAGGTCGAGTTCCGCTATGACGAGGGCGGGCGCATCTACCAGGTGAAGCGGGTGTTCGAGGGCGTCATCCCGAACATGGAGCGGCGCTACAAGGAGACCGACAGCGCCTGGTCGCGCGAGGAGATGGAGCGCTACCAGAACAACCGCGCCTGCGGCACCTGCCAGGGCTATCGGCTGAAGCCGGAGGCGCTGGCGGTGAAGATCGCCGGGCTGCATGTGGGCCAGGTGGTGCGGATGTCGATCCGCGAGGCGTTCGCCTGGGTGGGGACGGTGCCCGACACGCTGGGGGTGCAGCGCAACGAGATCGCCAAGGCGATCCTCAAGGAGATCCGGGAGCGGCTGGGGTTTCTCAACAACGTCGGGCTGGAATATCTGACGATGGCGCGCAATGCCGGGACGTTGTCTGGCGGCGAGAGCCAGCGCATCCGGCTGGCCAGCCAGATCGGGTCCGGCCTGACCGGCGTGCTCTACGTGCTGGACGAGCCGTCCATCGGCCTGCACCAGCGCGACAACGACCGGCTGCTGGGCACGCTGAAATCGCTGCGCGATCAGGGCAACACGGTGCTGGTGGTCGAACACGACGAGGAGGCGATCCGCGAGGCGGACTATGTCTATGACCTCGGGCCCGGGGCCGGGGTGCATGGCGGGCAGGTGGTGGCACATGGCACGCCGGCGCAAGTGGCGGCCGATCCGGCGAGCCTGACCGGGCAGTATCTGTCGGGCACACGGCAGGTGCGGGTGCCGGGGGAGCGGCGCCGGGGCAACGGCAAGAAGCTGGTGGTCGTGGGCGCCACGGGCAACAACCTGCAAGGCGTGACGGTGGAGTTTCCGCTCGGCCAGTTCGTCTGCGTGACCGGCGTGTCGGGCGGCGG
>JANOGU010000126.1:0-12344 GCA_031406135.1 Rhodobacterales bacterium
ATCGGGACCCGGTACGCGGAATTCGCTGCGCGGACCTTCGGTTCATCAAGGCCAGCGGTCACATGCACCGCGCCAACAGGCCGGACACATGACCGCACCCCGCAAAGATCAACACAAGCTCAAATCAATCCTTGCACAAACGGAGCCGTCCACACATGCGGGACTACGGCGCCATCCCTGTCAACGCCATGCAGATGGAAGGCAGACTTGGCCAGATCGATCCCGAGTGTTGCAATCTCCATGTGGTCGGCTCCTTCCCTTGTTGGCCGTCACACAGCACCAACTTGGCACAATGCGATGCCGTCGGGGTGGAGCCGCCCACACCATCAGACAAATGCGAACGGTGTCACCCGACAAATGCGAACTCGTCTCAGTTGCCGCTACGCGACGGTTCCCTGCTCCGCGCAGAGGCCGCGCCACTCGGGTCAAGTGCGGCGCGGGCGGTCTTGAAGTAGCGGAACGGGCTGGGTTCGGCCATCCGGCGAACCCATTCGGGCGCCCCGTCCGTCTCAACCAACTTCCTTTTGGCGAAGCCGCCGCCAAGCATGAACCCCGATTCTCGCCTGCCCAAGAGACGCGCGGGCCGGTGGGCAAGCACGAGTCTGGAAACTTTGATCGACGCCATGTAGCAAAGTGATACGATCCCCGGACAAACGTCGCGCAAGGCCTGCCGCTCTGTGATCGGCAACAAGACGCGGCGGAACGGTCAACAGAGGAGAACCGCACATGAACTTGAAGAAATACCTTGGAGCGACAGCAAGCCTCGTGGCGATGCTGGCGGCAACGGCCGCAGCGGCGCAGTCGCTGGCCGATCTGGAGGCTGCGGCCAAGGCCGAGGGCATGGTCACCACCATCGCCCTGCCGCACGACTGGTGCGGCTATGGCGGCGTCATTGACGGGTTCAAGGCCAAGTATCCCGAGGTCGCGGTCAACGAGCTGAACCCCGACGCGGGCAGCGCGGACGAGATCGAGGCGGTGAAGGCCAACAAGGACAACAAGGGACCGCAGGCACCGGACGTCATCGACGTCGGCCTGGCCTTCGGTCCGCAGGCCAAGGACGAGGGGCTGACCCAGCCGCACAAGGTCGCGACCTGGGATGAGATTCCGGCCGAGGTCAAGGATGCCGATGGCCACTGGTACGCCGACTACTACGGCGTGATGTCCTTCGTGGTGAACACCGACCTCGTCGCGAACGTGCCGCAGGACTGGGCCGATCTGCTGAAGCCCGAATATGTCGGGCAGGTGGCGCTGGCCGGCGACCCGCGCGCCTCTAACCAGGCGATCCTGGGGGTGCATGCGGCCGGAATGTCGACCGGGGCCGCCCCTGGCGAGGCTGCCGGCAAGGCCGGGCTGGACTTCTTCAAGGCGCTGAACGACGCGGGCAACTTCGTGCCGGTCATTGGCAAGGCCGGCACGCTGGCGCAGGGCACGACGCCGATCATCATCATGTGGGACTACAACGGTCTCTCGGCGCGCGACACGCTGGCCGGGAACCCGCCGGTCGAGGTTGTGGTGCCGAAGTCGGGGGTGCAGGCCGGTGTCTATGTGCAGGCGATCTCGGCCTATGCGCCGCAGCCGAACGCCGCGAAGCTGTGGATGGAGTATCTCTACAGCGACGAGGGACAGCTGGCCTGGCTGAAGGGCTACTGCCACCCGGCGCGGTTCAACGCGATGGCCGCAGCCGGCAAGATTCCGCAGGAACTGCTCGATGCCCTGCCGCCGGCCGCGTCCTACGAGGCTGCCTATTTCCCGACGCTGGACGAGGTGAATGCCAACAAGGCCGCCGTCACCGGCGGCTGGGATGCGGTCGTCGGCGCGAACGTCGAGTGACATGAGACACGTTTCCCCGCCCCGGCGCAGGCCGGGGCGGGGGCACCGAACGGGGCCGACAGAGCACCGGACACGCATCACCGACAGGGACACGACAGATGCCTGACGACCGCCCAGGCGGAAGACCCGGATTGCGACTTCCGCTCGAGTGGCTGGGAATTCTGCCCTTCGTCGCGTTCGCGCTGCTGTTCCTGATCCTGCCGACGCTGAAGATCGTGATCGGCGCGTTCCAGTCGCAGGACGGCGGGTTCACGCTGCAGAACCTGATCGACCTGAACACATCTTCGATCCGCAATGCCTACTGGACCTCGATCAAGCTGTCGCTGGTCACGGCGCTGCTGGGCTGCGCCGTTGGCTTTGCGATGGCCGCCGCGGTGGTGTTCGGAGGCCTGCCAAAGCGTATCCGGGGACCGCTGCTGACCTTTTCCGGCGTGGCGTCGAACTTCGCCGGGGTGCCGCTGGCCTTTGCCTTCATCGCGACGCTGGGACCGGCAGGGCTGGTCACGCTGTGGCTGCGCACGGAATTCGGCATCAACCTGCGGGCCTACGGGTTCAACCTGCTGAGCTTCTGGGGCCTCGTCGTCACCTACCTGTTCTTCCAGATACCCCTGATGATCCTGATCATCACCCCGGCGCTTGACGGATTGAATCGCGAGTGGCGCGAGGCGGCGGCAGTCCTGGGCGCTACCGGCGGGCAGTATTGGCGCATGGTGGCGCTGCCGATCCTGTTCCCGTCGCTGCTGGGCACCTTTGCGCTGCTGTTTGCCAATGCCTTCGGTGCGGTCGCCACGGCCTTTGCGCTGACCGGGCCGCAACTGAACATCGTGCCGATCAAGCTTTTCGCGCAGATTCGCGGCGACGTGCTGGGCAATCCCAATCTCGGCTACGCGCTCGCCTTCGGCATGATCCTGATCACCGGCCTCGCCAACGTGATCTACATCGTGCTGCGCACGCGGTCGGAAAGGTGGCTCAAATGACCCGGTTCCTGGCCTGGTCCGCGCTGATCTTCGGCTGCCTGTTCTTCCTGCTGCCACTGGCCGGGATGACCGAGTTCAGCCTGAAGATGCGGCGCGGGGTCTATTCCTTCGATGCCTACCGCAAGGTGTTCGAGGACCCGACCTTCTGGGCCACCTTCGGCTATTCGCTGACCCTGGCGGCGGCGACCATCGTGTTCGGTATCCTCCTTGTGGTCCCCACCGCCTACTGGGTGCGGCTGAAGCTGCCGCAGGCGCGCCCGGTGATCGAGTTCATCACGCTCCTGCCGCTGGTGATCCCGGCCATCGTCATCGTCTTCGGCTATATCCGGCTCTACAACACCTCATCCGTTCTGCCGCTTACCGGCTCGGCCTTCGGCACGGACTTCCTGCTGACAATGGGCTACGCGACGCTGGCGCTGCCCTACATGTACCGCGCCGTCGATACCGGGCTGCGTACCATCGACGTCGCCACGCTGACCGAGGCGGCGCAGTCGCTGGGTGCCGGTTGGTTTACGATCCTGGCGCGGATCATCCTGCCCAACGTGCTGGTCGCCGTCCTGTCCGGCGCGTTCCTGACGCTGGCCATCGTGATCGGCGAATTCACCATGGCGGCGCTGCTGAACCGCCCGGCCTTCGGCCCCTTCATGCAGCTTCTGGGCGCCAACCGCGCCTACGAGCCACCCGCGCTTGCGGTGATCGCCTTTACCATCACCTGGGCCTGCATGGGATTGATCCAGCTGGTCACCCGGTTTTCCCGGCATGAAAGGGCGAAAACCTGATGGCCTTTCTCGACCTGACCCATCTGGAAAAGACCTTCGGTGCAAACCGCGTGGTCAAGGATTTCACGCTCGGCATCGACAAGGGCGAGTTCGTTTCGCTGCTCGGCCCTTCCGGCTGCGGCAAGACGACCGTGTTGCGCATGGTTGCCGGCTTCGAGATGCCGACTTCCGGGTCGATTCGCATCGATGCGCAGGACGTCACCGACCAGCGACCGAACCAGCGCAACATCGGCATGATGTTCCAGTCCTACGCCCTGTTTCCGAACATGACCGTGGCGGACAACGTCGGCTTCGGGCTCAAGGTCAAGGGCGTGCCGCGCGACGAGCGTTCGAGGCGCGTCGCCGAGATGTTGCAGCTGATCGGCCTGCCTGATCTGGCGGGGCGTTTTCCGTTCCAGCTTTCCGGCGGCCAGCAGCAGCGGGTGGCACTGGCCCGCGCGCTGGCTCCCAGTCCGCGCGTCCTGCTGCTCGACGAGCCGCTGTCGGCGCTCGACGCCAAGGTCCGCGTCTCGCTGCGCAACGAGATACGCCAGATTCAGCGCGAACTGGGCATCACGACGATTTTCGTCACCCATGACCAGGAAGAGGCAATGTCGATCTCGGACCGGATCGTGGTGATGAACGGCGGCATCGCCGAACAGGTCGGTGCACCCTTCACGATCTACAACCAGCCCGCGACGCGGTTCGTGGCGAACTTCGTCGGCAATCTCAACGTCCTGTCGGCCACGATGGTGGCACCGGAAATCGGGCAGCTTTCGCTGGGCGGCCAGGCGCTGACCGTTCCGAAAGGCGCAGGATCCGCGGGCCGGGGCGACACGGTGATGCTGGCGTTGCGTCCGGAGGCGATCCGGCTGGGCCGATCCGAGGGCCGCGACGTCGTGCTTCCCGCAATTGTGGAGGAAGTGCATTTCCTGGGATCGGTGATCCGCGTCCGCGCGCGCGCCGTTGGCACCGTCGTGGCGCTCGACACGTTCAACCGCCCCGACCAGCCGCCGCCGCCCGTCGGCAGCGCGACCGAAATCAGCTTTGCCGCGCGCGACGCCATCGTGCTGCGGGACTGAATTCGCCGCTGCCTGTCGCCGGACCCGGGCCGTGATCCGGACCATCTTGATCGGGATCGGGCAGCCGGGGCTTTCCGGCGCCGTGCCGCACCTGCGACCAAAGGCGGGTATTTGGCGACCCGGCGGCTGAGCGTGGCGTGCTCCACGCCCACGCCGACGCCCCGCTCGGCCAACCTCGCCCGTTCACTTGAACCAGTGGCGCTCACGGGCTCGATCTTCCAGGTCCCGACAGGACACCGTGGGGCGGACCGGGAAGAACACGGCGAAGAGGATCACTTCGCGCGGAAACTGCGCACCCTTGAACGAGATCATCATGCGTCCTGCGAATGGCGCCGCGGCAAGCTGGAACCGTCGATCCTCCAGGACACCCGGGTCAAGAACCAAGGTTTGCGACAGAACCGGTCCGTCATCCCGTGCTGTCGGGAAGTCCATCCTGTCCTCTGCCCGAAGCATTGCGATCATGCGCAGTCCCCGTTCCGTGCCAGAATGCGGCCGGCAGGACGAAGGCAGGACAGGCATGGACGACAGCAACACTGGGGAAATCGGGAGATCGGACCTCTGGTCCTTCGCGCTGGCCTTCTACGCGCAGCCCGGCACAGCGCCGTTGTGCCTGCGCCTGCAGGCCGAGGGCGGGACGGATGTGATGCTGCTGATCGCACTTTGCTTCGCCTTCGCCCGGCAGGACGCGCCACTGACTACAGCCGAGGTGCAGGAGTTGCGGAGCCTAATGGAGGACTGGCGCTGCCGCGCGGTCCTGCCGCTGCGGGCTTTGCGGGTCGACCTGCGCGCGCCTGTCGCCAACCTGCCGGAAGCCGCGCGCGAGGCGTTCCGCGACCGGCTGAAACAGGCCGAGCTGGCGGCGGAGAAAGTGCAGGCCGGGATGATCTCCGACTGGTTTGCCTTGCGCCACGTCGCGGGGAGGGGCGATTTCACGCAGACCTTGCGCGGCATCACCGGCGCGGCCACCCTGCCCGAGGCCGACCTGGCCCTGCTGATGGCGGCGGCGCGGGCTGCTACTCCTTCCAGCGCCTGACCAGATCGCCGGTATCGATGTCGAACAAGTCCAGCACCCGGCCAAGCGTGTGGTCGACCATCTCCTCCAGCGTCTCGGGCCGGGCGTAGAAGGACGGGACGGGCGGGGCGATGATCGCGCCCATGTCCGAGAGCGCGGCCATGTTGCGCAGATGGCCGCTGTGCAGCGGCGTCTCGCGCACCATCAGCACCAGCCGCCGCCGTTCCTTCAGCACCACATCCGCCGCCCGGCTGAGCAGACCCGAAGTCACGCCGCATGCGATTTCCGCCATTGAGCGCACCGAGCAGGGAGCGACGATCATCCCCATGGTGCGGAACGAGCCGCTGGCGAGTGGCGCGGCGATGTCGGTGGCGGAATGGACGTGATCGGCCAGCGCGTGAACTTCTGCCAGCTTGCGACGGGTCTCGTTTGCCAGCGTGATCTCGGCGGCGCGGGTCATGATCAGGTGGGTCTCGATCCCGCTCCCCTGAAGGATCTCCAGCAGGCGGATGCCGTAGATTACGCCCGAGGCGCCCGAGATGCCGACGATCAGGCGTCGCGGGGCCATCGCCTCAGCCATGATAGGCGGTTCTTCATGTCATGGTCCGATCCTGATGCTCGCTTTCGGCGGGGTGAAGGCGTTGCCCGGAAGGTATCCATACCCGCAGGGCAGGCCACCGGGCAATCCTTCAGCGATCGGGCGCAAGAGTTTTGACATTGGCCTAGCCGCCTTGCCCCAAAAGCCGCATTGCCGCCGCATTGCCGCTGGCCGAGGCCCCGGTGACCAGCGCTTGCGCCAGATAGTCGCCGCAGAACTGGAGCCGCCCCCGACCCGCAGCCTGACGGTCGCGGAAACGGCGAATCTGTGCCGCGTAGCCGGGGGTGAACTCGGGCAGCATCCGGGCGACCCATTGGTTGTGATGGTCCTCCCGGTCGGCCTCCAGTGTGGGAAAGAGCCTGCGCAGGTCCTCGGCCACGATCTCGTCCAGGCGGCCGGTCAGGCCCTGGTCCTGGGCGCGGCGGCAGGCCTCGGGCGTCAGTTGCGCGTAAAGCTGCGGATGGCTGCCCTGCTGCGCATCGCGGGGAATCTGCTGGTAGGTGGCGATGTCCCCCCCCGCCCGGTCCGCGAAGAAATTCATCCGGGGCGAGACCTGCCGGTTCAGCCGGACATGCACCATTCCCAGCGGGTTGTAGCGCACCTGATCCATGAAGGCGCGGTCCTCGGGTGGCAGATCGGGGACCAGGGCATTCACATGCACGCCCTCGACCGCACAGACCATCCGGTCGGCTTTCAGCGTCTCGCCGCGGCCGTTCCTCTCGACCTCGATCCGGCAGGGGCCGCTGGCCGGAACGTCGATCCGCAGGGCGCGGGTGTTCAAGAGCAAGGTCAGATCGCGCGACAGCGCAGCGGACAGGCTGTTCATGCCGCCCTTCAGCACATGCACCGTGCTGCGCCCGATCATGTGCGGCATGGTGGTGGCGAAAAAGGCGGCCGAGGTGTCGGCAGCGTCCCAGCTGCGCGTGCCCCGGAAGACCGGGTTAACCATCCGCTCCAGCACGCGGGGGCCGAGGTGGCGGGTGACATGGGCGGCCAGCGTCTCGCCATCGGCCGAGGGCGCCGAAGTTGCGTCGTCGGGATCGGTGGTCAGGCGCGCCACCAGCATGCGCACCCCGTAGGCCAGAAAGCGCAGCCGGTCCCCCATCGTCATCCCCGGCGTCTTCAGCGCGCGCGGCCCGGGCATCAGCTCGACCGTCCAGGCCGCATCCGGCGACCGGCATTCGGCGGCCAGGTGACGCACCGGAACCAACTGGGATGTCAGGCCGATGTCGTCCAACAGGCGATTGAAATCCTTGCTGAACGCATAGAGAAGCCGCGCCCCCGTGTTGTAGCGGATACCCCGCGTCTCGCGCGCGCCGACGCGGCCGCCGGGCTGGTCCGAAGCCTCGATCACCGTGACCGCCCATCCCGCGCGGCGCAGATGCCAGGCAGCGGTCAACCCGGCGATCCCGGCGCCGACCACGATGACAGAATGCGGCTGCGGCATCGGGCGCCTCCTCGGTTCAGGGCCTCAGCCCGCCGGGGCCAGCCAGTTGGCCAGATTGATGTCGTCCTGTCCGGGAATGGCCTTGCGGGCGAACTCCGCCTCCCGCCCCCAGGGCATGGTGGCGTCGATGCAAAGCCGCCCCCAGTGATCCTTGTTCGGATCGCGGTAGAAGCCCGGAATGTCGCTCAGGATCATCGCCCGCGTGTCGGCCCGCCCGCGGGTCAGATAGGCCCACATGACATCGTCCAGATCGTAGATGTCGACATCCTCGTCCACCACGATCACCACCTTGTTGTAGTCAAGATATGAGCCGAGCGCCGACAGGAACACATGCTGCGCATGGCCCTCATAGGCCTTCCTGATCTTGACGATGGAGATCATCACGTTCGGGCGGCAGCAGACGTCGATCACGCCCGGCACCTGTGCCGCGACATGCCGGTAGACGCGGGCGGCGGTTACGGCTTCCAGCGGGCGCAGGTCCTCGGGGCTGCCGCAGAGCAGGCCGTGCAGCACCGCGCCGGGGCGATAGCCGACATGGCTGACCTCGAAGACATGGTTGTCGCCCACTTCGACATAGTTGCCCATGAACTCGCCGAAGGGGCCTTCGGGGCGCCTGACGTTGGGCAAAAAGCGGCCTTCGACGACGATATCGACGCTGGCGGGCACCTCAAGGTTGATGGTTTCACAGCGCCGCATCGGGATCTTCTCGCCCCTGATCTGCGCCGCCATCACCAGTTCCGACGCCTCATAGGGCAGCGAGGCACAGGCCGACAGGAAGATCTCGGGCGGGCAGGACAGCAGCAATGCGGCTTCCAGCGCCTGGCCCCGTTCCTCGGCCTTCTTCTGATAGCGCGTCAGGTCGTGGGTGCTGCCAAGCCGCACCCGCAGTTCGCCGTCGCTGACTTGCATGGAACGATGGAAGGACAGGTTTGGCACGCCGCTGTCGGGCTCTTTCGCCAGATAGATCGCCGAGGTGAAATAGGGTCCCGCGTCACGTCCATGGTAGGTGATCGCGGGCAGGTCCGACAGCTTGCCCGAGACGAATCCGCCGGCCTGATCCTGCGTGGCAGGGACCAGCACGTCGGCATCGCGGGCGGCCAGGCAGGCGTCGGTCAGCTCGATCCAGCGTTCGCAGAAGGTCCGCTCCCCGGCCCCGATCATCCGGCACAGGCGTGCATGGCTGCCGTAGAGGTTCGAGACCACCGGCATCGCCGATCCCGCCACGTCCTGGAACAGCACCGCCTGTTCGCCCGCGCGCTGCACGGCGCGGGTCACGGCGGCAAGCTGGAAGCGCGGATCGACCTGCCGCGCAACTCGGGCCAGTTCGCCCCGGGAGTCGAGGTCGCGGATGAAAGTCTGCATGTCGGCCTCCGGGTCGGTTGCGGGTCCGGGACAGTAAACCCCTCCGCCGGTCCGGGATACAGCATTGCGATTTCGCCCACCCGGCGTTTTCCTTTGGATATCGGCCCCCGATGCGGCAAGGCCATTCCCCGAAGGCCCTGCCCCGCGCATGTTCGGGGAAACCAGCCTCAAAAGACCCCGGAGTTCCGCCATGAGCCGCAGCATCGACGTCCGCAATCCCCGCACCGGCAAGGTGGACACCCGGATCACGCCGCTGGATCTGCCCGCGCTGACCGCCCGCACCCAAGCGTTGCGCGAGGGGCAGGCCAAATGGCTTGAGATCGGCCTCGAGGGCCGCATCCGTGCGATGGAAGCCCTGTGCGACGCTGTGGACCGCCATTACCAGCCGATCCTCGACGCGCTCTGCGCCGATACCGGGCGGCATGAATGGTCGGTCAACGAGATCGAGGGGCTCAAAGGCATCACCCGGATGCGCTGCGGCACTGCCGCCGAAGCGATGGCCGAGGCCATGGGCCAGTCCTCGGACCCGACGCTGCGCTTCCAGCAGCAATATGTGCCCTACCAACTGGTCGGCATCGTCTCGCCCTGGAACTACCCGCTGATCCTGTGCATGATCGACGCGATCTGCGCGCTCTTGGCCGGCTCCGCCGTGGCAATCAAGCCCAGCGAGGTGACGCCGCGCTTCATCCAGCCCTTCCGCAAGGCAATCGCCGAGGTCGAAGACCTGCGCGACGTGCTGGACGTGTTCGAGGGCGGGGCCGAGACCGGCGGCTGGATCGTCGACCTGACCGACACGCTGGTCTTCACCGGCTCTGTTTCCACCGGGCGCAAGGTGCAGGAACGCGCCGCGTCGCAGTTCAAGCCGGTGTTCCTGGAACTGGGCGGCAGCGACCCGGCGGTGGTGCTAAACAGCGCCGACCCCGATGTCGCGGCCGAGATCATCACCCGGGGCGCGACCGAGAACTCGGGCCAGCTTTGCTGCGCGATCGAGCGGGTCTACGTCCAGAACGGCATCCTCGACAAGGTGACCGAGCGTATCGTGGCGCGGATGCAGGCGCTTGGCATGAACATGCAGGACATCAAGGAGGGCGGGCTTGGCCCGGTGATCTTTGCCCGCCAGGCCGAGATCCTGCGCAGCCAGATCGACGACGCCGTGGCCAAGGGCGCGCGCGTCCTGACCGGGGGCCGGATCCTCGAACACGAGGGCGGCCTGTGGTGCGAGCCGACCGTGCTGGCCGGGGTGACGCAGGACATGTCGGTGATGCGCGACGAGACCTTCGGCCCGATCGTGCCGATCATGGGTTTCGACACCCCAGACGAGGCCGTCCGGCTGGCCAATGACAGCGAATTCGGCCTCTCCGCCGCCGTCATCGGCGAAGAGGCGGAGGCCATCGCCGTCGGCAAGCGGATCAACGCAGGCGGCATGTGGATCAACGACTTCGACACCATGGGCGGCGTCGGCGCGCGGGCCGAGAAGACCGCCTTCGGCGCCTCGGGCCTTGGCGGCACCCGCTACGGCTACGGCGGCTTCCTGCGCTTCCTGCGCAAGAAAGCCATCGTCGTACGCCGTCCGGCCGCTTGACGGACGGGAAGACGGGAGCTTCGGGCCGGACTCGTTCTGGCCGGACTCGCCAGCCCGTGGCCACTCCCCTAGACGGGCACTCTTGGAATCATCGCCAGACCAGGGGGGTGCCCGTCATGTCATCCCGCCCATCGGGTATCAGCGCGGTGATCCACCCCGACACCAAGGGACTGTTTCGCACCGCCCTCGTCGGCCCCGGCGGCACGATCCGCAGGGCATTCGAAGCCATGGCCCAGAACCCCGGCGATCACCCGCGTCGGGTCAACACCCGTTGGAACATCGCCTGTACCCGCGTCGACCTGCCCCCGGACGAGGGAAACGGATGCTGGAAGCTGGTCTCGATCAGCGACGAGATCTACATGATCGTCACCGATTGCGATCATGCCTCGACCCGCTTCGAGACGGTGCCGTCCGAGGGGCTGGTCGAGTTCCATTTCGTGTTGGAAGGCCCGGTCGAACTGGCCGTTCCCCAGCCCGAGGATCCCAGTCTCACCGTTTCGACCATCATGGCCTGCCATCAGGCGCCGGGGATCGCCTACGATGTCTGCTGCCTGCCCGGCCGCTTCCGGATGATCAGCCTCTATGTCAGTCCCAGGCTTCTGGCCGACAGTTTCGGCTTTGGCGCGCAGCCCCTGCAGCCCCGCCGAACGGCTTATGCACCCCGCGATCGGCGCGATGGCGCTGGTAGAGGCCGCGACCACGGTCGGGATCGTCACCGCATTGCGCGATGTCTTCGCGCTGGAGTTCAACACCCGGCGCGACCTGATGATGACCGTGGCGCTCATGTTCGAACTCTTGTCGCTGACCACGGCGATTCTTGAGGCCGACCCGGTGGACAGCAGCAGCGGCATCGCCTTCACCGAGCGCGAACTGGCCATGTTCGCCCGCGCGCAGGAGATCCTGTCCAACGATGCAGGCGGGCGGCTGACCATTGCCGATCTGGCGCAAAAACTTGGCACCAACTCGACCAAGCTGAAAAGCGGCTTCAAGCTGATTTACGGCATGACCATCTTCACCTACCGCAACCACCACCGGATGACCCGCGCGATGGCGATGCTGTCCGACCCCGACATCCCCATCGCCAGCATCGCCCATACGGTCGGTTACGACCATCAGGCCAGCTTCACCACCGCCTTCAAGGCCCATTTCGGACTGCCTCCGAATGAGGCGCGCAAGCTGACTCGCCTACAAGCAGCGGCTCCGACATGCAGGCTTGAGCCCGGGCCCGGATGTGTTCCGGACCCGGGAGGCCGAGAGTACAACTCGGGATGGCTTTGATGATGCGACCGCCCCCCGACGGCATCGATGTGCCAAGGCGGGTCTGCGATGATCCACAAAGTAGGGCGGTCACATCATCAGAGCCGCTATGCAACCATCCGGGATCGGACAGCTGCAAAGGCCAGCACGTCAACTGAAAAACTTTGCGACAACGCCCTGTGACGATCAAGCTTCGGCCTGCCTGCCCCTACCGGCGGGCATCCCCCAATCCGAAAGATCGTTGACAAGCATCAAGCAAACTTTGCGGAACGTAGCGCGCAGGCGGTCGAACTCGGGCCGGGCAAGGCCATTCATGGAAAGCGCCCGGTCCATGCAGAAAAGCCAATCCTCGGCGTCCTGCAGTGATATCGGAACATGCGCATGCATTCGCCGAAGGTCCATATGGCCGTGCTTCTCCTCGTAATATCTCCGTCCGCCC
>JANOGU010000131.1:0-3154 GCA_031406135.1 Rhodobacterales bacterium
AACTGCAGCCAGGTCATCTCGCCGTCGCTCATGCTCGCCTGCTTGTTGATCGAAATCGTGGCGTCGATCGCGAAAGCGCCGGTAACTTTGACGGTGACGCTGCCGCTCGCATAGTTGCGGGCGCTGATGGTCGGCACGCCATCGTCCGCTCGGCCAGGGGCGGCAGCGACGAGCGTTGCCGCAATGAGAAGCGCGCTCGATCGAAGCGAACTGCCGCGGACCCACGGGTTTTTCATTGGCATCCCCCTGAAACGCGCCCCTGTTATATGCCTGCGTGCCTCGCACCCGCAAGCAGTCCCCTTGACAGCTGAGCCCCTGCGGGCGCATATCACGTGCACCCCGGCCAATTGCCCTCAACATGAATCAGGGGGATTTGCATGATCCGCCACCGTTCAGGCCGCATCCTTGCGGCAGTCTCGATGAGCATCCTCACGACGGTCGCCGCCACCGCCGACCGCCCCGGCAATCTCTGGAAGACCACCTCGCAGATGGTCATGCCGCCAGGCGTGCCGTACAGCCCGCCACCGAACACGATGCAGCTCTGCACGGCGAAGGAGTGGACCCAGCCGCCGCCGCCGCCACCCGGACAGAGCTGCACGACCTCGAACTTCCAGCGCACCGACACCACGGTCAGCTGGGACACCCAGTGCACCGGCGAGATGGAGATGACCGGCCACGGCGAGATCACCTTCACCAGCGCCGCCGCGTACACCGGCACGATCGAGTTCACTGCCGAGGGCATGACCATCACCATGAACCTCAGCGGCGAGAAGATCGACGAGTGCGATAACCCGATCAGCTGATCGCCGGCCGCAAGGTCGAAGGGGATCATCATGAGCGCGATTCACATCCGGGCGCCGCTGGTTGCGGTCGTACTCGCTTTGCTGTGCGCGGCGGAAGCGTCGGCTCAGGCCGCCGCAACCGGCCCCTTCGCCAAGGTGCCGGCCTTCCCGACGGCCTGCTACGCGGGCAACGATCCGTTCGTGGCCAAGATCGGGGCCGCGAAGACTTCCGTACAGGCCGACGTCGAGAATCAGACCGCCGTCAACGCGACGATCGAGGAAGCGTATCGGAACATCGACCCGATGGAGATGTCCTCCCGCATGCAGCAATGGATGATGAGCAACCCGCAGGAAGCGATGAAGTACATGCAGGCGGCGCAATCGCTGGGCCAGTCGCAGGATCAGTTGCATGGGCTGCTTGCCGAAGAAGGGGCGTTCAACGAAGAAAAGCAGGGCCTGCCCGCCCGGTACCAGTCGGCGCTGAAGCAGGCCTACGCGCTGGCCGACGCAAGGCAGGCGGCCCTGGACAAGAAGGTCGAGGCCGCCGGCCAGTGCGAAGGCAGGCACATCGGGTGCAACATGACGGACGCGGACTGGGCGGAACATGACGCCATCCAGAAACAACGGGATGCCGCCTATCAGGCGACCTGCGCGCAGTATTTCGGCGCCGCGGGCCAGGTGCCGGGCTACCTGAAGCGCTATCGGGAATGGCTGTTGACGAAGCGATTGCCGTACGCCCAAAGGGGCGCCGACGCCAAACTGTCGCAGTTCGCCATCATGAATACGCCCGCCGCATCGTGGCAGTCCACGGACCCCGGCGAGCGCGCAGTCAAGTACATGAGCGATGCCGAATCGCTCTACGGGCTGCGGGACAGCGCGCCCAACTGCACGACAGCGGGCTGCAAGCGCGAATAATCGGGGAGCGTCCCCTTTTACCTGACCGCCGCCTCGAAGGTCGGGAACTTGATCGTCGGGATCGTGCTCGTGACCCGCGCCGGGTCGCCGCTCACGAGAACCGAGATCGCGTGCGCCGCCACAGGCGGAGCGCCAGCGCGAATCCCGCCGCGCCATTTGCCGCTTGCGTCTGCGGTCCACGCGCCGAACAGGTAAAGCGCATGGTCGACGCTTTCTTGTTCACTCTCGACGTGCCAGCGCTGCGCCGATTTCGCGCGAGCGGGCGGCACGATGGCCTTGGCTCCTTCGCCGACGGACACCAGGCGAGGATTCGCGTACACGCTGATCGACATCTCGAAGTCCCGGTTGACCTCCTTGTCGGTGGCCGCCGCCGCCGCAGGGTCGTTGACCTCGTTGAGGATCGCCTCGTACTCCTTCTCCGCCGCCCTCAGCTGCGGAGCGAGTTTCTCTGCGCCCGCGTAGTCTTTCTTCTGGATCAGCGCGTTTATCTGGTCCGTGATCTTCTGGTACTTCGCCTGCGCGGCGTCGAGTCGCGGCTTCACCCGCTCCATCGCGGACTGATGGCTTGCTACCCGGTCCTCGATGAGCTTCCCGCGTGCTTCTACGCCCTCGACCTGCTTGTACGTGCGCGTGAATCCGTAATTCCACGGAGTCTTCTCCGTGTCCTTGTCCATGCAAGTCCTGCCTGGAACGCTGATCTCGTTCGCCGGATCGACGACGATGATCCAGCCTTCGGGCGCCGGCGGCAGCGCGCTTTGCATGGTCTTGAGCACGGCCGTAACTTGCGAACGCTCGGCTGGCGTCGTGTCGCGAAAGTCCGTTTGGCAGGACGTCGAATCGCCCAGTGCCGTCGGCGCTACGGCAAGCAGCGTGACAAGCGAGGCGATGCGAGTATGGAAAAGGCCCGTTTTCATGGCTAATCCCCCCAGAACCCTCTCTGCAACAGCATAAATGAAGGGGTCTGACCCCTTCATAAAACCTTAAGGGAGCTTCAGAAAGGCGGTTTGTTCAGACACGACCACCCCTCCAAAGTAGCCACCACGGAAAACCGAATGGCTGAACAGAGTGAGGACAGGGTCATGAACAGCAGCAACCTTTACGGATACCGCGGCACACTCCCGGCAGTGCTCGCCGCCCTGATCGTCGGCATCGGCGGCCTCGCCTTGGACCAGGGCCACATCGCCGCCGCACCCGCCGGCACCATCGAGATCGGCCAGCTCACCCCGGTCAACGTCCTGCCGGAGAGGGCCTGACCATGCGCCACGTCTTCCACGAAATCCTCGCGCGCTACCTGGAAAGCGACCAGCACGCATTCGAAGCCACTTCGCGGGAGCTGTGGCCGGAGCCCCGGGGCTTCATGGCACCCTCCGGTCACAGGACAGACCGGCGGCCAACTGCCCGAACAAGCGCGGCGCCAGCGGGTCGATCGTGAGCTTGAACCCCACAATTGACCCCAT
>JANOGU010000136.1:0-4136 GCA_031406135.1 Rhodobacterales bacterium
TCGACACCCATCTGGCCGAACAGGTGCAACATGTCGATCGGCACCCAGTTCTCGCGGATCAGGCCCTGGTGATGAAGGTAGAAATCCATGACCCGCATGAAGACGGGCTTGCCGCTGGCAGGCATACCGCAGAATCCGCCCCCCCTGTGCATGGCATAGACCGACGGCCAGCCCCCGGTGACGGAATAGGGGCCGTCACCGATGCGGATGTAATGCCCCGCACCCATGCGGGTACGTTCCGCCATAACCTCTGCCAAGCTGCCTTGGGGGCGGTGAAATGCGATGCGAAAGGGCAATTGGTGGCCATCAACGAAGCCGTCAAGGCCGCGCGTCGTGCCAATGCCCGCCGGGCCATACCATATCATTCTGGGATGCCAGTGGTCGCGTTGTGGCATGGCGATCAATGCATCGCGCGACAGGTTGCCAAGGTCATCGAACTCCAACAGGGTTTTGTGCATCTGCAGGGTCTGTTCCAGGCTTGCAACGCCATCTGCGGCAGCGGACGACAACAGGCGCACGCCGTCGGCCGTCAGCGGCCCTGGCCACATACTTTCTACCCCAAGCGAGGGAGCGAGCGGCCAGACACCAGCCTGTCGCATGACGTCAAGGACATCCCAAAGGAGATTGGCCTGCACGACACGGCCATCATCGTTGATCTGCCAGACCTCACCGTAGCGCAGGGAAACTGTCTTGCCGGTCGCTGGGATTCCCAGCCAGTCACCCTTCATCGTGCCGCAATAATGGCCTGTCGCCGCGACAAAGGTCTTTGCCTGATAGCGCCCAGCAACGAAGATCGTGTCGCGGCGTTCCAAATCCGGAAAGGCCTCGAAGAGCGGTGACCAAATCCGGACTGCGGCAGCCGCCGTGCCTCGCACCTCGTTCATCGGATGCGCGGCGCGCCATGCGCAGTCTGGTGCTGCAAGGGTGTTCAGCGCGGCTTCAAGACCAGATGCTCCGGCTTCGGCCAAGCGGCATAACAGGAGATGAACCTGCGTACGGAACTGTGCGTCTGGCGTTGCTTCGGCATCGAAACCATCACTCAGCATATGGTGCACCCCTCGTGGCAAGGCTGATTTTCCCTTTGATGGAGGATTCTGCAAGCGTATGCAAGAAAACTGTTGCATACGCTTGCAATCGGCTTTTATCTTCTTTTATGCCGCGAACACAGCGGTGATTCCCGCAATGCTTGCGGGCCGAACAGGGAGATCAGAATGACAACGTCTATCCGGGGCCTTGCCCTGTCCAGCCTACTGGGCACCACTATGCTTGCTGGTGCTGCTTACGCTGATTGCGGGATCACGGCCGGCAAGGTTTCGATCGTCGGCAATGATTTTCCGGCCATCCACACCGTTTCCGACGCGGCTGCGGCCTGCGCAACCGGTACTGTCGAGGTCAAGGCAAACCTGACCAAGGACCATGAAAAGCTGAGCGCGCCGGGCATGACCGCGAACCCGGCCGAGTATTCCAGCGCCGTTGTCGCTTCGTCTTCGATCGTGCCCTTGATGAGCGCAGGCTTGCTTCGCCCGCTGGACGACCTGATCGCCGCTCATGGCTCCGACATTCCGAAGGGTCAGTTGATCACGATCGACGGCAAGGTGATGGCGGTTGCCTTCATGGCCAATGCCCAGCACATGTTCTATCGCAAGGACGTGCTGGAAACAGCCGGTGTTGCAGCCCCCAAGACCTATGAAGAATTGCTGGCCGCTGCCGAAAAGGTTCGGGCTGGCGGGATGGCGTCCCCGTTCTGCTCGACCTATGGCGTGGGCTGGAACCTCGGCGAGGAATTCGTCAACATGTACCTCGGCATGGGTGGTGAATTCTTCAAGCCGGGCAGCGCCGAGCCTGCGGTGAACAACGAAAAGGGCGTGGCCGCGCTGGAGATGATGAAGGCGCTTACGGGTTACATGAACCCCGATTTCCTGACCTTCGATTCCAATGCCGCAACTGCCGAATGGGAAGCAGGCAACTGCGCGATCATGACCCTCTGGGGCTCGCGCGCCGAAGTGTTGTTGGATGGCAAGGATTCCGCTCCGGGCGTTGCGGAAAACACCGTGGCGGCGGCGACCCCGTCGGCGGGTGGCAATGCCTTCCCGGCGACGACCTTGTGGTGGGATGGCTGGACGGTTGCAGCCAACGTCTCGGACGAAGACGCCGCCGCAACCTTCATGGCGATGAAGGCCGGAATCGCGCCCTCGATCCTGACTGCGGACACGATGGGTCAGGCGGTCTGGATGATCGAAGGCTATCAACCAACGGCCGCTGCCCAAGGCGTAGCCGAAAGCATCGCCGGAGGTGCCCCGTCCTACCCGATGGAACCCTACATGGGGGCCATGCACATGGCGGCAGACGGTAATCTTGCCGACTTCCTGACCGGCAAGGAAGATGCGGCCACTGCGCTGGCTGACATCGAAGCAGCCTACATAGCCGCCGCTAAAGAAGGCGGCTTCCTGAAGTAAGCTGCAACAAGGCCGACGGCGCCACTTGCGCGCTGTCGGCCCCTTTCCAACCGCACCCCGCCTCAACCATCGCGCCCAGCGGCGCGGTATGCCGCGATCATCTTCGCATGAAGGGCCACCATGAAGCACAAGACCTTTCTGTGGTTCATCCTGCCGTCGGCTTTGGCGATGCTGTTGTTCATCGCCATGCCGATCGTCTCGGTCCTGCTTCAGTCGGTTTTCGCCCCGCATGAGCAGGTCATCCGCGAGGTCGAGAATTGCGACGTGTTCGGGTGCAAGAAGTCCACCATCGTTGACGTAGAGGCAACAGCCGCCTTGCGCGAGGCAGCGCCGATGGGGCGCTTTGTCGGCACCGACATCTATGCCGACCGCAATCATCTTGCCCTGTCCGAGATCGGCACGATCTGGTCGTCGGCAACCGGAGTCGCAGATTTTTTCAAGCAGGTCTTGAACCTGCCCTTCTACGGGGCGTTGACATTCACGCTGACCTATACGGCGCTGGTCACGCCGCTTGCCATCATTTTGGGGTTCAGCATCGCGCTGGCGGTGAACGCCATTCCGCGTTTTTTACGGGGTCCCGCAATCTTCTTTTCGCTTTTGCCGATGATCGTGACGCCCTTGGTGGGTGCGCTGATCTTGTTCTGGATGGTGGATGCACGCGGCATACTTGGGGTGGCGATCCAGTCGCTCTTGGGCGACCCTGACCTGTCGGTCAAGGCCTCGACACCGATGATGTGGGCCATGCTGATCGTCTATGGTGTCTGGTCCACTGCGCCCTTCGCCTTTGTCGTCTATTACGCGGGCCTGCAGACCGTGCCGCAGGACACGCTGGAGTCGGCCATGATCGACGGCGCGACGCGTTGGCAGCGGCTGCGGTTCGTCATCGTCCCGCATCTCTTGCCGCTGACCACGTTCCTTTTGCTGATCAAGATCATGGATAATTTCCGGGTGTTCGAGCCGATCGTCAGCTTCAACGGCGGGGCCCATGCGCAGAGCCTGAGCTACTTCATCTATTCCGATCTCAGCGCCACCAACCGGCTTTTGTCCTCTGCGGCGGCAACTTCCGTGCTGACCATCCTTGGTGTCGTGGTCCTTTTGTCGCCCGTGATCGTCCGCACCTGGAAATCCTTTGGAAGGACCGCATCATGACAACCAATGTCGCTGACCGCCGGTCGCTGCCGCTGCAGGCCATGCTGGTGGGGTTCCTGATCGTCTGGATTATTGTCGCGGCCTTCCCATTCCTGTGGACCCTCTGGGGCAGCTTCAAGGTCGAGGGTGACTTCTTTTCGAAGGCGGATTGGACCAATGCCCTGACCGGCCCGATGACCCGGACCGAAACCGGCGGGGCCTTTACCGGGCAGGGTTATCACGGGGCCTGGGTCACGAATGAATTCTGGCGGGCGGGGCTGAACACGCTGATCGTGGTCGTGTCAGTCGTCACCATCTCGCTGACTTTCGGCACGCTTGGCGGCTATGCGCTAGCGCGGTCAGGCTACCGATATGTGTTCTGGGTCCTGATCGTGGCATTGGTGTTCCGGGCCATGCCGCATGTCACGTTGGTTTCGGGTTATCTTCTGCCGTTCTTCCAGTGGAACCTCTGGGGGCATCTGCCGACCGCGACGCTTAATTTTTGAAAACTAGAAAATTAAAAGTATTAATCGATTTTCTGTACGAAAAGCT
>JANOGU010000167.1:0-25808 GCA_031406135.1 Rhodobacterales bacterium
GGTGGAGCTGTGGGCGCCGCACGGTGAATCCCCGCCCCGGACTGTATCCGGGGCCTCGCGGGTCCAACGGGGCCCCGTATCAAGTCCGGGGCGCGGGTGGATCAAAGCCCGACCAGCCGCCGGATATCGGCGGGAGTTGCCCCCTCTGCGCGGTACCTCGCCAGCGCCCGGGCGTCGTCGCGCTTGGCCAGACGCTTGCCGTCGTTGTCGCGGATAAGCCTGTGGTGGTAGTAGCTTGGCGCTGGAAGTTCGAGCAGTTTCTGAAGCACGACATGGACGAAGGTCGCCTCCCGCAGGTCTTCGCCGCGGGTAACCTCGGTGATGCCCTGCGCCGCGTCGTCCACGGTCACCGCAAGGTGGTAGCTGGAGCCCCAGCCCTTGCGGGCCAGAACCACATCTCCCGCCAGGGTAGCCATGCGCGCCGCGTCGGCTCGGTAGACCCCCGGCAACGTGCCGGTCTCGGCAAAGGCAACCTCGCCCAGGCGCGCCATCGCCGCACCCATGTCGAGCCTGACGGCCCCCTCCGCATGTCCCTTGCCACGGCAGGTTCCGGGGTAGACCGGGCCGTCCACACCTTCCTGCGGCGCTGACAGCGCGGCGCGGATGTCGCCTCGGGAGCAGGTGCAGCGATAGGTCAGGCCCATCGTCTCCAGCCGGGACAGCGCCCCGGAATAGGCCGCGCCGCGGGCGGACTGGCGCAAGACGGGTTCCTCCCAGACCAATCCGAGCCAGCGCAGGTCGTCGAGGATCGCGGCCTCCCATTCCGGCCGGCAGCGGCTGCGGTCGATGTCCTCGATGCGCAGCAGGAAGCGGTCGCCGCGCGCCGCCGCCACCAGCGCCGCATAGGCATGACCAAGGTGCAGGGGCCCGGTAGGCGAGGGTGCGAAGCGGGTTACCCGAGCCACGCGCGGAACGCCGCCTTGGCGCGGTCGGTGTAGGCGAGGTAGCGGTCCTTGCGCCCCTTGCGGCCGCCGCGCGCGTCAATCGGCGGGAACAGGCCGAAATTCACGTTCATCGGCTGGAACGTCTTCGCATCCGCCCCGCCGGTGATATGCGCCACGAGCGCGCCCATGGCGGTCTCGGGCGGCGGCGCATCGATCCGGCGGCCGAGAATGTCGGCCGCGGCCATGCGGCCGGCCAGAAGCCCCATGGCGGCGGATTCGACATAGCCCTCGACCCCGGTGATCTGGCCCGCAAAGCGGATGTTCGGGCGGGATTTCAGCCGCATCTGGCTGTCCAGAAGCCGCGGCGAATTGATGAAGGTGTTGCGGTGGATGCCGCCAAGCCGCGCGAAGGATGCCCCGGAAAGCCCTGGAATCCTGCGGAAAACCTCCACCTGTGCCGCGTGCTTCATCTTGGTCTGGAAACCCACGATGTTGTAAAGCGTGCCCAGCGCGTTGTCCTGACGAAGCTGTACCACCGCATGCGGCTTCGGCCCCCGCGGATCGGTCAGGCCCACCGGCTTCATCGGGCCGTGGCGCAGCGTCTCGCGGCCGCGCTCGGCCATCACCTCGATCGGCAAGCAGCCGTCGAAGTAGCCGGCGGTCTCGCCCGCGTGAAACTCGGTCTTGGGCGCCGCGAGCAGGGCGTCGATGAAGCCCTCGTAGTCCTCGCGGGTCATCGGGCAGTTGATGTAGGCCTTCTGCTCCGCCTCGGTCTCGCCCTTGTCGTAGCGCGACTGCTTCCAGGCCAGCCCCATGTCGATCGTATCGGCGTGGACGATGGGGGCGATGGCGTCGAAGAAGGCGAGGTGATCGGCCCCGGTGGCAGTGCGGATGCTTTCGGCCAATGCGCCGGAGGTCAGGGGGCCGGTGGCGATGATCCACTGCCGGTCTGAAGGAAGCTCGGCAACTTCTTCCTCGACAACGGAAATCAGCGGATGCGCGCGCAGCGCGGCGGTGACGGCGGCGGCGAAGGGGTCGCGGTCCACGGCCAGCGCACCGCCGGCCGGTAGCCGGTGCGCGCGGGCCGTGCGGATGATCAGGCCCCGGGCCGCGTCCATCTCCCAGTGCAGCTGCCCGACCGCGTTGCGTTCGTGGTCGTCGGAGCGGAAGGAGTTGGAGCAGACCATCTCGGCCAGATCGCCGGTACGGTGGGCGAAGGTGCCGACTTTCGGGCGCATCTCGTGGATCACCACGGCCACGCCCATCTGCGCCGCCTGCCAGGCGGCCTCGGCCCCCGCCATGCCGCCGCCGACAATGTGGAGCGTATCGGTCATGGTGCCGCTGTAGCCCGGGCGCGGGCGGAGGGGAAGGCGGGGTCAGAAGAGGCCGGCGGCGATCAGCGGGGCGAACGGTTGCGGCGACGGGAAGGGGCGCTCGAGAACCGGCCGGCGGGCGCCGCCCGTGGCACCGAAGCGGAAGCTCAGGCCCAGTTCGGCGCGCGTTTCGGCGGGCCGGGCGTCGCGGCCGCCGATGCTGTCGCGGGCGACGGCGAGGGTGAGGGCGAAGGGCCGTCCGGCGGGCTCCCAGACGATCCCGGCGCGGCCTTGCCGGGTGACGGCGCGCAGCGCCTCCTCGTCGATCTCCGCGAGGCCGAATTCGGCGAAGACCGAGAGGCTGTCCGTCACCGCATGGTCGAGACGCCCGGACACGGCAATGAAATCAAGCGCCTGCGGCCGGGCGTAGCCGAGCGCGGCACGGCCGGAGAAGACCGTGCCGGGGGCAAGCTCCACCATCCCTTCCACCCCCGCCATGGCCACCGTCGCCTCGCGGCCGTCCACATCGACGAGCGACAGGAACAGGCCGTATTTGCGGTCCGCCTGCGGCGCCATATAGAGGTGGGCGTCGATCTGGCCGACCAGCCCGGAGGCACCGTCGGTCAGCGCGAGGTCGAGCTGCAACCCGTGCGACCCGGTGATGCGGAAATCGCCGGTCAAGGTGCCCGCGGCCCGGGTCTCGATGTCGTCATGGACGGCGAAGGCCGTCGCCTCGGCAAAGTTCAGACCGATGCCGGAATCGGAGGCCAGGGCGGCGGCAGGCAGAAGCAGGGCGGCGAGCGCGAGGGCGCGGCGCATGGGGAACCTCGGGAGTTTGGGCGGTGGGAAAGGCGCGCCGTTCTGGCGCAGGCGGTTCCATCTGGCCGCGAGCGAGGTCATGCCACGGCTGGGGGCGTTAACGAAAGGGTAATCTTGACAATTGGTTAAGCGCGCAGCGCCGCGCGTTCCGCGGCCGCGAAGGCTGCCGGGTCCGTTCCGGGCGGGAAGCGGCCAAGCGCAGCCGCAGCAACATAGAATCCGCGCGCGGGCAGGCCGTGCGTGAGCCGGCCTTCGCAGACGGCGGCCAGGAAGGGCCGTCCGGCCGCCGCGTCTTCCGCCATCAGCACCTCGAGTGCCGCGGTAATGTCCGCCATGCGCAGCCCGAGCTCGCGCGCCAGCGCGCCGTAGGTGACCGTTCCGCCGCGCGACACCTGCGCGCGCAGGCACGCCGCGAGCACGTCACGCATCGCCCTGTTCGGCGATCCGCGCCACCGAGACCACGTCCTCGTCGGCGCCGACGTCGAAGACCCGCACCCCCCCCGCGGCGCGGGAGCGGAAGCTGATCTGGTCCACCGGCACCCGGATCGACTGACCGGCGGAGGTGGCGAGCATGATCTGGTCGGACATTTCCACCGGGAAGGCGGCGACGATGCGGCCGCCGCGCGGGCCGGGCGAGATCGCCTTGACCCCCTGGCCGCCGCGGCCGCGCACCGGGTAGTCGTGCGCCGACGACAGCTTGCCCGACCCGCCCTTGGTCACGGTCAGGATCAGGTCCTCGGCCGCCGACATCTCGGCATAGCGATCGGGCGACAGCTGGCCCTCGGCCACATCCTCTTCTTCCTCGTCCGCGGCCTCCTCTTCCGTCAGTCCCGCCATCAGCCGACGCTGCTTGAGGTAGGCCGCGCGTTCGGCCGGGTCGGCGTCGAAATGGCGGATCACCGCCATCGAAACCACGCGGTCGCCCTCGGCCAGCCGCACCCCGCGCACGCCCGTTGAGTCGCGGCCCTTGAAGACCCGCACCTCGGTGGTCTGGAAGCGGATCGCGCGGCCGAGGTGGGTGACCAGAAGGATGTCGTCGGTCTCGTCGCAGATGCGCACGTTCACCAGGCTCACGCCCTCGGGCAGGTTCATCGCGATCTTGCCGTTGCGCTTGACGTTGGTGAAATCGCTGAGCGCGTTGCGCCGCACGTCGCCGTCGGAGGTGGCGAAGAACACCTGCAGCGCGTCCCATTCCTCCTCGGGCACGTCGATGGGCATCAGGGCCGCGATGGAAACGCCCTGGCCGATGGGCAGGATGTTGACCATGGCCTTGCCCTTGGCCGTCCGCCCCGCCAGCGGCAGGCGCCAGCATTTCAGCGTGTAGACCATGCCGTCGGTGGTGAAGAACAGAAGTGCCGTGTGGGTATTGGCGACGAAGAGCGTCGTCACCACGTCATCCTGCTTCGTCTCCATCGCCGCAAGGCCCTTGCCGCCGCGGTTCTGGCTGCGGAATTCGGCAAGCGGGGTGCGCTTGATGTAGCCGCCGGAGGTGATGGTGACGACCATGTCCTCGCGTTCGATCAGGTCCTCGTCCTCGAGATCGCCCTCCCATTCGGCAATCTCGGAGCGGCGGGGGATGGCGAACAGGGACTTCACCTCGCGCAGCTCGCCGGAAATGATCGCCATGATCCGCTCGCGTGAGCCGAGGATGTCGAGGAAGTCCTTGATCCGCGAGGCAAGCTCCTCGAGTTCGTCGGTGACTTCCTTGACCCCCAGCGCGGTGAGGCGCTGCAGGCGCAGCTCCAGGATGGCGCGGACCTGGGCATCCGACAGGTTGTAGCTGCCGTCGTCGTTCACCGGGTGGGTGGGGTCGTCGATCAGCTTGAGATAGGGCAGGATCCCGGTGGCTGGCCAGCGGCGTTGCATCAGCCGCTCGCGCGCTTCGGCGGCATCGGCCGAGGCGCGGATGGTGCGCACGACCTCGTCCACGTTCGAGACGGCGACCGCCAGACCGCAGAGGATGTGGCTGCGCTCGCGCGTCTTCATCAGCTCGTGCGCCGTGCGGCGGGTCACAACTTCCTCGCGGAAGCTGATGAAATGTGTGAGGAAATCGCGCAGGGCCAGCTGTTCCGGTCGGCCGCCGTTCAAGGCCAGCATGTTGCAGCCGAAGGACACCTGCAGGGTGGTGAAGCGCCAGAGCTGGTTCAGCACCACGTCCGGTGTCGCGTCGCGCTTGAGTTCGATCACGACCCGCACGCCGCCCTTGTCGCTTTCGTCGAAGACCGCGGCGATGCCCTCGATCCGCTTTTCCTTCACCACGTCGGCGATGCGCTCGACCATCAGCGCCTTGTTCACCTGGTAGGGGATCTCGTCGACGATGATCGCGGTGCGGCCGCGGACCTCTTCCATGTGCGTCCTGGCGCGGATGATGACCGAGCCGCGGCCTTCGAGATAGGCCTTGCGGGCGCCGGAGCGGCCGAGGATCAGGCCGCCGGTGGGAAAGTCGGGCGCGGGGATGATCTCCATCAGCCGCTCGGAGGACAGGTCGGGGTTGTCGATCAGCGCCAGCGTGCCGTCGATCACTTCGCCCAGGTTGTGCGGCGGGATGTTGGTCGCCATGCCGACGGCGATGCCGCCGGCGCCGTTGACCAGCATGTTGGGGAAGCGCGCCGGAAGCACCTTGGGTTCGCGGTCCTTGCCGTCGTAGTTGTCCTGGAAATCGACCGTGTCCTTGTCGATGTCGGCCAGAAGGAAGGCCGCCGGCTTGTCCATGCGCACCTCGGTGTAGCGCATGGCGGCCGGGTTGTCGCCGTCGAGCGAGCCGAAGTTTCCTTGTCCGTCAAGGAGTTTCAGGCCCATGCTGAACGGCTGCGCCATCCGTACCAGGGCGTCGTAGATGGCGCTGTCGCCATGCGGGTGGTATTTCCCCATGACGTCGCCGACCGGCCGCGCCGACTTGCGGTACGGCTTGTCGTGGGTGTTCGAGGTCTCGTGCATGGCATAGAGGATCCGCCGGTGCACGGGCTTCAGGCCGTCGCGCAGGTCGGGGATCGCGCGCGACACGATGACGCTCATCGCGTAGTCGAGATAGGCGGTCTTCATCTCGGCCGCGATGTCGATCTGGGGACCGTGGGCCGGGATTTTCCCTGCCGTGTCCATGTCTTCCGGGGTGTCGCTCATGTGCCAGGTCCTCTGGCGCCAGAGCGCCGGATATTGTGGCGCGCGTTATAGCGGACGCAAGTCCTTGCGGCAAGGAAGCGCGCCGGCCAGCTTCTGGCTGCCACCGCACAGGCCTGTCAGCACCTTGTTTTCGTTGAAATTAAACCCGAATCATCGCTCAATGTGGTGGCGGGGGCAATCACGGGGTAAGCCATGGCGCATACCGAAACCGAACTGATGCTCAAGGGCTACGGCCTGACGACCGCCGAGATGATCTATCGGATGCCGGATTATCGCAGCGTTCTCAATACTTTCGTCTGGCAGGACTACGATCTGGCGCCGGACTATCCGCGGCTCTTCAAGTTCATCGAATACTGGCAGGAGACGATCGAGGGCCCGCTGCATTCGGTGCGGTTCACCCACCGCAAGCTGATCTCGCCGGGTGAATGGCGGCAGGTGAAGGGTGAGTTCCGGCTGCACTGAGGGCTGTCGGGTTTCTGTCGGGTTTCTGTCGGGCATTCGTCCCGACGAACGGGCCGACGAACGGGCCGACGGAAGGTGCGCCGAAGCGCAACCTACGGGACAGGCGCCCCGCGCAGGAGCATTCCGTAGAGGTCGCGCGGGTCGTCGGGGTCGGCGATCATGTCGAGGTCGAGCGCGAGGCCGGTGCCCTGCATCGCGCGGAGGACGTAGCGCAGCGCGGCGAAGTCCTCGATGGCGAAGCCGACGCTGTCGAAGAGGGTGACCTGCGAGGCGGCGGTGCGGCCGGGGGCGGCGCCGGTGATGACCTGCCAAAGCTCGGTCACAGGGTGGTCGGGGGCCAGCTGCTGGATCTCGCCCTCGATCCGGGTCTGCGGCGTGTATTCGGTGAAGATCGCGGCGCGGTGCAGGATCGCTGCGGCCAGTTCCGTCTTGCCCGGGCAGTCGCCGCCCACGGCGTTCAGATGGACGCCGGCGCCGACCATGTTGTCGGTCAGGATCGTGGCATAGGCCTTGTCGGCGGTGACCGTGGTGATGATGCCGGCGCCAAGGATCGCCTCCTCGGCGGTGCGGCAGGGCACCACGGTCAGGCCGCGGCCGGCGAGGTTGCGGGTGCATTTTTCCGTCGCCGCCGGGTCAATGTCGTAGAGCCGGACCTCGCTCACGCCGCAGACGGCCTTGAAGGCCAGAGCCTGAAACTCGGCCTGGGCGCCGTTGCCGATGATCGCCATGGTGGCGGTGGGCGGCGCCAGCCATTTCGCGGCCATGGCGGAGGAGGCGGCGGTCCTGAGCGCCGTCAGGATGGTCATTTCCGACAGCAGCACCGGGTAGCCCGTGGCGACATCGGCCAGGAGGCCGAAGGCGGTGACGGTTTGCAGCCCGCGCTTCATGTTGGCGGGATGGCCGTTCACATATTTGAAGCCATAGGTTTCGCCGTCCGAGGTGGGCATCAGTTCGATCACGCCGACGTCGGAATGCGAGGCGATCCGCGGCGTCTTGTCGAACCGCGGCCAGCGACGGAAGTCGGCCTCGATCTCGGCGGCGAGGTCGGTCAGCACGGTCTCGATGCCGATCCGGTTGACGAGCTTCATCATCGCGTCGACGGACAGGAAGGGGACGAGGTTCAGCGCCATGTCAGGCTCCTTGCCGGCGCGGTGTGAGGTGAATGCCCGCGATCATGCAGCGCACCGAGCCTCCGGCGAGTTCGATTGTGGGCACTGCCAGCGGCACCAGCGGCAGAAGCGCCGCGATCCGGGCCAGGTTTGTCGGGGTCAGGCTGTCGTGCGCGGTCTGCGACAGGGCGAGGTAGCGGCCGGCATGGCCGCTGAGTTCGATGGCATTGCCGGCGAAACCGGCGATTTCCGCGGGTGACAGGTCGATGACCTCGCGCCCGCCTTCGGTCAGGCGTTCGGCGATCTCCGCCCTGCGGGCCGGATCGACGATGGCGGAGAGGCCAATCAGGGCAAGATCGGTGCCGATGCACATCAGCACATTGGTGTGGTAAATCTCGCGGCCCTCGGGGTCGCGGGCCTCGAACACCATCGGTTCATAGCCGAAGTGAGTGCAGAAACGTTCCAGCGCCACCGGATCGGCGCGGTTGGAGCGCACCGCATAGGCAATGCGCCCGACGTGATCGAGCACCATGGCGCCGGTGCCTTCCAGGGCGATGCCGTCGGCCTCCAGCCCGGAATAGTCGATCACGTCCTGCACCCTGTAGCGGGATTTCAGCATCTCGATCACGTCGGCACGGCGTTCGCGGCGACGGCTGGGGACATGCATCGGGTAGATCGCGACATGGCCGCCGACGTGGGTGGAAAACCAGTTGTTGGGAAACACGCTGTCGGGCGTGTCGCGGCTGCCGTCGTCGTCGAAGACATGCACGGTGGTGCCCTGCGCCCGCAGGTCGGCCACCGCCTGATCGACCTCGTCCCGCGCCCGGGGGGCGATGTCTGTGCCGCTCTGACGCTGGAAAGCGTTGTCGGCGGCGGTTTCCGGGTTGGAGCGGAAGGCGTGCGGCCGGATCATGACCACCGCCTCGGGCGCCTGCAGCAGGTTGCGGCGGGTCATCACTTGCTCCGCGTCGGGCGGTCGAAGACCTTCTTGCCCATCAGCGAGCCGACAAGGTCCACCATCAGCCGCGCGGTCATGCCGCGGTCGTCGAGGAACGGGTTCAGTTCCACGAGGTCGAGCGAGGTGACAAGTCCGCTTTCGTGCAGCAGTTCCATCACCAGGTGCGCCTCGCGGAAGGTGGTGCCGCCGGGCACGGTGGTGCCGACGCCGGGGGCGATGGTGGGGTCGAGGAAATCGACGTCGAGCGAGACGTGCAGCAGGCCCTGGGCGTTCGCGACCTTGGCGAGGAAGCGGCGGAGGGGGGCGACGATGCCGTGTTCGTCCAGCACGCGCATGTCGTTGATGGCGATGTCGGCCCGTTGCAGCGCGGCCTGCTCGGCGGGGTCAACCGAGCGGATGCCGTAGAGGCAGATGCGGTCCGGCGGCACCGGGGCGGGGAAGGGCGGGAAGGCGTCGAAGCCTTCCCTGCCGGCAATGTAGGCCAAAGGTGTGCCGTGCAGGTTGCCGGAGGTCGTCGAGCGGGAGGTATGGAAGTCGGAATGCGCGTCGAGCCAGAGGACGAAGAGCGGCCGGCCCTGTCGTTCGGCAAAGGCTGCGGCGCCGGCGACCGAGCCGAGCGCCAGCGAGTGGTCGCCGCCCATGATGATCGGAAGGAAACCTTCGCAGAGAGCGTCATCCACCTTGTCGGCGAGAAGCGCGGTCCAGGCCAGCGTCTCGGGCAGGGAATGGACGGCGGGGTTGTCGCTGGTGGCTTCGGGCAAGGCGCCGAGGGCGAGGTCGCCGGCGTCGGTGACGCTGTGGTTCTCGGACGCGATCTCGCGGGCAATGCCGGCGACACGGTAGGCGGCGGGGCCCATCAGGCAGCCGGCGCGGCGCTGGCCGCTGTCGACGGGGGCGCCGAGGAGAAGGATGCGGGGCATGGGATCAATCCTTTCGTGCGGGTGGAGAGACCCGGGGCGTTGCCCGCGGCCATTGGTTCTCGGACCAATGGCGAACCATTGGCCGCCCCGGGGTATTTGGGCAAGGATGAAGCCCGGGGTGGAAGGACTCTAGCCCGTGGCCCTGCCGGAAGGCGTGACATTCCTGTCCGTTTCGCGCAGTGGAATGCCGGAACGGACGGGGAGATTGACCGGAATGGACGACCTGGACCAACGGCTGGTGGCGGAGCTGCGCCGCGACGGACGGGCGGGTCTGAGCGAGCTGGCGGCGCGCCTGGGCGTGGCGCGGGCCACGGTGCGGGTGCGGCTGGAACGGCTTCGGTCGAAGGGCGAGATCGCGGGGTTCACCGTGGTGACGCGGGCCGAGATCGCGGCCGCGCCGGTGCGCGCCCTGATGCTGATCGGGATCGAGGGGCGGGGGGCGGAGCGGATCATGGGCCGGCTGGCGGGACTGCCCGCGGTGCAGGTGGTGCATCCGACGAACGGCAAGTGGGACCTGATCGCCGAACTGGGGGCCCAGACGCTGGCCGAGCTTGATGCCACAATCTTCCGCATCCGCGAGATCGAGGGGGTGACGACCTCGGAGACCAACCTGCTCCTGTCCACGCGGCGGGCGGGGCGGCGCCAGGTCACGCCTTAGTCAGGGGCGCGGAGGTGGCGCCGGGGGGGCGGGCGGGCTATGGTCCGCGCGGTCCGGCAGGGGAGCCCGCATGATCGTCGAGCTTGGGCATTTCGCTTTGGTGCTGGCGCTGATGGTGGCGCTGGTGCAGGCCACGGTGCCGCTGCTGGGCGCACAGATGAACTGGGCCGCCTGGATGGCGGTGGCGGTGCCTGCGGCGACGGCGCAGGTGGTGCTGGTCGGCCTGTCCTTTGCGGCGCTGACCTGGGGTTTCGTGTCCTCCGACTTCTCGCTGAAGCTGGTGATGGAGAATTCCCACACCCTGAAACCGATGCTCTACAAGGTCACCGGCGTCTGGGGCAACCACGAGGGCTCGCTGCTCTTGTGGGTGTTGATCCTGGCGATCTTTGGCGCCTCGGCGGCATGGTTCGGCGGCGGGCTGCCGGTGCGGCTCAAGGCGCGGGTGCTGGCGGTGCAGGGCGCGGTGGGGGTGGCGTTCCTGGCCTTCCTGCTCTTGACCTCGAACCCGTTCCTGCGGCTGGCGGTGCCGCCCTTCGACGGGCGCGACCTGAACCCGCTGTTGCAGGACGTGGGCCTCGCGATCCATCCGCCGTTCCTGTACCTCGGCTATGTCGGGCTCTCGATGTCCTTTGCCTTCGCGGTGGCGGCGCTGATCGAGGGGCGGGTCGATGCCGCCTGGGCGCGCTGGGTGCGGCCCTGGACGCTGGTGTCCTGGGTGTTTCTGACAGTGGGCATCGCGCTGGGGTCGTGGTGGGCCTATTACGAACTGGGCTGGGGCGGGTTCTGGTACTGGGACCCGGTGGAAAACGCCTCGTTCATGCCCTGGCTGATCGCCGCGGCGCTGCTGCATTCCGCTGTGGTGGTGGAAAAGCGCGAGGCGCTGAAGGCCTGGACCATCCTGCTGGCGATCATGGCCTTCGGTTTTTCGCTGGTCGGCACCTTCCTGGTTCGGTCGGGGGTGATCACCTCGGTCCATGCCTTTGCCAATGACCCCGAGCGCGGGGTGTTCATCCTGATGATCCTGGGCGTCTTCGTCGGCGGCGCGCTGAGCCTGTTCGCGGTCCGCGCCGGGGCGCTGGAGGCGAAGGGCGTCTTCGCGCCCCTGTCGCGCGAGGGCGCGCTGGTGGCCAACAACCTGCTGCTTTCGGTCGCCTGTTTCGTCGTTTTCGTGGGCACGCTCTGGCCCTTGATCGCCGAAATCGGCTGGGGCGCGAAGGTCTCGGTGGGCGAGCCGTTCTTCAACCGCGCCTTCACGCCATTCATGGTGGTCCTCGCGCTGATCCTGCCCTTCGGCGCGATGCTGGCCTGGAAGCGCGGCTCGGGGCGGGTGTGGCGCGCGCTCATGCCGGCGGCGGCGCTGGCGCTGGCGCTGATGGCGCTGGCCTTCGCGGTGCAGACCGGGCGTTCGGCGCTGGGGCCGCTGGGCTTGGGTCTCGGCGCCTGGGTGGTGTTCGGCGCAGTGGCGGAGGTTCTGGCGCGGCGCCGGCTGGCCGGGCTGCCGCGGGCGGACTGGGGCAGGGCCACGGCGCATGCCGGGTTCGGGGTGACGGTCTTTGCCGTCGCCGCGGTCAATGCCTGGAGCATCGAGGACATCCGCGTGGCGCAGCTGGGCGAGACCTGGCCGGTGGGCCCGTACGAGATCACGCTCGATGGGGTTGAGGAGGTGCAGGGTCCCAACTACCTCTCGACCATGGCGACGATGACCGCGCGCCGCGACGGCGCGGTGGTGGCACTGCTGCGCCCGGAAAAGCGGCTCTACCCGGTGGCGGCGATGCCCACGACCGAGGCGGCGATCGACAACGGGCTGACGCGCGACCTGTACCTGGTGATCGGCGATGCGCAGGCCGGCGGCGGCTGGGCGGTCCGGGGCTATGTCAAGCCCTTTGCCGACTGGCTGTGGCTGGGGGCCGGGATGATGGCGCTGGGCGGGCTGCTGAGCCTGTCGGATCGGCGCTGGCGGGTGGCGGCAGGGACGCGGCGGGTGCCGGCGGCGGGAGTGCCGGCGGAATGAGCGCGCGCCCCAGCGGTGCGTGCAAGCACGCACCCTACCGCCTGGCCCTGGCGCTGGTGCTTGGCCTTGCGGCGATGCCTGCGGCGGCGGTGCAGCCCGACGAGGTGCTGGCCGATCCCGCGCTGGAGGCGCGCGCGCGAACGCTTTCGCGCGAGCTGCGCTGTGTCGTCTGCCGGTCGGAGAATATCGACGATTCGAACGCAGCGATCGCGCGCGACCTGCGGCTTCTGGTCCGCGAACGTCTGATGGCCGGGGACAGCGACGCCGAGGTGGTGGACTTCCTCGTCGCCCGCTATGGCGACTACGTGCTGTTGAACCCGCCGGTGCGGGGGGCGAACTGGGCTTTGTGGCTGGCGGGGCCGGGGTTGCTGGTGGTGGCCGGCATCGCTGCCGGCGCTTACTTGCGCCGCCGGGGCAGGGGGGGCGATCCGGCGGCACCCTTGACGGCCGAGGAAGAGGCGCGGCTGGCCGAGCTGACGCGCGACTGAGCGGCGGTTCCGCTGCGTCGCGGGCCGGCAGCGGGGGTTTCACACCCCCGCACCCAAGTGGGATATTTGCCAAGAGGCGATGGGCGGGGAGCAGGCATGGACGAGCCGGTACTGGTGGCCGAGGCGGGGGGTGTCCTGAGCATCACCCTGAACCGGCCGGAGGTGATGAACGCGCTCAACCGCGACATGCGGGCGGCGATCACGGCGGGGCTGCGCGGCGCGGGGCAGGCGCGCGTCGTGGTGATCACCGGCGCCGGCCGGGGGTTCTGCGCCGGGCAGGACCTGGGCGGCGAAGGCATCGTCGGGGCCGCGGTCGGCCGCGTGCTGCGCGAGGAATACGAGCCGATGCTGCGGGCCATCGTCGACTGCCCGGTGCCGGTGATTGCCGGCGTGAACGGGGTCGCGGCCGGGGCCGGGGCGAACCTTGCGCTGCTTTGCGACGTGGTGATCGCGGCGGAAAGCGCGCGCTTCGTGCAGGCCTTCACCCGGATCGGGCTGATTCCCGATGCCGGCGGCACCTGGGCGCTGCCGCGGCTGGTGGGCCGGGCGCGGGCGATGGGGGCGATGCTGTTCGCCGAACCGGTGAGCGCGCGGCAGGCGGCCGACTGGGGGATGATCTGGGAAGCGGTGCCGGACGGGGAGTTCCCTGCCCGGCTCGCCGCCCGGGCGCAGGCGCTGGCCGCGGGGCCGGGCACCGCGATCCGCGGGGTGAAGGCGGCGCTGATGGCTTCGGCCAGCAACGATCTGGCCGCGCAGCTGGAGGTGGAGGCCGGCTGGCAGGGCCGCTGTGGCGCCACGGCGGACTTCGCCGAGGGCGTGGCGGCGTTCCGGGACAAGCGTGCGCCAAGGTTCGCCGGCGCCTGAGCGCGCCGGTCTGTTTCAGTCCCGGCCGGTTTGTTGCAACGCCGGCCACGGGGACGGCCCAGGAAGCACGACACCGTGATCCGGGTAACCGGCAGTGCGGGCGCCCGAACCGTGGTGCACCGACCGCTGACAACAGGAGCCTTTCCGATGCAGACCGCCGCCCGCACTGCCCATGGCCTTCTTCCCGTGATGCTGGTCACCGGGGCGCTGTCCACGGTTGCCTTCGACTTCTTTGGCCAGAGCTTGAGCCCGGGCCTGGGCTTTGCCAGCCTTGCACCCGTGCCGCTGGCCAACCAGGTCATCCAGGCCTTCTTTGGCGCTCCCTGGGAGCCCGGGGCACAGGCGCTGCACTACATGGCCGGAATGATCGCCTATCCGCTCGGCTGGCTTCTGATCGCCGAGCCGATCCGGGCGCGGGTGCTGCCGGCGATGCCCTGGTGGGTCGCGGCGATCGGCTACGGCGTGGCGCTGTGGATCTTTGCGCTTTACATCATGGCGCATCTGATCGCGGGCAACCCGGCGTTCCTGGGGTTCACCGGGATCACCTGGGTGGCGCTGACCGGGCATGTGCTGTTTGCGGTTGTCACCGCCTCGGTGGCGCGCGCGATGGGCTGGGGGCAGACGGCGGGGTGAATCCCGCCTGCCCGCAGCCGTGGCGGCCGGCCTGGGGCGGGTGACGCAGGCCCACGCCCGTCACGCCCCCCGTGACAGCGCCGCCACGCCGGTGCGGGCGATTTCCTTGAGGCCCAGGGGCCGCATCAGCTCGGCGAAAGCGTCGATCTTTTCCGGCGTGCCGGTCAGCTCGAAGACGAAGCTTTCCAGCGTCGAGTCGACCACGTTGGCGCGGAAGATCTCGGCCAGCCGCAGCGCCTCGATCCGCGCCTCGCCCTTGCCCGCGACCTTGACCAATGCCAGTTCGCGCTGCACCGCGGGGCCTTCGGCGGTAAGGTCGTGGACCTCATGCACCGGGACCATGCGGGAAAGCTGCGCCTCGATCTGGTCGATCACCTGCGGCGTGCCGCGGGTGACGATGGTGATGCGACTGCGGTGGCCGGTGTGGTCCACTTCGGCCACGGTCAGGCTGTCGATGTTGTAGCCACGCCCCGAGAACAGGCCGATGACGCGGGCCAGCACGCCGGGCTCGTTCTCGACGATCACCGCCAGCGTGTGGCTTTCCTCGACGTCCGTGTGCGTGGCGCGCAGGTCGTAGGCGGAGTGGCTCGAGGAGCCTTTCTTGATGTTCAGGGGGGGCATGGAGGTTCCTTATTCGGCCGCGGTCTTTTGGCCGCGGCGATGTTCGTCCAGCTTGTCGGCGAGCCACATCTTGATGAGCGCCTGCCGTGTGACGCCACGGACGGTGGCTACGGCATCAAGGTCGCGCACCATCAGCGGCGGGAAGTCGACGTTCACGCGCAGCGGCTTGGGATAGACCATCCGGCCCTTCGAGCGGTCGATGAATGCCGCGATCTCGTCGCTGCCCTCGTCGAACAGGCGGTCGAACTCTTCGACCGTGATGGTGCGCGAGCCATCAATGCTCGTCATGGTGCCCTTGCTCTGCGATGTGCCGTCCATAGTCCTCTGCCTCATCCTTGCGGGCACGACGGACCGAAATGATCCGGGTCGCTGCGCCGCGTTTCGTGTAGACCGCCGACCAAAGTTTGCCGCCGATCATGCCTGTCCGCTGCTCGCGCGGTTCGCCGTCATAGGGAAGGCCCTGCTCCCAAGCCGGAACCCTCCACAACGCCTGCGCCTCGACGAAGTCGATGCCGTGCTTGTCGCAGTTGGCGGCGCTCTTGGCCGGGTCGAATTCGAAGTCTTCGTCCATTATGGTGGCGAAACTATACCGTTTCAACCCCTCACACCAGAACCGCCCCCTTCTCCCCAATGACCCCCTGGGTGTCGGCCTCGCCCAGCAGCATCTCGTTGTGCGGCTTGCCGGAGGGGATCATCGGGAAGCAGTTCTCGTGCTTTTCGACCAGGCAGTCGAAGATCACCGGGCCCTGGTAGGCCAGCATCTCGCGGATCGCCTCGTCGAGGTCGGCGGGGTCGGCGCATTTGATGCCCTTGCAGCCGAAGGCCTCGGCCAGCTTCACGAAATCGGGGAGCGATTCACTCCACGAATGCGAATAGCGCTCGCCGTGCAGCAGTTCCTGCCACTGCCGCACCATGCCGAGGCGCTCGTTGTTCAGGATGAACTGCTTGACCGGGGCGCGGAACTGCACCGCGGTGCCCATCTCCTGCATGTTCATCAGCCAGGACGCCTCGCCCGCGACGTTGATGACCAGCGCGTCGGGGTGGGCGATCTGCACGCCGATACTCGCGGGCAGGCCGTAGCCCATGGTGCCGAGGCCGCCGGAGGTCATCCAGCGGTTGGGCTCGTTGAAGTGCAGGTATTGCGCCGCCCACATCTGGTGCTGGCCGACTTCGGTGCAGATGTAGCGTTTCGGGTGGTCCCTGGTCAGCGCCTCCAGCCGCTGCAGCGCGTGCTGCGGCTTGATCGTCTTGTCGGAGTTCTTGAAACGCAGGCAGTCCACCGCGCGCCAGGTCTCGATCTGGCGCCACCATTTCGCGAGGCCGTCCTTGTTGACCTTGCGCCCGCGCGCCTTCCACAGCCGCAGCGCGTCTTCGAGCACATGCGCCACGTCGCCGACGATGCCAACGTCGGTGCGGATCACCTTGTTGATCGAGGACGGGTCGATGTCGATGTGGACCTTTTTCGAATGCGGGCTGAAGTCCTTGATCCGGCCGGTGATGCGGTCGTCGAAGCGGGCGCCGATGTTCACCATCAGGTCGCAGCCGTGCATGGCGAGGTTGGCCTCGTAGAGGCCGTGCATGCCGAGCATGCCGATCCAGTGTTTTCCTGACGCCGGATAGGCGCCCAGACCCATCAGCGTGGAGGTGATCGGAAAGCCCGTCGCCTCCACGAACTCGCGCAGCAATTGCGACGCCGCCGGGCCGGAGTTGATGACGCCGCCGCCGGTGTAGAACAGCGGGCGTTCGGCGGCCTCCAGCAGCTCGACCATGCGGGTGATGGCGTCGATGTCGCCCTTCACCCGCGGCATGTAGTGCGAGGTGCGGGCCTTCTGCGGGGCGATGTAGTCGGCCTGGGCGAACTGCACGTCCTTGGGGATGTCCACCAGAACCGGGCCCGGGCGGCCGTGGGTGGCAACGTGAAAGGCCTGGTGGATGGTCTCGCTGAGTTTCGCGGTGTCCTTCACCAGCCAGTTCATCTTGGTGCAGGGCCGGGTGATGCCGACGGTGTCGGCCTCCTGGAAGCCGTCGGTGCCGATCATGAAAGTGGGCACCTGCCCGGTCAGGACCACGAGCGGGATCGAATCCATCAGCGCGTCGGTCATGCCGGTGACGGCGTTGGTCGCCCCGGGACCGGAGGTGACGAGCACCACGCCGGGCTTGCCGGTGGACCGCGCGTAGCCCTCGGCCATATGGACGGCGCCCTGTTCGTGGCGCACCAGGATGTGGCGGATCTCGTTCTGCTGGAACAGCTCGTCGTAGATCGGCAGCACCGCCCCGCCAGGGTAGCCGAAGACCACATCGACACCCTGGTCCCTGAGCGCCTGCACCACCATCCTCGCGCCGGTCATCTGCCGCATCTCTTCGTCTCCGTCTTCGCCAACCTTGGGCCGATCCGTGGAAATGAAACGCCCCCGGGAAGGGTTCCCCGGGGGCGCATGGTGACCGTCATGGTCTGCCGTCACCGGCCCATGCGCCATACCTCTACGATGACAAGAAGCCGATCCATGGCATCCCTCATGCTGCGGCGCGGAGACTAGGGGCGAGCGGCAGGGGCGTCAATGGGGGCGATTGTGAAAAACATGTCGCGGCAGGGCGGTTTCCGGCAGGAATATTGCGCAAACACGCCGCCAAGCGCAACGCCGGGTGCTTCGGGCACCGTCCGGCGGGGCCCCCCGCTGTCGCGGGGGCGGCGGCTCTGGGGCTTGCCCCGGCCGTGGCGCTGCGGCAGGACTGCGGGACATGTCCCGCGCCGCCCCCGCCTTCACCTGTACCGCCTGCGGCGCCGTCCACCGCAAATGGGCCGGCCGCTGCGAGGCTTGCGGCGCGTGGAATTCCATCATCGAGGAGGCGCCGCTGTCTGCCGGACCGCGGGTCACGGCGAAGGGCCGCACGATCACGCTGACCGACCTTGCCACCGTCGAGCCGCCGCCGCCGCGGGCGGCCTCGGGCATTGGCGAGTTCGACCGGGTGCTGGGCGGCGGGCTGGTGCCGGCCTCGGCGATCCTTGTGGGCGGCGATCCGGGGATCGGCAAGTCCACGCTGCTGTTGCAGGCCACCGCCGCTTTCGCGCGCGGCGGACTGAGTTGCCTCTACATCTCCGGAGAGGAGGCGGCGGCGCAAGTTCGGATGCGGGCGCTGCGGCTGGGGCTGGCCGATGCGCCGGTGCAGCTGGGCGCGGAGACGGCGCTGCGCGACATCCTGACCACGCTAGACGCGGTGCGGCCGGGGCTCGTGGTCATCGATTCGATCCAGACCCTGTGGCTCGACAGCGTCGAGGCCGCGCCCGGCTCGGTGGCGCAGGTGCGCGCGGCGGCGCAGGAGCTGGTCTCCTTCGCCAAGAAGCGGGGCGTGTCGGTGATCCTGGTCGGCCATGTCACCAAGGACGGCCAGATCGCCGGGCCGAAAGTCGTCGAGCACATGGTGGACACGGTGCTCTATTTCGAGGGCGACCGCGGCCATACCTTCCGCATCCTGCGCGCGGTGAAGAACCGCTTCGGCCCGGCCGACGAGATCGGCGTCTTCGAGATGACGGGGCAGGGGCTGGCGGAGGTCGCCAACCCGTCGGCCCTGTTCCTGTCGGCCCGCGGTCAGGCAGTGCCGGGGTCGGCGGTCTTTGCCGGGATCGAGGGCACACGGCCGGTTCTGGTGGAGATTCAGGCGCTTGTGGCGCAAAGCACCCTTGGCACGCCGCGACGGACCGTGGTCGGGCTCGACGCCGGGCGGCTGTCCACCATCCTTGCGGTGCTGGAGGCGCGCTGCGGGATTCCCTTCGCGGGCATGGACGTGTTCCTGAACGTGGCCGGGGGCCTGAAGGTCGGTGAACCCGCCGCCGACCTGGCCGTCGCGGCGGCGCTGCTGTCGGCACGCGAGGATGTGGCAATTCCGCCAGAGACGGTGCTTTTCGGGGAGATCAGCCTGTCTGGCGCGCTGCGCCCCGTGGCACAATCGGAAAACCGGTTGAAAGAGGCGGCGAAACTTGGTTTCTCACGCGCCGTTGCCCCGGCCGGGACCAGGGCCGCCGCCGAAGGCATCCGCCTGACCCCGATGGCGGACCTGACGGAAGTTGTGGGCGAGATGTTCGGCGCGGGCTGAGGAGTGGCGGATGGAAGGCTTTACGCTCGTCGACGGTGCGGTGGCGATCATCATCGTGATCTCGGCGATCCTCGCCTATTCGCGCGGGCTGGCGCGCGAATGCCTGGCGATCCTGGGCTGGATCGGGGCCGCGATCCTGGCCTACTACTTCGCGGCGCAGGTGCAGCCGCTGGTGCGCGAGCTGCCCGTGGTCGGCGAGTTCCTGCGCGACAGTTGCGAACTGTCGATCATTGCGGCCTTTGCCGTGGTCTTCGCCGGCGGCCTGATCATCGCCTCGCTGTTCGCGCCGCTGATGTCTTCGATGGTGCAGCGCTCGATCCTCGGCGGGCTCGACCAGGGGCTGGGATTCCTGTTCGGCGTGCTGCGCGGCGTCATCCTCGTCGCCGTGGCCTTCCTGGTCTATGACCTCGCCGCTGCGGCCAACACCGTGCCCATGGTGGACGATTCGCGCTCCGCGAAGGTCTTCGCGACCTTCCAGGAGCGGGTGAACGCGGCGATGCCGGACGATGTGCTGGGCTGGATCATGGGCCGCTACGAGGACCTGACGCAGCTGTGTGTCGGCACCGAGGCGCCTGTCCCGGTCACGCCTCCGGCCGATGGTGTCGACGCGCCGGCCACGCAGGGCGGCGGCACCGCGAACCCCTGACCGCAGCCGCGTGACACGACCGCCCCATCGGACTAGATGGGGCGCAAGGCCGCCCCAGGGGGATTCGCCGCGCATGGTCCGTCAACCGTTCGATCCCGTCGGCGACGACAAGCTGCGCGAGGAGTGCGGGATTTTCGGTGTGACAGGGGTGGAGACGGCGGCGCAGTTCGTGGCGCTGGGCCTGCACGCGCTGCAGCACCGCGGGCAGGAGGCGGGGGGGATCGTCGCCTACGATCCCGAGCACGGCTTCAACTCGGCCCGCCGCTTCGGCTACGTGCGCGACAATTTCACCAACGCCGCGGTGATGGACACGCTGCCCGGGGGCCTCGCCATCGGGCATGTGCGCTATTCGACCGCCGGGTCGAAGGGCGCGACCGCGATCCGCGACGTGCAGCCGTTCTTCGGCGAGTTCGCCGTCGGCGGCTGCGCCATCGCACACAACGGCAACCTCACCAACGCCACGGCACTGCGCAAGCAACTGATCGAGCGGGGCGCGATCTTCCAGTCGTCCAGCGACACCGAATGCATCATGCACCTGATCGCGCGGTCGATGCAGAAGACGCTGGCCGAGCGGATCAAGGATGCGCTGCGTGGCGTGGAAGGCGCCTTCTCGATCGTCGCGATGACGCGGACCAAGCTGATCGGCGTGCGCGATGCCCTCGGCGTGCGCCCGCTGGTGCTTGGCCGGGTCGGCGAGGCCGGCTGGGTGCTGGCCTCGGAGACCTGCGCGCTCGACATCATCGGCGCGCGGCTGGAGCGCGAGATCGAACCGGGCGAGATGGTGGTGATCGAGAACGGGATCGTCGCGTCGCACCGCCCCTTTGCGCCGGCGAAGCCGCGGTTCTGCCTGTTCGAGCATGTCTATTTCAGCCGCCCCGACAGCCTGATCGGCGGCCGTTCGGTCTATGAGACGCGGCGCCAGATCGGCGTGGAACTGGCGCGCGAGGCGCCGGTTGTGGCCGACCTCGTCTGCCCGGTGCCTGACAGCGGAACCCCCGCCGCCATCGGCTTCAGCCAGGAATCGGGCATCCCCTTCGCCTTCGGCATCGTGCGCAACCAGTATGTCGGGCGCACCTTCATCGAGCCGACCGAGCACATCCGCAACATGGGCGTGCGGTTGAAGCTGAACGTCAACCGGGCGCTGGTCGCGGGCAAGCGCGTGGTGCTGGTGGACGATTCGGTGGTGCGGGGGACGACCAGCCGCAAGATCAAGGAGATGATCCTGGAGGCGGGTGCGGCGGAGGTGCATTTCCGCGTCGCCTCGCCGCCCACGGCCTGGCCCTGCTTCTACGGCGTGGACACGCCGGAGCGCGGCAAGCTCCTCGCCGCGACGATGAGCGAAGACGAGATGCGCGAATGGATCGGCGTGGACAGCCTGCGCTTCGTGTCGCTCGACGGGCTATACCGCGCCGCCGGCGAGGCCGCAGGCCGCGACGCGGAGGCGCCGCGCTACTGCGACGCCTGTTTCTCCGGCGACTACCCGGTGGTGCCCTCCGACATGATCGAAAAGGGCTTCGCGATGCGGGCGGCGGAGTAGCCGTCAGTCATCCTTGCCCTCCCTGGCCTCTTCGATCTGCTCGTGCGCCGTTTCGATGCTCGGCAGATCCGGCTGGGCAGCCATGATCAGCTCGTCGCATCCGGCGAGGCAGAGCAGGGCAAATTCGACAGAACGGTCACAGGTCCGCGCGCATCAGGGCTCATCCGATGGCTTGCCCAGGAGACATGCGTCCAGGCGGGAGATCATCGCGGAAATGCCCGGTCGTCGCCACCGGCGGCCCGCGGCGGAGGTTGACGGCGCCGGCGGCAGGCGGCAGGAGGCGCGCATGACCGACCCCGGCCCTTGCATCGTCCCCGACAGCGGCTCCGGCTTTGCCCTGCGCGACAGCCCGTCGGTGGCGCTCGTCACCGGCGCCTCGCGTGGGCTGGGCGCGGCGCTGGCCGAACAGCTGTGCTTCCGCGGCTGGCACGTCGTGGCGGTGGCGCGCACCACCGGGGGCCTTGAGGAGCTCGACGACCGGGTAAAGGCGGCCGGGCTTCCCGGGGCGGGCGGGCTGACGCTGGCGCCGATGGACGTGACCGACGACGGTGCCATGCGGCATCTCTGCCGGCAGGTCTTCGACCGCTGGGGCGGGCTGGGGCTCTGGGCTCACCCAGCGATCCACGCCGCGCCCCTGGCCCCGGCCGGCGCGCTTGACGCGCGCGACTGGCAGAGGTCGTGGACGGTGAACGCCGGTGCGACCGCAACGCTGATCCCCTTCGTCGAGCCGCTGCTGCGCGCCGCAGGCGGCACGGCGCTGTTTTTCGACGATCCGCGGGCGGGCCAGCCGTTCTTTGGCGCCTACGGCGCGACCAAGGCGGCGCAGATCGCGCTGGCCCGGTCCTGGGCCGCGGAAACGCGCCGCACCGGCCCGCGGGTGGTGATCGCCGAGCCCGCACCGATGCCGACGGCACTGCGCGCGCGCTTCTTCCCCGGCGAGGACCGCAGCCGGCTGTCCGACCCCCTCGCCGAGGCGGCGCGCCTCCTGGACCACGCGCACCCCCCCGCCCCCGCCGCCTGAGGGCGGCGGCGGCGGGGGACCAGGCAAGGGGGCGCATGCGCCCCCTTGGACCCCCTCGCCCTGCCTGATCGCGGCGTTCCGCGGGCCGCCGTCTTGCGCCCGCAAGGGGCGCGCCCGCGTTGCGCGTCTGGCGAGGGGTCCGTGCGTGTTGAAAGCCCCGGGGGTTTCACCCCCCCGGACCCCCGTGGGGTATTTGCGCAAGAATGATGCCGGCAGGCAGAGGACACTCCCCCCCAAAGCAGCTTCATTCTTGCCAAAATACCCCGGGGGGAGCGCAGCGGGGGGCAGCGCCCCCCTCCGCGCCCGGCATCGGGCGCTGCCGCCGCGGTGGCTTGGGGAAGGGGGGGTCGCGGGGGGCCGCCCCCGCGCGCGGCCCAACCGGCGGAGCGGCCGCTTGGCCGCGACAGAGGGCGGGAGCGCTCCGGGAGCGTTCGGGGAGCGTTCGGGCGCGCGGGCTTGACCGCCCCCTCCCCCCGCGCCAAGAGGCGCGATGATCCCGCGCGAGCGCCTGTCCCAGATCACCGAACGCTTCGAGTTCCTCGAGGCGCGGCTGAACGCCGGGGCGGCACCGGCCGAAATCGCGGCGCTGTCGCGCGAGTATCTGGACCTCCGTCCGGTGGTGGCGGAGATCGCGGCCTATGCCCGCGCCCGCGACGACCTCGCCGCGGCCGAGGCGTTGAAGGCCGATCCGGAGATGCGGGCCCTGGCCGAGGAGGAGGCGCAGGCGCTGAAGGCGCGGCTGCCGGATTTGGAACAGGCGCTGCGTCTGGCGCTGCTGCCCAAGGATGCCGCCGACGCCCGGCCGGCAATCCTGGAGATCCGCCCCGGAACCGGCGGCGAGGAAGCAGCGCTTTTCGCCGCCGACCTGGCGCGGATGTACCAGCGCCACGCCGAACGCCAGGGCTGGCGCTGGGAGGTGCTGGAGGCGCAGGCCTCCGACCTCGGCGGGCTGAGGGAGCTGGTCGCGCATGTCCAGGGCGAGGGGGTCTTCGCCCGGCTGAAATACGAGAGCGGCGTCCATCGGGTGCAGCGCGTGCCGGAGACCGAGGCCGGCGGGCGCATCCATACCTCGGCCGCGACCGTGGCGGTGCTGCCGGAGGCCGAGGAGGTGGAGATCGACATCCCCGCGGCCGACATCCGTATCGACACGATGCGCTCCTCCGGGGCAGGGGGCCAGCATGTAAACACCACCGACTCGGCGGTCCGGATCACGCATCTGCCCTCCGGGATCGTGGTCACCTCCTCGCTGAAGTCGCAGCACCAGAACCGGGCCACCGCGATGGCGGTGCTGCGCGCGCGGCTGTTCGAGGCGGAGCGGGAGCGCAGCGCCTCGGCCCGTGCGGCGGCGCGCAAGTCGCAGGTCGGCACCGGCGACCGGTCCGAGCGCATCCGCACCTACAACTTCCCGCAAGGCCGGATCACCGACCACCGCATCAACCTGACGCTCTACGCCCTGCCGCAGGTGATGGATGGCGACCTCGGGCCGGTGATCGACGCGCTGGCCGCGCATGACCAGGCGGCGCGGCTGGCGGAGGCCGAGGGGTGAGCCGCGCCGCGCTGGCGGCGGCCGTGGCGCGGCTGCGCGCTGCGGGGGTGGAGGACGCGGCCGGCGACGCGCGCAGGCTTCTGGCCTTCGCGCTGGGACTGGCGCCCGAGCGCATGGCGGTGCCGCCGGACGGGTTGACCGACGCCGAGGCCGGCCGCTTCGCGACAGCCGTGGCCGCCCGGGCGGCGCGACAGCCGGTGGCGCAGATCACCGGAGAGCGGCTGTTCCGCGGCCGGTCCTTCCGCGTCACCCGCGACACGCTCGACCCCCGGCCGGAGACCGAGGCGCTGGTCGATGCCGCGCTGGCGGCGCCTTTCACGCGCGCGCTCGACCTCGGCACCGGGACCGGCTGCATCCTCGTCACGCTGCTGGCCGAGCGGCCGGGCACCGCAGGGCTGGGGGTGGACCTGTCGCCGGAAGCGCTGGCCGTGGCGCGGGACAATGCGGCGCGGCACGGGGTCGCCGCGGATTTCGCGCTGTCGGACTGGTTCGCGGCGATCGAGGGCCGCTTCGACCTGATCGTGGCGAACCCGCCCTATATCGCGGCGGCGGAACTGGCGGGGCTCGCCCCCGAGGTGCGCGACTGGGAGCCGCATCTGGCGCTGACCCCGGGCGGTGACGGGTTCGGCGCCTATCGCGCCATCGCCGCCGGCGCGCTGGCGGCGATGGCGCCGGGCGGCCGGCTGATGGTCGAGATCGGGCCGGCACAGGCGGCGGCGGTCGCTGCGCTGTTCGCGGCGTCCGGCCTTAGCGGGATCGCGGTCCTGCCCGACCTCGACGGGCGCGACCGGGTGATAACGGCGCGGGCAGGGTAGCGCCAATCCGCGACATCCTGTCCGTTTTTCCCTTGCGTGCCCCCGCGTCGCGTGCTTAACCCGGCCCACGCGGGTCCCCGGGACGTTGACAGCCCTTGAGGTTCCCGCGCGATTGCCACGCAATCCCGTACTGCCGCCCGCAGGGGCCGAAGATGGCACAGTGCCGCCGGGTTCGGGACAGACCAGTCAGAACTGGATCACGAAGGACTTCAATGCGCTCCTCCAAGAACCGGCAGCGGTCCAAGCAGAACCGCCCGCGCACGCTCGGCAACATCGTCAACCGCGTCTTCGACTCGTCGGGTCCCGAGGGCAAGGTGCGCGGCACGCCGCAGCAGATCATCGAGAAATACCTCGTTCTCGCCCGCGACGCCCAAATCGGCAACGACCGGGTGGCGGCGGAGAACTTCATGCAGCACGCCGAGCACTACACGCGCATGCTGGGCGAGGCGCAGCGCGAGATGGTCGCCGAGCAGGACACGCGCCAGGGCCAGGGCGGCTACCGTCGCGAGGACGGCGAGGGCTGGACCGGAAATGGCGAGCGGCGCGAGGTGCAGGGCGGCGGCTGGCGCGACCAGCCCGGCGGCGAGCGGCGCGACTTCGACCGTGGCGAGCGGCAGCCGCGCGAAAGCCAGCCCGGCGGCGAGCGTCGCGACTTCGACCGTGGCGAGCGACAGCCGCGCGAGGGTCAGCCCGGCGGCGAGCGTCGCGACTTCGACCGTGGCGAGCGACATCCGCGCGAGGGTCAGCCGCGCGAGGGTCAGCCGCGCGAGGGTCAGCCCGGCGGCGAGCGCCGCGACTTCGACCGTGGCGAGCGGCAGCCCCGCGAGGGTCAGCCCTGGCGCGAGGGCGGCGAGCGCCGCGACAACGGCGAACGCCGCGACGGCGGCAGACGCGACTTCCGCAACGAACGGCCGGAGTCGCGGCCCGCGGTGCCTGCCGATGTGGTCGACCTGGCCGACGATCCGCGCGACACGGGTCTGGTCGAGACCCCGGAGGCGCGGGTCGTCGCGGCGCCGATGATGCCCGCGATGCCGGTCCCCGATCCCGCTGCCGAGGCGGAGGGCGAGCGCAAGCCGCCGCGCCGGGCGCGTGGCCCGCGCAAGCCGCGCGAGGACGATGCGCCGCAGGGCGAGGCGCCGGCGGTCGCCGACTAGATGTGAGCTTTCAGCAGGTTGTCCATTCGGGGCGGATCAGGGAGGCTGGAGTTACCACACTTCAAGCCTTCAGGAGCGCCCCGAATGAACATCCATCAGAATGCCCGGCTGACGCCCGTTCGTCGAGAGGAGATGGC
>JANOGU010000168.1:0-16313 GCA_031406135.1 Rhodobacterales bacterium
GCCATCTCCTCTCGACGAACGGGCGTCAGCCGGGCATTCTGATGGATGTTCATTCGGGGCGCTCCTGAAGGCTTGAAGTGTGGTAACTCCAGCCTCCCTGATCCGCCCCGAATGGACAACCTGCTGAAAGCTCACATCTACGGCGTGATGGAGGGCAAGACGGTGATCGCCATCGCGCACCGGCTGTCCACCATCGCCCGGATGGACCGGATCGTGGTGCTGGAAGACGGGGCGGTGGCCGAGCAGGGCAGCCACGCTGCGCTGCTGGCCAAGGGCGGGCTCTACGCCCGGTTCTGGGCGCGGCAGTCGGGCGGGTTCATCGGGCTGGAGGAGGCGGCGGCGTAGCCCAGCCGCTCATCAGGCCCGTGCGGGCCTTCCTCGCTCCGGTCGCGCCGGAGGAGAGGAAAGCCCGTCAGGGCTTGATGAACCGGCCCGCAGGTGCGGCGGCGGTTTGCCGCGCGGCCGCGCCGGATCGTCCCTCGAAACCGCTCCTGCTTCGCGCTAAGTCCACCTCATGTCCACCCTGCAACGCCTCGGCACCCTGATCGACGCCTTCCGCCCCGCCGACGGCCCGCCGCCGCAGCGGCTCTGGCCGTTCATGCGCTGGTGCCTGACGGGCGCCTGGCCGGTGCTCTGGGGCGCGGGACTGCTGTCCGGGCTGGCCGGCGCGACCGAGGTGGTCTCGGCGCTGATCCTCGGCTGGGTGGTGGATGCGACGGTCACGTCCAGCCCGGCGGGCCTTTTCTCCGACCACTGGACGCTGATCCTGTGGTTCCTGGCCTTCTACCTGATCCTGCGGCCGGCCGCCTTCGGCGTCTCCTCGGCCTCGAACTCGATCATCGTCGGCCCGAACGTGCTGCCGCTGGTGCTGTCGCGCCTGCACCGCTGGACACTGGGCCAGGCGGTGACCTTCTTCGACAACGACTTCGCCGGCCGCATCGCCGCCAAACAGATGCAGGCCGCCCGCGCCGTCACCGATGTCGCGACCGAGGTCATCAACACCGTGTTCTTCGCGCTGGCTTCGGTCATCGGCTCGGTGATCTTCCTGCTGGTGATCGATGTCTGGATCGCACTGGCGCTGGCGGCCTGGCTGGTCGCCTACCTCCTCCTGATCCGCTTCTTCATGCCGCGGGTGCGGGTGAATTCGGCCGCCCGTGCCTCGGCCCGGGCGATGGTCTCGGGCCAGACGGTGGACGCGATCACCAACATCAAGACGGTCAAGCTGTTCGCCCATGCCGCCTACGAGGACCGCGTGGCGCTGGATGCGATGCAGGTGTTCCGCGAGCGCAGCCTGGAGTTCGGCGAAATCTCCACCTGGTTCCGCCTGTCGCTGATGACGCTCGCCGGCGTCCTGCCGGTGCTGCTGATCGGCGGCACCGTCGTGCTGTGGGGCCAGGGACAGGCCACCGCCGGCGCCATCGCCGCCTCCGGCGCCATCGCCATGCGCATCGCGCAGATGTCGGGCTGGGTCTCGTTCACGCTGATGTCGATCTATACTTCGGTGGGCGAGGTCGAGGACGGGATGAAGACCCTCGCCGCGCCGCATACGCTGGCCGATGTGGACGGCGCGGTGGCGCTGCCGAAGGTCCGGGGCGAGGTGCGTTTCGACCATGTGTCCTTCGCCTACGGCCGGCGCAAGGGCGGCGTGGCAGAAGTGACGCTGACCGTGCGGCCGGGGGAAAAGCTGGGCATCGTCGGCGCGTCCGGGGCCGGCAAGTCCACGCTCGTGGCATTGCTGCTGCGCCTCTACGACACCGAGACCGGGCACGTTCTGATCGACGGCCACGACGTCCGCGGCGTCACGCAGGAGAGCCTGCGCCGGCAGATCGGCATGGTCACCCAGGACACCGCGATGTTCAACCGCTCGGCCCGCGACAACATCATGTACGGCCGCCCCGACGCGACAGAGGCCGATCTGATCGCCGCTGCGAAGGCCGCCGAGGCGCATGGCTTCATCCTGGGCATCACCGACCACCAGAACCGCACCGGCTATGACGCCTTCCTCGGCGAACGCGGGGTGAAGCTGTCCGGCGGCCAGCGCCAGCGCATCGCCATCGCCCGCACGATCCTGAAGGACGCGCCGATCCTGGTGCTGGACGAGGCGACGTCCGCACTGGATTCCGAGGTGGAGGCGGCGATCCAGGACAGCCTGTCGAAGGTGATGCGGGGCAAGACCGTGCTCGCCATCGCGCACCGGCTGTCCACCATCGCCGCCATGGACCGCATCGTGGTGCTGGACGACGGGCGGATCGTCGTGGAGGGCACGCACGGCCAACTTCTGTCCCGGGGCGGCCTCTACGCCCGTTACTGGGCGCGGCAGTCCGGCGGGTTCCTGGGGGTGCAGGAGGCGGCGGAGTAGCGTGCGCAAGAGCCCGGCCCGTCGCAGCGACCGCCGCCTCGCCTCTGGCGCTTCCCTCCCCCTCGTGGGGAGGGAGAGGGTGGGGGGCGCTGCGCCATCCGCGGGACCCCCCCACCCCCATCCCCTCCCCACGAGGGGGAGGGGAGGCGCTGGCGGCTGGCCGTTGCGTTTCAGACCGGGGGGGGCGGCGTGATCGTCACCATCGACCGCCTCGGACATCTCGGGGACGGCATTGCCGGCGGCGTCTTCGTGCCGGGCACCCTTCCGGGCGAGGTGGTCGAGGGCACGGTCGAGGGCGACCGCCTGCGCGACCTGCGCATCCTCACGCCCTCGCCCGACCGGGTGACGCCGCCCTGCCCGCATGCGCGGACCTGCGGCGGCTGCACGATGCAGCACGCGGCCGATGCGCTGGTCGCGCGCTGGAAGGAAGGGATCGTCGCCACCGCCCTGCGCCAGCAGGGGATCGACGCCGAAGTCCTGCCGATCCTGACCTCCCCCCCCCGTTCCCGGCGCCGGGCGACGTTCCACGGGCGGCGGACGAAAGGCGGTGGCCTTGTCGGGTTCCACGCGAAAGCCTCGGCCACGCTGATCCCGACACCGGATTGCCTGCTGGTCACCCCGGCCTTGCGCGCGGTCCTTCCGGCGCTGGCGGCGCTGACCGCGGCCGGCGGCTCGCGGTCTGGCGAACTGGCGCTGACGGTGACCGAGACGCTGTCCGGTCCCGACGTCGCCGTGACCGGCGGCAAGGCGCCGGACGCCCCGCTGCGGGCCGCGCTGGCCGGCCTCGCCGAGGCCCATGGCCTCGCCCGCCTGACCTGGGACGGCGAGACCGTGGCTCTGCGCACACCCCCGCGCCTGCGCCTCGGCCCGGCCCCGGTGGACCTGCCGCCCGGCGCCTTCCTGCAGGCCACGGCGGAGGGCGAGGCGGCGCTGGTGGCTGCTGTCCGCCAGGCGACGGCGGGTGCCCGCCGTATCGCCGACCTGTTCTCCGGCTGCGGCACTTTCGCGCTGCCGCTGGCGCAGACGGCGGAGGTCCATGCCGTCGAAGCCGACCCGGCGATGACTGCAGCACTTGACCGCGCCGCACGCCACACGCCCGGCCTGAAGCGGATCACGACGGAAACGCGCGACCTGTTCCGCCGGCCGCTGGAGCCTGACGAGCTGGCCCGCTTCGACGCCGTGGTCCTCGACCCGCCCCGGGCCGGGGCCGAGGCGCAGGCGGCCCGTCTCGCCGCGGCAAGGGTGCCGCGGATCGCCATGCTGTCCTGCAACCCCGCCAGCTTCGCGCGCGACTGCCGCCGTCTGACCGATGCCGGCTATGTCATCGGATGGGTTCAGCCGGTGGATCAGTTCCGCTGGTCGCCGCATGTCGAGGTCGCCGCGGCGCTGCATCTTGCCGGGTAGCAGGCCCGCACCGACGGACGGAACGACGGGTTCCGCGACGGGGTGCTCGTGCGGCTTCGCGCCATCGAGGACCGCATTCCTTCTTTCCCTGCGCAGGGCAGGGTACACGCTGCTGAAGCCATCGTGATCCCGGCGCGGCCCGAATAGCGCTTTTCCGCCTGTGCCGTCTGCGCTATGGGCACAGAAAAGAAACGGAAGCGGGCAGGCGGATGCGTGCAGTCACCCTCGTGATGCTGGTCGTCGCGCTTGCGTCGCTGGCCGGCTGTGCGTCGAAATTCAAGACCTACCGCGGTCCCGAGGTGACCCGGGTGATCGTGGACAAGTCCGACCGGACGATGTGGCTGATGCACAATGACGAGGTGCTGGAGCAGTACGAGATCGTGATGGGCTTCGCGCCCGAGGGTCACAAGCAATACGAAGGCGACGGCAAGACCCCCGAGGGCGCCTACACGATCAACCGCCGCAACCCGAACAGCAACTACCACCTGTCGCTGGGGATCAGCTATCCCAACGACGCCGACCGCAGCTTTGCCGCCGCGAACGGCCAGCCGCCGGGCGGCGACATTTTCATCCACGGCGCAACGGGCGAGGGCCGCAACCGAGGCGACTGGACCGTGGGCTGCATCGCGGTGACCAACCGCGAGATCGAATGGGTCTACGCCATGGTCAAGGACGGCACGCCGATCCGGATAAAGCCCTGAGCCCCGGGCCGGGCAAGCCTCAGCCGCCGGTCAGCAGTGTCCACCAGATTTTCCCGGATTCCTCCTGGAACCAGGCGAAGCCGAGGTCGCGGGCGAGCGGGTCGAGGATCACGTCGCGGGTGTCGGGCTGCGCCATCCAGGCCGCGAGGCTTTCCAGCTCGGTCTCGTAGGTCTCCGAGATGTTCTCGCCCTGCAGCCGGCCACCGTAGCCCACGCGCTGCACGCGGACGAGCGGCGAGGAGCCGTCCGAGCCGAAGTGCCAGGGCCGGTTCTGCACGCTCATGTCGCGCGAATGGGTCAGCGCGGCGGCAGTGAGCGGGGCGTTCAGCGCCAGCGGCGGGGCGCCGCGGGCCCGGCGCAGGGCGTTGATCGAATCGAGCATGCGGAAGGGTATCTCACGGGTTTCGCGCTCGCCGATGCGGTAGACCGAGGGCAAGGGGCGCCCGTCGGCGCCGATCCGCGGGGCGGTGGACACCGGCGAGCAGGCCGCTCCGGCCAGCACCAGTCCCATCGCCAGAAGCTCTCTGCGCAGCATCGCTGTTCCACCCTGTCCCCTGCGGCGCCGCTGTTGCGACGTTCCGACGCGGCATATCCAAATCGCCGCGCCAGATCAAACCCCGGCGCTGACAGCGGCGTGAATTGCCGTTCCCCGGGCACTCGGGTAACCTGCGCCGCGGAAACAACAGGAGTTCGCGCGGATGCTCGCCGATCTGAAACCCGCCCTCACCCGCCGCGCGCTGCTCGGCAGCGCTGTCGCCGGCGCCGCGTTGTCCGCTCTGCCGGCCACCGCGCAGACCATCGATTCCACTGGCCTGGAGACCGAGGCGCCGGCCCGCAACAACGTCTCGAGCTTCCGCATGCTCGACTGGCGCGCCTATTTCAGCGACACCCGCCGGGGCGCGATCCTAGCCGACACGACCTCGCGCGCGCTGCACTACTGGAACGACGACCAGTCGGTCTACCGGCTCTACCCGACCTCGGTCCCGCTCAGCGAGGAGCTGACCCGGCGCGGGCGCACCGATGTGATCCAGAAGGTCGTGAACCCGCCGTGGCGGCCGACCGCGAGCATGAAGCAGCGGCACCCGGAATGGCCGGATTTCGTCGAGGGCGGCTCGCCGGACAATCCGCTGGGCATCCGTGCGCTGTATCTCGGCTGGACGTCCTACCGCATCCACGGCACGCACGACACCCGCAAGATCGGGCGCCGGTCGTCCAACGGCTGCATCGGGCTCTACAACGAGCACATTCTGGAGTTGTTCGATCTGGCGCAGGTCGGAACGCAGGTGTTGCTGATCTGACGCAGCGCGTCACGAACGAGTTGCTTCGCGGGGCCGGGTCGGGCACAACTTGTCTCGGGCGCGTCGTTGCGCTTGGATTCGGGCCGCTGCAGTGGCCCAGACAGATGGGGAATGAAAATGAAGAAGTTTGCGCTGGCCGCTGTTGCCGCAATGTTCGGCACCTCGGCCATGGCGGGCGGCATGGCCGAACCGGCGATGGAACCGGAAGTCGTGGCCGCAGCCGCCAGCTCCTCGTCCGCCGGGATCATCATTCCGATCCTGCTGCTCCTGCTGATCGTCGCGGCGAGCTCGAGCAGCAGCAACGGCGGGGAGTAATCCCGGAACTCCGCTGCCGGCGTCGCACAGCGTCGCCGGCAGTTTCAATGCCATGGCGCGCCGGACCTGCGTGTTTGCATGAGCGACTGTTGCCGATTTGACAACGCCTCCCGCCTTTGCGGGAGCGTGTCGGTCGGCAGGTTGAAATCTCTCGACACCTCCGACTAGTGATTCCCGTAGAGCACGCCCATGGCGTGCTGTTCCGTTCGGCATGTGCCGCGTGGCATGAACTTTTGGAGGCTGACATGAAGAAACTCGCACTTGCCGCCGCGATGGCACTCACCGCGACCGGCGCCTTTGCCGGCGGCATGGCGGAACCGGCGATGGAACAGGAAGTCGTGGCCGCAGCCGCCAGCTCCTCGTCCGCCGGGATCATCATTCCGATCCTGCTGCTGCTGCTGATCGTCGCGGCGAGCTCGAGCAGCAGCGACGGCGGGAGGGGCTAATCCCGGAACTCCGCTGCCGGCGTCGCAACGCGCCGCCGGCGGTTCCAATGCCATGGCGTGCTGTGCCGTTCGGCAGGTGCCGCGTGGCATGAACCTTCGGAGGCTGAATTGAAGAAACTCGGACTTGCCGCCGCGGTGGCACTCTCGGCCAGCGGCGCCTTCGCTGGCGGCATGGCCGAACCGGCGATGGAACCCGAGGTTGTGGCCGCAGCCGCCAGCTCCTCGTCCGCCGGGATCATCATTCCGATCCTGCTGCTGCTGCTGATCGCCGCGGCGGCCTCGGGCAGCAGCAACACCCCGCAGACGCAGGGCTGATCCCGCTCGCCCAGCGCTGGGCGTGGTGGTCCGGCGGCAGCAAGGGCTGCCGCCCCGGGGCCGTGATGTTCCGTGCTAGCCCAGCCAGCCGGTGAGGTTTTCCTGCACGATGGCGGCCAGGGCGGCGATATGCGCGGCATCGTCGTTGAGGCAGGGGATATAGGTGAAGACCTCGCCGCCCGCATGCTCGAAAGCCTCGCGAATCTCGCCTTTGATCTCTTCGAGAGTCTCGATGCAGTCGGCCGAAAAGGCCGGCGCAATCACTGCAATGCGCTTCCTGCCCGCTTTCGCCAGTTCGGCCACGTGCTCGACCGTGTACGGCCGCAGCCACTCCTCGGGGCCAAAGACCGACTGGAACGTGGTGTCGATCGATCCCGGCGTCCAGCCCAGCCGCTCGCGCAGGAGCCGCGTCGTCTTGGCGCACTGGCAATGGTAGGGGTCGCCCGACATCAGGTAGCGCTGCGGCATTCCGTGGTAGCTTGCCACCAGCACGTCCGGCCGGTGTTCCAGCGCCGCGTAGGCGCGTTCCACGGATTGCGCCAGGGCATCGACATAGAGCGGATGGACGAAATACTCCGGCACCACGCGCGCGGCGGGCTGGCGCTTTTCCTTCATCAGGGCGCGGAAGAACTGGTCGTTGGCGGTGGCCGAGGTGGCCCCTGCGTATTGCGGATAAAGCGGCATGAAGACGATTTTCTCGCAGCCCGCCTCGACCATCGCCCGGACCTTCGATTCGGTCGATGGATTGCCGTAGCGCATGCAGAACTCGACCACCACGCGGTCGCCGTGCCGGGTCTGAAGGACCTCGCGCAGGGCGTCGGTCTGGTTCCGGGTGATCGTCAACAGCGGGCTTTCGTCCTTGTCGCGGTTCCAGATCAGCTTGTAGTTCGCGCCGCTGGTGAACGGGCGTTTCGACAGGATCACAAGCTGCAACAGCGGCTGCCAGAGCCAGGCGGAATAGTCGATCACCCGCTTGTCCGAGAGGAACTCGTTCAGGTAGCGCCGCATCGACCAGTAGTCGTAGCCGTCCGGCGTGCCGAGGTTGGCCAGCAGCACCCCCACCTTCGCCGACCTTACCGCGGGATGGTCTGCTGGCGCATGCGTCAGCCGCGCCTCCGGCAACGGCCCGGGTCGGCGGCCGCCGGGCATCGGGTTCTGTTCCTGCATGGTCATGCCCTGCGAGATATAGTCGCGGGCGGCGGGGTCAACCTGCCTTGTCGGGCAGGCGGACTTCGGTGGAGCCCAGCGCCTCGGCCAGCCGGACGGCGGCGGCGCCGGGGCGCAGGGGTTTCTGCTGGCTCTGGTGCGGCGCCCAGGCGGTAAGCCAGACAATCTCGACCGTGGCGGCGATACGCTCGCCCTGCGGGAAGGCCCCGGCGTAACGGCGGGCGGCGTCGAGGAAAACCGCGCGACGGGTCGGACGTCGCAGCCGGGCCGCCAGCGCATTGCCTTCGCCCATCGCGCGCAGGTCGGCCATCAGGTGAAGGAGGTCGCGGTAGGTGACGGTTCTTGCCGCACTGTCCGCCACCGGCAAGGCGAGCCCGGCGCGCTGCAGCAAGGCGCCAAGGTCCCGGATCTCGCCCATCGGCAGGACACGCGGGGACAACCCGCCGGTCTCCGCCGCCTCGGCCTCGCCGAGGCAGGCGCGAAGCTCGCTCAGCGTGCGCCCGCCGAAGGTGGCGGCGAGGAACAGACCGTCCGGCCACAGCGCCAGGCGGCACTGCACGATCTGGCCCACGGGATCGTCGGACCAGTGCAGCGCCAGGGCATGGATCACCAGATCATGCGCGCCAGGGACGAGGTCCAGAACCTCCGCCTCCGCCACGATCTTCGCCCCGGGCAGCACATCCAGCCACAGATCGGGAAAAGGCGTCACCACGGCCGGCGCCGTAAACCGCCTGTTAACCTCGCCGAGTCTCTCCTTGACCTCGGCGATCACCTCGCGGTGCAGGAACATCCCGTCCGCGGTTGCGCGGGCGCGGCGGCGGGTCAGCGCGGGGCGGTCGGTCAGGGGCTCCATGGCTCAAAGCGTGGGGGGCACGGCATGGGATTGCAAGCGGCGCTGCGGCTCGTCTATCCGGCGCAATGCCTCACCTGCGACACGCTGGTGGACGAGGATTTCGGCCTCTGCCCCAGCTGCTGGCGCGATACGCCCTTTGTCTCCGGCCTCGTCTGCGACGCCTGCGGCACGCCCTTGCCGGGGGAGGACCCGGGGCATTCGATCCTCTGCGACGACTGCCTGACGGTGGCGCGGCCCTGGACGCGCGGGCGGGCGGCGCTGCTGTACCGCGACAACGGCCGTGCCATCGTGCTGGCGCTGAAACACGGCGACCGGCTGGATCTCGCCCGGCCGGCGGTGAAGTGGCTGGCCAAGGCGGCGGCTCCCTTGGTGCTGCCCGGCATGATCGTGGCGCCGGTGCCGTTGCACTGGCTGCGGCTCTTGCGCCGGCGCTACAACCAGTCGGCGCTGCTGTCGCAGGGACTGGCCGCAGCCGCGGGGCTGCGCCACATCCCGGATCTCTTGCGCCGCACCCGCCGCACGCCCACCCAGGACGGCCGCGACCGCACCGGCCGGTTCGCCAATCTGGCCGAGGCCATCGCCGTCACGCCACGGCATGCGGGGGCGGTTGCCGGGCGGCAGGTCCTGCTCGTCGATGACGTGATGACCTCCGGCGCCACGCTGGCTGCCGCCGCGGAGGCCTGCCTTGCCGCCGGCGCGGCGGAGGTCGCCGTCGTGGTGCTGGCCCGCGTTGCGAAGGACGGCTGAATGGCCGATAGTCCCGCCGCAACAGCCGGACCCGAACATGCCGCCCGTCGAAATCTACACCACGCGCACCTGCGGCTATTGTGCCGCGGCCAAGGCACTGCTGACCCGCAAGGGCGTCGGCTTCACCGAAATCGACGTTTCCGGCAATCCCGCGCTGCGATCCGTGATGACTGACCGGGCGGGCGGACAGCGGACGGTGCCGCAGATCTTCGTCGGTCCGAGGCACCTCGGCGGCTGCAACGAGCTTTATGCGCTCGATCAGGCCGGCCGGCTCGATCCCTTGCTGCGGGGCTGACGGCCGATGCGCGTCGGCCTGGTGCAACTGACCGTCACCGACGACCCGGCGGAAAACCTGCCGGTCACCTGCGCGGCTGTGGCCCGCGCCGCCGAGGGCGGTGCCGAACTGATCCTCACTCCGGAGTGCAGCAACCTGCTGTCGTCGGACCGGGCGCACCAGCAGGCCGTCCTGCACACCGAAGCCGCCGACCCGACGCTGGCGGCGCTGCGCGACGCCGCGGCGGCGGCCGGGCGCTGGCTCTTGATCGGCTCGCTTGCGGTGAAACCGGAGTCCGGCGACCGCTTTGCCAACCGATCCTTCCTGATCGCGCCCGATGGAACCATCGCGGCCCGCTACGACAAGATCCACATGTTCGACGTGAACGTGTCGGAGACCGAGGTGTTTCGCGAATCGGCCGCCTACCGGCCCGGCGACCGGGCGGTGCTGGCAGAAACCCCGCTGGCCCGCATCGGCATGACCGTCTGCTACGACCTGCGCTTTCCACAGCTCTACCGCCGCCTCGCGCAGGCCGGTGCCGAGATCCTGACGGTCCCCTCCGCGTTCAACCACATCACCGGGGCAGCCCATTGGGAGGTGTTGCTGCGCGCCCGGGCGATCGAGACCGGCTGCTTCGTGCTGGCCCCGGCGCAGACCGGCTTTCATCCCGAACGCGCGGGCAAGGGGCGGCGGACGCACGGCCATTCGCTGGCCGTGGCACCCTGGGGCGAGGTCCTGGCCGACGGCGGCAGCGCTCCGGGCGTGACCTTCGCCGATCTCGATCTGGGCGCCGTGGCGGCGGCGCGGCAGCGCGTGCCGTCACTGACCCACGACCGCGATTTCGCGGGGCCCTGATGTCGGAAGCGGAAGAGAATGTCGCCATCGCGCTGTTCGGCGAACTGTTCGTGGCCGACCAGCTTGCCCGCAGCCGGCTGAGCCGGGTGCTGCCGAAAGGCATGGAGCTCAGCCATTTCTCGGTCCTCAACCACCTCGCCCGCGTCGGCGAGGAGCGCACCCCGGCCCAGTTGGCGCGCAGTTTCCACGTCACCCGTGGGGCGATGACCAACACGCTGGCCCGGCTGGAATGGGCCGGCCATGTCCACATCCGCCCCGACTGGGACGATGCCCGCCGCAAGCAGGTGGCGATCAGTCCCGCCGGCCGCGCCGCCCGTGACAGTGCGGTCCAGGCGATTGTGCCGGTCATCATGGACGTGGTCGGCGATCTTGGCGCCACACGGGTCCGCGCGGCGCTGCCGGTGCTGCGCGCGTTGCGCCTGCGGCTGGAGGAGGAATAGGTGCCCGCCGAGGTCCTCCCGGTCCTGATCACCGGCGGCAACGGCCGCATCGGCCAGTTCCTGCGCAAGGCCTGGCCCTGGGCGATGCGCGACGGCCTGCGCCCGGTCTGGCAGGCGCGGCGCGATGTGCCGGGCTGCGTGCTGTGGGACATCCTGCGCGAGGATTGCCCCAGGGGGCTGGCCGGCGGCGTGGTGATCGCGCTGGCCGGGCGCACCGAGCCCGCGGCCGAAGCGCCGCTGGCGCTGCGCGAGCTGGAGGCTGCCGCGGCGCAGGGCGCGCGGCATGTCTTCCTCGCTTCGTCCTCGGCCGTGTACGGACAGGGTGCGCAGGTCACCGAAGACACCGCCCCGGCACCGCTGACAGCCTACGGCCGGGCCAAGGCCGGGATGGAAGACCTGGCGCTGGCCTGGAAGGCCCGGCAGGGGACAGGTGCGCCGGGGCTGACGATCCTGCGCATCGGCAACGTGGTCGGAGCAAGTGCGCTGCTCGGCCGGTCGCAGGGGCCGGTGGTGATCGACCCGGCGCCGGGGGGACGCGGTCCGCTGCGCAGCTGGATCGGGCCGCAGACGCTGGCCGGCCTGCTGGCACGGTTCGCGGTGCTCGCCGCGGCGCGGTCCAGCCTGCCGGAGGTGCTCAACGTCGCCGCTCACGTAGCCTGGCCGATGGCCGATCTGCTCGACGCCGCCGCCGTCCCCTGGTCGTTCGGGCCGGAAAACCCGCAGTCGCTGGCCTGCCTGACGCTCGACACCTCGCACCTGCGGACGATCCAGCGGCTGCCGCCGCAGGCCTCGTCGCCCAAGGTCATGGTCAAGGAATGGCGGTTCCTGGAGCGGACGGCATGAACCCCGGCAAACGCGTCTTCGATGTCGTGCTGGCGCTGGTCGCGGCGGTGGTGCTGGCGCTGCCCTACGCCGTGCTGGCGCTGGGTCTTCTGGCCGTGCAGGGAAGGCCGCTGCTGCACGGGTCGGAACGGATGCGGGGGCCGGGGCGGCCCTTCACGCTGTGGAAGCTGCGCACGATGACGGTCGCTGACGGCGATGCGGGCGTCTCGGGTGGCGACAAGGCGGCGCGGGTCACCCCGGCCGGACACTGGCTGCGCCGGTTCCGGCTGGACGAGGTGCCGCAGCTCTGGAACATCCTGAAGGGCGAGATGAGCTTCGTCGGCCCCCGTCCGCCGCTGCGCCAGTATGTCGATCGCTTCCCCGACCTCTATGCCCGCGTGCTGCGCTCGCCGCCCGGGATCACCGGGCTGGCCACGCTGGCGCTGCACGGCTGGGAGCAGCGGCTGCTTGCGGCCTGCCGCACGGCGGCGGAGACCGATGCCGTCTACGTGCGCCGGTCGGTGCCGCGCAAGGCGCGGCTGGACCTGATCTACCAGCGCCACGCCTCGGTCGGCTTCGACGTGGCGTTGCTCTTGCGGACCGTCCTGCGGCTGATCCGGCCTCAGCGTCCGAGATAGTCGGCCAGTGCCGGCGGCGGGTCGGCGAACAGCGCCGCGGTCGGCGCCGGGGGATGCGCCACGCCGCCGGCCACGAGGATTGTGAGATCGGCAAAGCGGCGGGCGTCGGCGGGGTCGTGGGTGACCATCAGCGTCAGAGCCCTCGTCTCGGCCTGAACTTCCGAAAGCAGCGCCAGCATCTCCGCCTTGAGCGCCGGGCCCAGCGCCGCGAAGGGCTCGTCGAGCAAAAGGACCGGACGTGCGCGCAGAAGCGCGCGCGCCAGCGCCGCCCGGCCCTGCTGACCGCCCGACAACGCCGCCGGCCGGCGGTCGCCCAGGCCCCCCAGCCCGACCCGGTCGAGCACCGCTGCCACCCGTGCCCGGTCGGCCGGGGCCGGCCGCAACCGCGGCGACAGGCCGAGCGCCACGTTGTCGAACACGGTCAGGTGCGGGAACAGGTTCTGGTCCTGGAACAGGATCGACATCGGCCGTGCGCCGGGCGCAACCGGGCCGAGGTCTTGCCCGTCCCAGAAGATGCGTCCCGCGGCTGGGGCCAGGAAGCCGGCGATGGCGTGCAAGAGCGTGGACTTCCCCCCTCCCGACGGGCCGATGACGGCAATGCGCGCGCCCGGCTGCGCCTGCCAGTCGGCGGTCAGCCGGAAATCGCCCTGCCGCAGCTCGACCCCCTCAAGCCGCAGCACGGCGGCCTCCGGCGTCGAACAGGGCGAAGAGCGACAGGCTCAGGCCGATCAGCAGCACCGCGGCGCTGGCGGCCTCGTCCATCCGGTAGGCCCCCATCAGCCGCTGCACCTGCAGCGGCAGCGTCGCCGTCTCGGTCGCGAACAGCGCGATGACGCCGAGGTCGCCCATCGCCAGCGCCGCGGTCAGACCGGCGGCAAAACCCAGCGGGCGGGCGATGCGGGGCAGCAGGACCAGCCGCCAGAAGTCCCGCCCGGTGATCCCGAGCGCGGCGGCGAGCCGGCCGTGGTCCGTCCGTGCCGCCAGCATCGCCGGGGCGAGGATGCGCCAGGCGAAGGGCAGCGCCAGCAGCGCATTGACCGCAACCGTCGCCGGCAGGGCCAGCGACGGGGCGGGGGCGAACGGGACGAGCACGAGGAACAGCCCGGTGCCGAGCACGAAGGGCGAGGCGGCGAGCGGCAGCGTTGCCGCCAGGGCCGCAAGCCAGCCGCCCGCGCCCAGCGCCAGGGCCAGCGCCAGCGTCAGCGCCGTGGCCGCCAGCGCCACCGCAAGCGAACGCAGCGCCGCCGCCCAGACCTCCGCCGGCAGGTCGAGGACGCCCGGCAGCCCGCGCACCAGGAGCGCCGCCACCGGCAGCGCCAGAAACAGCGCCGCCACCCCGATCCAGGCGGCATCGGCCGCCCGGCGCCACCCGCCCGGACCGCGCGGCCCGCCCGGACGGTCGAGTCCCGCTCCGAACCCCGGCAGGCGGGTCACGCCCAACGCCACGGCAAAGGCCAGCGCCGACAGGCCGACCTGCACCAGCGCCAGCCGCGCCGCGGCGCCAAGATCGAAGTCGAAGCGCAGCGCCTGATAGATCGCCAGTTCCACCGTCGTCGCCCGCGGCCCGCCGCCCAGGGTCAGCGCCACGGCAAAGGAGGTGAGGCAGAGCGCGAACACCGTCAGCAGGGCGCCGGGCAGGACCTCGCGCAGCATCGGGCGCTCAAGGTGGCGGGCAACCCCGGCGGGACCCATCCCCAGCGCCTCGGCCAGCCGGAACCGTTCGGCCGGGATCGCCTGCCAGCCCAGCAGGATCAGGCGCAGGCAGAGCGGCAGGTTCAGGAACAGATGCGCCAGCACCACGCCGTGCAGGCCGTAGATCGACAGCGGCGGCAGCCCGGCCGCTGCGGCACCCGCATTGACCCAGCCAGCGCGCCCGAACACCGCCAGCAGCCCGATCACCGCCACGATGCTGGGCAGCAGGAACGGCGCGCCGAGCGCGGTGACCAGCGCGCCCCGCCCGGCGAACCGCCGCCGCGCCAGCGCGCGCGCCACCGGCACCGCAAGTGCCACCGACAGCCCCGCCGACAGCGCCGCCTGCAGCAGCGTGAACCGGACCGCGGCAAGATCGGCGGCCGTCAGCCTGCCGATCCCGCCCGCGATGAGCGGGAGGAGCGGCCCCAGCGTGGCCGCCAGGACGATCAGCGCGACAGCGCGCGGGCCCATGTCTCGACCGCCGGACCGCGCGCAGCCTGTGCTTCCTCCGGCGACATCAGCAGGGACCGGGCCGGACGGTGCAGCCTGCCGAAGCCCTCCGGCAGGCTGCCCGCAGGCAGCGCCGGATACATCCAGTTGGTCGTGGGCAGGACCTGCTGCACGGCCGGCGCGGACAGGAACCGCAGGAACTGGTCCGCCAGCTCCGGCTGGTCACTGCCCGCCAGCCGGCCGGCCACCTCGACCTGCAGGTAATGCCCCTCGGCAAAGCCCGCCGCCGCCTTGCTGCCGTCGTTCTCGGCGATCAGGTGGTAGGCGGGCGAGGTGGTGTAGCTCAGCACCATGTCCGCCTCGCCTTCCAGGAACAGACCGTAGGCCTCCGACCAGCCAGGCGTGACGGTGACGATATTGTCGGCCAGCGCCTCCCAGATCGCCCCGGCCCTGTCGCCATGCGCCGCCTGCACCCAGAGCACCAGCCCCAGGCCAGGCGTGGACGAGCGCGGGTCCTGGATCACGATCGAGACCTCGGAAGCCGCCAGCGCCTCGAACGACCCCGGTGGATCGGCCAGCCGCGTGGTGTCGTAGACAAAGGCGAACCAGCCCCAGTCATAGGGCACGAACAGCGGATCGGCGAAGGGCAAAGGCAGGTCCCAGGCCCCACTGATCCCGTGCGTGGCGAACAGACCCGTCGCGGCGGCATCCGCCGTCAGCGAGGTATCGAGCCCGAGGACCACGTCCGCCGTGGTCGCCTCCCCTTCCAGCTTCAGCCGCGCCAGCAGCGCCGCGCCGTCGCCCGCGCCAGTGAAGCGCAGGTCGCAGCCGCAGTCCGCCTCGAAGGCCGCTTCCACCGCCGGGCCGGGTCCCCAGTCGGAGACGAAACTGTCGTAGGTCAGCACCTCCAGCACCGGCACCTCGGCCAGAACGGGCGTCGTCATCGCCATAAACGCAAGGGTCGCGCGCATTCGCATCCTCCTCTGGCTGACGGCTGGGGGATGCGGGGTCATCGCAACCTTCCCTCCGCCGGTCCTAACCGGTTCAGGTTCGACGGGTCCGCAGAGGAATGTCTGCATCTCAGCCGCGTCCGCGGCCCCCCGAGGTAGGGCGCAAGATAGCGCCCCGCGGGGCGGCCGCAAGGGCCGGTGGACGACCCCCGCGCTTTCGCCTAGATCGGGCGCGCAGCGGGCGCGCGTCGGGCAGCCCGGTTGGCCGCAATGCGCCTCCCTCCCCCCTCGCGGGGGAGGGATGGGGAGGGGGGGCTCCCGGCCCAAGCTGCGGAGCCCCCCACCCTCTCCCTCCCCACCAGGGGGAGGGAAGCGCCCGCGGACCTACCGGGGTGTCCGTCCGGCCCGTCTATTCAACCCGGCGCCGGGAGGCGTGTGATGAGCCACAACACCTTCGGCCACCTGTTCCGCGTCACGACCTGGGGCGAAAGCCACGGGCCGGCGCTGGGTGCCACGGTGGACGGCTGCCCGCCAGGGCTGGCGCTGAGCAAGGCCGATATCCAGCCCTGGCTCGACCGGCGCAAGCC
>JANOGU010000169.1:0-9173 GCA_031406135.1 Rhodobacterales bacterium
GCCATCTCCTCTCGACGAACGGGCGTCAGCCGGGCATTCTGATGGATGTTCATTCGGGGCGCTCCTGAAGGCTTGAAGTGTGGTAACTCCAGCCTCCCTGATCCGCCCCGAATGGACAACCTGCTGAAAGCTCACATCTACACGCTGGGCGTGCCATTCTACCTGTGGGACAGGCTGCGGTTCCACAACACGATCTGGCACGGCTTCGTCCTGGCGGCGAGCGGCGTGTTCTACGCCGCGGTGACGGTGCAGGTCGTTGCCGGGTAGGGCGTTCGGCGGGGCGCTGGCGTAGGGTGGGCAATCTGCCCACCATGGCAAGCGCCCGGATCCCCGCGTAGCACTCTTAGCCGTTGTCAGTCCTGGTCCGCGGGATTGATCGTGCCGATCGGATGCATCCCCTGGCGGATGTCACCGGCTGCGTATTCCGGCGCCAGCGCATCGCCCATCAAGAGGCGCTGGGTCCGCATGGTCAACCCGTTCGCCGCCTCCATCAGGTTCCGCAGGCCCGCATCGTAGTCTGCGAAACCGTCGAGCACGGTGCATCCTGAAACGGCGGCGGCCCGGGGCGCCAAGGTGAAAACCAGTACCCAGGCAAAGAAGAAATGCACGATCCGGCCGGTCGCGAGCGAGGTGCCCGTGGTGATGGTCTGGCTTGCCGGAAACGCCCGCGCCTCGCCGCCCGACGCGCCCAGGCCCAGTGCGCGATCCGCGTCGCCAACCGCTTGCGGTAGACCAGCGGACCCATCTCCATGGCCCCGTGCGGCATCGCGACCCCTCCCAGTCTCTGGGCAGGGAACGGCGCCGCGCCGCGAAAGCTTCAGCGGGAGGTGCCGTAGCGGGCGAGGAACAGGTCGACCGCGCCGCGGACGGTGCGCTCGACATCTGGCCGGGCGCCGTCGCGACCGATGCCGAAGGTGACGCGATTGTGCAGGTCGGCCTTGCACAGTTCGTGGAACTGGTCGGCGGCCAGCGCCAGATCGTCGATGGCCAGCTCGCCCCGCGAGATCGCCAGCCGGAAATAAGCCATCAGCTTCTCGCGCACGACCATGGGACCCGAGGCGTAGAACTCGGCCGCGAGATCGGGGAAGCGTTCGCTCTCTGCGACGCAGACGCGGAACACGCGCATCCCGAAATCCGATAGCATGAACGCCGCCATGCGGTGCCCGGCCTCGGTCAGGACCTCGCGGACCGGGCGGTCCACATCCACCCCGGCGGCGCCCTCCTCGGACTGCCGGCGGCACTCGGCCTTGGCGAATTCGAGGAACAGCAGCCGCTTGTCGGGGAAATAGGCGTAGAGCGTGGCCTTGGACACGCCCGCCGCGCGGGAGATGTCGTCGACACTGGCGCCTTCGTAGCCGTCGCGCAGGAAGACCTCCCGCGCGCCGGCCAGGACCTGATCGAACTTCCGGCCGCGCCGGATGTCTTCGGCGACTGCGCCCATGAGATTTGTCTCCCCGGCGGGCAGCATAGACCGTCCGGCGCCGCCGTCACAACCGCGTTCAGCGGCCCGAGGTCGAGCCGGCGGCGGACTGCGCCGGCGGAAAGGTCAGGTGCGGCAGGTCAAAGCCCATGGCCGAGGCCGGGAAGGCGGCGAGGATCAGGGCCGGGATCAGCGTGGCGCGGGCGAGTGAGCGGATCATGGTGGAACTCCTATTCTGAACCGTTCAGTTTAGATGTCCCTATCTGAACCGATTCGTTCAGATCGTCAAGCAGAAAGTGAACCGTTCGGTTCAGACTTGCCGTCGCGGTCGGGGCGCCCTAGTCTAGAATCGTTCTAAACCTCAGTTTAGTCAGGTGCAGCATGATCCCCGGTTTCGGTCAGCGCCGCCGCTTCTCCGACCTCAGCGAACGCGAGGTCCTGGCCCTCGCGATTTCCTCCGAAGAGGACGATGCCCGCATCTACCGCAGCTACGCCGAGATGCTGCGCAAGGACTTCCCCGCCTCCGCCGCAGTCTTCGACGGCATGGCGGCCGAGGAGGACGGCCACCGCAGCCGGCTGATCGACCTGCACGTCGCCCGCTTCGGCGAGACCATCCCGCTGATCCGGCGCGAGCATGTCGCGGGCTTCTACGCACGCCGCCCGGTCTGGCTGAACGAGCAGCTCGGCCTCGCCCGCATCCGCACCGAGGCGCATGCGATGGAGGCCGACGCCCGCCGCTTCTACGAGACTGCCGCCGCGCGCACCCAGGACGCGGCCACCCGCAAGCTCCTCGGCGACCTCGCCGCTGCCGAGGCCGGCCACGAGATCGCCGCCGACCGGCTGGAGGCGCAGCTTCTGCCTGAGGCCGACGCGGCGGCCGAGAATGCCGCCGAGCACCGCCAGTTCGTGCTGACCTGGGTGCAGCCGGGGCTGGCCGGGCTGATGGACGGCTCCGTCTCCACGCTCGCCCCGATCTTTGCCACGGCCTTCGCCACGCACAACACGCACACGACCTTTCTCGTCGGGCTGGCGGCCTCCGTCGGCGCGGGCATTTCCATGGGCTTCACCGAAGCCGCGTCCGACGACGGCGTCCTCTCCGGCCGCGGCGCGGCATGGAAGCGGGGCCTCGCCTCGGGCGTGATGACCACGCTTGGCGGTCTCGGCCACGCGCTGCCCTACCTGATCCAGGATTTCTGGACCGCGACGTTCATCGCTATCGCCGTGGTCTTCGTGGAGTTGTGGGCGATCGTCTGGATCCAGAACCGCTACATGCAGACACCCTTCTTCAGGGCCGCCTTGCAGGTCGTGGTCGGCGGTGCTCTGGTCTTCGCGGCGGGGGCGTTCATCGGGAGCGGCTAGATGTATCGCAAGGGCGAGGTGAGCTACCGGCCGCTGCCGCTGCCCGACCGTGTGCAAATGCCGGAGGCGGATGCGCTGGCCGCCGCCGAGGCGCATCTGGCCTACATGCGCAGACGCCATTCGGTGCGTGCCTATTCCACCATCCCGGTGCCGCAGACGCTGATCGAGACCTGCATCGCCGCCGCCGGCACTGCGCCGTCCGGCGCGAACCACCAGCCCTGGCACTTCGCCGCCGTCGCCGACCCGACAATGAAGGCAAGCATCCGCGAGGCGGCCGAGGCCGAGGAGCGCGATTTCTACGCCGGCGGCGGCGGCGACGAATGGCTCGCGGCGCTGGAACCCATCGGCACCGGCGCCCAGAAGCCGCACCTGACCGACGCGCCCTGGCTGATCGTGGTCTTCGCCCAGCGCTGGGGGGTGACCCATGACGGCGCGCGGTTCAAGAACTACTACGTGCCGGAAAGCGTGGGGATCGCGACCGGCTTCCTGATCTCTGCCCTGCACCATGCCGGGCTGGTCTGCCTCGAACACACGCCCAACCCGATGAAATTCCTCAATGGACTGCTGGGCCGGCCGGAGAGTGAAAAGCCGGTGATGATCCTGCCCGTCGGCTATCCGGCGGAGGATGCGACGGTGCCGGCCGTGGCGAAGCGCAAGAAGCCGCTGTCGGAGATAGTCAGCGTCTTCCCCTGACGCGCTCGGGACGCCCCGCGCAAATTCCTTAAGGAAGGAATTTGCAAATTTCTTCCTTAAGAAATTTGTTCGCCCGGGCTGACGCGGCGTTTCCGGTGACAGGCGCGAGCGGCGACGGCAAGGTCGCTGCAACGGAGGCCCGCATGGAATACCCGCATCTCTTCACCCCTCTGACGCTGGGCCACCTGATCCTGCCCAACCGCGTGCTGATGGGGTCGATGCACACCGGGCTGGAGGAATACGGCGACTGGAACCGGGTCGCGAGATTCTATGAGGAGCGGGCCGCCGGTGGGGTGGCGTTGATCGTCACCGGCGGCATGGCGCCCAACCGCGAGGGCGGGGTCTATCCCGGCGCCGCCGGGCTCTACAGTGCGAAAGACATCGCCAACCACCGCCTCGTCACCGACCGCGTCCACGCCGCGGGCGGCCGTATCGCCATGCAGATCCTGCACGCCGGCCGCTACGCCTATGGCCCCGACTGCGTGGCGCCGTCGGCGATCAAGTCGCCGATCTCGCCGTTTCCGCCCAGGGAACTCGACGAAGCCGGGATCGAGAAGCAGATCGACGACATCGTCGCCGCCGCCACCCGGGCGCAGGAGGCGAGCTACGACGGGGTCGAGGTGATGGGCTCGGAAGGCTATTTCCTGAACCAGTTCCTTGTCCGCCACACCAACCGCCGCACCGACGGCTGGGGCGGCGACTACGCCAACCGGATGCGGCTGCCGGTGGAGGTGGTGCGGCGGGTGCGCCAGGCGGTGGGGCCGGATTTCATCCTGATCTACCGCATCTCGCTGATCGACCTCGTGCCCGACGGGTCCAGCTGGGATGAGGTGGTGACGCTGGCCAAGGCCATTCAGGCCGCCGGTGCCTCGGTCCTGAACACCGGCATCGGCTGGCACGAGGCGCGCATCCCGACCATCGCGACCTCGGTCCCCCGCGCTGCCTTCACCTGGCTGACCGCCCGCCTGCGTCCCGAGGTCACGATCCCGGTCATCACCTCCAACCGCATCAACACACCCGAGGTCGCCGAAGCCATCCTCGCCAAGGGCGAGGCCGACATGGTGTCGATGGCCCGCCCGTTCCTGGCCGACGCCGCCTTCGTCGCCAAGGCGCGCGAGGGGCGTGCCGCCGACATCGCCCCCTGCATCGCCTGCAACCAGGCCTGCCTGGACCACACCTTCTCCGGCAAGCTGACCTCCTGCCTGGTCAACCCGCGCGCCTGTCACGAGACCGAACTGGCCTACGCCCGGGCGCCGGCCGAAAGGCGGATCGCGGTGGTGGGCGCAGGGGCCGGCGGGATGATGGCCGCCATCGTCGCCGCCGAACGCGGCCATGCGGTGACGCTCTACGAGAAGGCGGCCGAGGTTGGCGGCCAGCTGAACCTCGCCAGGCGGGTGCCGGGCAAGGAAGAGTTCCACGGCCTCGTCGCCTGGTTCGCCCAGCGCCTTGCAGCGACCGGCGTGGACCTGCGGCTGAACACCGCGCCCGGACCCGAGGGCCTCGGCGGCTTTGACGAGGTGATCGTGGCCACCGGCGTCACCCCGCGCGACCCCGGCATTCCGGGCCAGAGCCGGGCGCTCGGCTACTCCGATGTCCTGCGCGGCGCTCCGGTGGGGCGGCGCGTGGCCATCGTGGGGGCCGGCGGCATCGGCTTTGACGTGGCGGAGTTCCTTGTCCACGCCGGCGAAAGCCCGACGGAGAACCCCGATCTCTGGCGGCGGGAATGGGGCGTGGGCGACCCGGCCGTCATCCCCGGCGGCCTGGCGCCGGAGGGCGCGCGGCCGGAGACCCCGGCGCGCGGGGTCCACCTTCTGCAGCGCAAGGCGGAAAAGCCGGGGCGCGGGCTGGGCAAGACCACCGGCTGGATTCATCGGGCCGCGCTTGCCATGAAGCGCGTGGTCATGCGCGGCGGGGTTGCCTACGAGGCGATCACGGAGGACGGGATCGTCCTGTCAGGCGCCACGGGCCAGGAGCTTCTGGCCGTCGATACCGTCGTCCTCTGCGCCGGTCAGGTGCCGAACCGCGCTCTCGCCGACGCCCTGACGGCCGCCGGCATCGCGCATCACGTCATCGGCGGGGCCGATGTGGCGGCGGAGCTGGATGCCAAGCGCGCCATCGACCAGGGCGCCCGGCTGGCCGCGCGGCTGTGACGGCCGCGCGGCCCTTGCGGGCGCGGGACGCCTGCGGCCGGGGCAGGGACCGCGGGCGCCCTGCGCGCGCCGTCAGGCGGCTGGCGTGATCGTGCCCGCGGTGATCGCCGCCTGAAGCTCGACAGCGTCGATCGATCCGTCGGCGTTCACGTCAACCTGGGTGAAGACCTCGGCGGTCAGGTCGGGCACCGACGCCTGCAGCTCCTCCATCGACCAGACACCGTCGCCGTTGGCGTCCGGCAGCGCCGGCGCCGGCTCCTGTGCCCAGGCGGTCCCGGCCAGGATCGCCACCGGCACGGCCATCATCGTCATGCGGGTCATGGGTCTCTCCTTCTCGTTGCGCGGGGCCACTGTTTCGACCCGCGAGACGGACCTAGGCCCGCGGCCCCCGCCGCACCACCCCGACGCACCGCCGCCATCTTGCCGCCGCCGATGCGGCCCGTGGCCGGCGACGGAATGCCGCCGACCGGGGTCGAATGGTCCTTTCTCCGCCGGCGCACACAGCCGATTGTGGCCGGTCTGCGCCGACCCGCTAGGATTGCGCCTGCCGGAAAAGCGCTGGGCCGCGGCCGAATCTACACAGGAATACCCCCGACTTGTCGTCACGCTGCCCAGTTCCTGCCCGAATTGATGGTCATCACTGTTTCCGATCGGTGGGGGCCGAGACCTGGGGAAGACGATGGACCGACTGACGGAAATGGAAGCCTTTGCCATGGTCGTGGACCAGGGCGGCTTCACCGATGCTGCCAGAAAGATGGGTATCTCGAAATCCGCCGTCTCCAAGCATGTCTCTTCCTTGGAGGCCCGCCTCGGTGCCCGGCTCTTGAACCGGACGACCCGGCGGGTGTCGCCGACCGAGATCGGGCTCGCCTACTACGACCGTGCCCGCAGGGTGCTGAATGACGCCGGTGAGGCCGACGCGCTGGTCACCTCGATGCAGTCGGCACCCTCCGGTCTGCTGCGGATTTCGGTCGCCACCGACTTTGGCGTGAACCTGCTGTCGCCGATCCTGGGGGACTTCCTGCTCGAGTTTCCCGACATCACCGTCAACATGGTGCTGAACAACCGCTACGTGGAACTGATCTCGGAAGGCTTCGACCTCGCCATCCGCGTCGGCGAACTGGAAGACAGCTCGCTGCGCGCCCGCAAGCTGACCGAGACCGCCAAGCGGATGATCGGCTCGCCCGGCTACTTCCAGCGCTACGGCCGGCCGATGAAGGTTGACGACCTGAACGAGCACAAGCTTCTGCACTATTCCAACCAGGCCAACGGCAACGTCTGGCGGGTGCCGACGCCGTCGGGCGAAAAACGCCAGATCCGCAGCGCCGGCTGGCTGACGGTGAACGACGGCCAGTCGCTGCTGAACGCCGCCATCGCGGGTCTGGGCATCGCCTACTTGCCGTCCTTCCTCTACGGTGATGCGATGCGCGCCGGACAGGTGGAAGAGGCGATCCCGAACCTACCGGTCGAGGTTCTGGGGATCTATGCGGTCTATCCCCCCGGCCGCTTCACCCAGCCCAAAGTGCGCGCCTTCATCGACTTCCTGGCGCGCCGCTTCACCGACAAGGGTCCGGACAACTGGTGATCCCCGCCGGCCGGCGCCAGCCGCCGGTCAGCCGCCGATCAGCACCGCCTCGACACGGCGGTTGAGCGCGCGCCCCTCTTCGGTGGCGTTGTTGCCCAGGGGCGCCAGATAGCCCGCGCCCTCGGCGGCCAGCCGGTCGCCGGGCGCGCCATGCACGTCGATCAGCCGCCGCCGCACCGCCTCGGCGCGGCGCCGCGACAGGTCGATGTTGGCGGCCAGCCCGCCGGCAGTGTCGGTGTGGCCGACCAGCGTGATCCGGGCCTCGGGATTTTCCGCCAGCCAAAGCGCCAGCGCCGTCAGCGAGGCGAAATCGCCGGGCGTCAGCTCGGCGCTGCCGGGCGCGAAGAGCAGATCGGCCAGGACCATATGGCCCTGGCCGCGCAGCGCGCCGCCGATGTCGGGCAGGGTCTCGGTCGCGGCCGGCAGCGCTGCTGTCCGGTCGGGGTCCGCCGTGATCGCCGGGGGCAGGGGATCGGGGGCCGGGGGCAGCGTCGCCGGCACGACCGTGGTCACCTGCACATAGCCGGCGCGGGCCGAGCGGCTGACGATCAGCCCGACCGCCTCGCCCGGCCCCCGCTCTGCCGACAGAAAGCGGTAGTCGCCCAGATCGACATGCATGTCGGGTTCCGGCAGGAGGTCAAGCGCGAAGCGGAAGTCGAAGCCGCCGCAGGCCGCCGTCTCGCATTCGAACACCATGCGGTAGCCCTGCGTCTTGAGCTGGTCGCGCAACGGCGCGAGCAGCCCCAGCGTGGTGGCGGCCGAAGGCGCGACGCGCCATGCCCGGCGGGTGACCGCGCCTTCGACGCTGCGGCCCGGGATCGCGCCGTCGCGGAACGCGCCGGTGGGCAGAAGGTAGCTCGCGACACCCGGGGTCTGCGATCCGGTGGGCTCGGCCGGGCTGCTGAACACCGGATCGAAGGCCAGCGCCGCAACCGGCATCAGCGCCACAGCCAGCGCCAGGCAGGGCAGGCGGATCACGCCGAAACCCCGCGATAATGGTACTGGCCGGCCTCGGCCATGCCCAGCCGCTCGTAGAGCGCGCGCGCCGCCACATTGCCCCGCTCCACCGCCAGCGCCAGCGTCTCGGCCCCCAGCTGATGCGCCCAGGCGGCGGCCACCCGCATCAGGGCAAGGCCCGTTCCCTGCCGCCGCAGCCGCAGCTCGACATGGATCGCATGCACCATGGCAATGCCGCCCGCCATGGCGGCGAAGGCGACGCCCGCAGGGCGGTCGCCGGTCCGCGCCAGGATCGCGGCCCTGGGGTCCGGCGCGCGGTCCATCACCGCCTGCCGCGCCGGTCCGATCCCGCCCGCCGCCCAGATGTCGCGCGCGGCGGCGAGCGGTGGCCAGTGGGCAAAGCCCGACAGCGGCGGCAGGTCGGCGTCGACCAGCGCCGCCACTGGCGCCGCATAAAGCACGACCGGCGCGATCAGTCCGTGGCCCCGTGCCACAAGGGCCGCGTCCAGCGCGTCCTCGCCGCCGCGGACCATGAACAAGGGCGCCTGACCAAGCGTGGCCATCGCCGCCTCGGCGGCCGGGATGTCCGCGGCCGTCCAGGCGCCTTCCACCGTCGCAGCGCTCACGCGATGGCCGCCCCCCCGCCCCTCGCGCACCGCCCAGGGCCCGACGCGGCGGACAGAGGCCGCGGGCCAGGTCGCCTCCATGGCGGGCATCAGCGTCATGGCGCGGGGAACAGCCTGGCCAGGCGCGTCATCGCGGCATCCACCCGGCCCGGGTCGGTGCCGCGGATCACCAGGTTGGTGCCGAAGGCGCCGTTCATCTGGAACGGGTAGGACCCCATCGACAGGTCCGGGAAGTCGGCGGCCAACTCGCCGAAGGGCACCGCGATCTCGCCCTCGCCCCGCATCACCCGCCAGGTCTGGCTCAGAAGCGGCCGGCCGCCGGTCAGCGTCGGCAGGACCGAGGCGACCATGGCCTCGAAAATCGTCGGCACGCCCGCCATCAC
>JANOGU010000170.1:0-3779 GCA_031406135.1 Rhodobacterales bacterium
GCCATCTCCTCTCGACGAACGGGCGTCAGCCGGGCATTCTGATGGATGTTCATTCGGGGCGCTCCTGAAGGCTTGAAGTGTGGTAACTCCAGCCTCCCTGATCCGCCCCGAATGGACAACCTGCTGAAAGCTCACACCTAGTCGGTGATGATCCGCGCCCGGTGCGGCGGGTTGCTGATCTGCAGATCGAACCCCAGCCGGTTCAGCCCGTCGATCTTGACCAGCCCGGTGACCCGCGCCTCACCGCGAAACACCTGATTGCCGAAACAGGTGGCGGTGAAGTCGAACCGTGGCGACAGTTTGCGGATGCGCGCGGCCCCGACACACACCGGCGTGCCGTCGTCGAGGAATATCTCCGCCGTCCGCGTGAGTTCGTCGGGCGCCGCGCCAAGCGTGACATAGCCGTCCAGTACCTCGGTCGCCTGGGTCTGCCCGTTGAACGACTCGATCCGCGCCGGCATGCGAACGTCGCGTCGCATCCGGGCGGCGCGGTCCTCGTCCACGATCCGCCCGTTCTCGTAGATCACGGCGCAGTTGGCCCCCTGCCGAAGCGGCCCGGGCACCGACCGCTTGCAGCCCGCGACCGCCTCACGCCGGGCATCCGCCATGGTCGGCCAGTCCCAGGCGCACCACGAGGTGCCAAAGTCGGCGACCGCCAGCGCGGTATTGCCGGTTTCCTGCGACCGGCAGTAGTCGAGCGCCCAGTCCAGAGGATACCTCCCTGACTCGGCCCCGGATGGCGACGCCGCCATCGCCTGCAAGGCGGCAGCCAGGAACAGCGGGCCGAGGGCTTTCATGGACAGGCTCCGTTTGCGGCAGGCGTCACGCTACCTGACCGCCGTCGCGACGCAAGGCGCCGCACCGCCCGCGCTGGCAGGCTTTCGCTTCTGGCCAACGCAAACCTCTTGATTTTGAAGTTTCCCAGCATCATATCCGCGCCCGCTACGTTCTATCTATCTCGACCTGTCTACACCGGGCTTCCGGCCAGCAGCCTCGACGATCAGCTGACGTGCCGAGCCGCCGCATCCCGCGGGCGGCGGACTGCGACAGGAGACTTCACAATGGCCAAGGGCAGCGTGAAATGGTTCAATGAAACCAAGGGCTACGGCTTCATTGCACCGGAAGGCGGCAAAAAGGACGTGTTCGTCCACATCACCGCGCTGGAACGTGCCGGGCTGCGCAGCCTGAAAGACGGCCAGGCCGTGACTTTCGACATCGAAAAGGACCGCGACGGGCGCGAATCGGCGAGCAACCTCGCCATCGCCTGAGCGGACGCGCATAGGTTCAGGGCGAAGGGGCGGGCCGCAGGGCCTGCCCCTTTTGCGTTCCGCCGTCAGATCGGCGCCATCACCAGACGGTCGCGCAGCAGATGCCCGAGCCCCGCGCGCAGCGCCCCGGCCGCGACCGGCGTGCGCAGCAGCACCGGCTCGCGCAGCCGCGGCGCCAGATCCGGCAGCATGACCTCGGCCGCCGCCAGCAGCAGCGCGGTGCGCTCGCGCACCCGGCCGAGCAGCGGCAGGATGCGCCGCACCGCCTCGAGCCCGCCGAACCCGTCGCAGTCCACCGCCGCCAGGGCAAACCCGGTCGGGTCGCACTGCAGCGTCTCGACCGCATCGAAGAGGCAGGTCTCGGTCACCACCGTCGCGCCCTGCGCGCCGAGTGCCAGCGCCAGGCGTCCCGGCGCCACCGCCACCGCGAGCATCCGCAGCCCGCGCCCCGGGGCGGGCAGATCGTGACGGTCGGACTGGCGCAGCATCGGCATGGCGGGACTCGCAGCGGCAAGGACTGCCGCAACGGATGCCCGGCGAAGACGCCCGGATTTGGGCGCGCGGCGTGCGTTTTTGTGCTGTCTGGTGAACAATCGTGGCGACGCTGCGTCGCGGGAAGGAAGGCGGCCGTCGCGGGCGGGACGGACAGATCGCGTCCGCCGCGCCAAACAAGGCCAGCCGCGCGAAGGAGCCGTGAATGCCCCGCCCGAACATCCTGATCCTGATGGCCGACCAGTTCAACGGCACGCTGTTCCCCGATGGACCGGCCGCCTTCCTGCATGCGCCCAACCTCTCCCGGCTCGCCGCCCGCTCCACCCGTTTCGCCCACGCCTATACCGGCAGCCCGCTCTGCGCCCCGGGCCGGGCGTCATTCATGTCCGGCCAGCTTCCGCGCCGCACCCGGGTCTACGACAACGCCGCCGAATTCGCCTCGGACACGCCCTGCTTCACCCACCACCTGCGCCGCGCCGGCTACCGCACCTGCCTGTCGGGCAAGATGCATTTCGTCGGCCCCGACCAGCTGCACGGCTTCGAGGAACGCCTGACCACCGACATCTATCCGGCCGACTTCGGCTGGACCCCGGACTACCGCCGCCCCGGCGAGCGCATCGACTGGTGGTACCACAACCTCGGCTCGGTCACCGGCGCCGGCGTGGCCGAGATCACCAATCAGCTGGAGTATGACGACGAGGTCGTCCACCGCGCCGAACAGAAGCTCTACGACCTGTCCCGCGGTTCGGACGACCGGCCCTGGTGCCTGACCGTCTCGCTCTCGCACCCGCACGATCCCTACGTCGCCCGCCGCCGCTACTGGGACCTGTACGAGGGCTGCACCCAGGTCACGCCCGAGATCGCCGCGGTGCCCTATGACGACATGGACCCGCATTCGCGACGCCTGCTCGAGGCCTCGGACTGGCGCGCCTTCCAGATCACCGCAGACCATGCGGCGCGGGCCCGCCGCGGCTATTTCGCCAATATCTCCTACCTCGACGACATGGTCGGCCGCATCCTCGCGGTGCTGGAAAGCTCGCGGCAGCAGGCGATCATCGTCTTCACCTCCGACCACGGCGACATGCTGGGCGACGGCGGGCAGTGGTTCAAGATGTCGTTCCGCGAAGGTTCCGCCCGCGTGCCCCTGACCATCGCCGCCCCCGGCCTGGCACCGGGTCTGGTGACCGCGCCGGTCTCCAGCATCGACCTGACGCCCACACTCTGTGCCCTGGCCGGGGTGGCGATGGACGACGTGATGCCCTGGACCGACGGGGAAAGCCTGGTGCCGCTGGCAAGCGGTGCCGCGCGCACCAGCCCCGTCGCCATCGAATACGCGGCCGAGGGCAGCGTCACGCCGATGGTCTGCCTGATCGAGGGCCGGTTCAAATACAGCCGCTGCCTGGCCGACCCCGAGCTGCTTTTCGATCTGTCACGCGACCGGGCCGAGGCGACCAACCTCGCCGGCCATCCCGACCACGCCGACAGGCTCGCCCGCTTCCGCGCCATGGCCGAGGCCCGCTGGAACCTCGCCGCCTATGACGCCGAGGTTCGCGAAAGCCAGGCCCGGCGCTGGGTCGTCTACCCGGCGCTGCGCAATGGCGCCTACTACCCCTGGGACCACCAGCCGCTGGCCCGCGCCTCCGAGCAGTACATGCGCAACCACATGGATCTGAACCTGCTGGAGGAGAGCAAACGCTCCCCGCGCGGGGAATGACCGCGCGCCGGACGCCTCCCTCCCCCTCGTGGGGAGGGATGGGGAGGGGGGGCGCCCGGCCCGGATCATGCCCGACCGGCGGGCACCGTCCGCCCGGTTAGGAATGCCACACTCCCTAACAAACCTCTAACGAATCAGTGCAAGCACTTGATTCAAAACAACTAAAAAAATGTCCCACCGTGTGACGCTTCACCGTTGGTCCGCCAGCACCCTCTCCGCCCCGATCCAGCCCACCATTATAGCCGGGGCGTTGGTGTTGCCCACGATCAGGTTGGGGAAGACCGAGGCGTCGATCACCCGCAGCC
>JANOGU010000192.1:0-7579 GCA_031406135.1 Rhodobacterales bacterium
AGCGACGGGCGCGGCTTCACCCTTGGCCGGCTGCTGCGCACGCTGGGCTACGGGGGCGAGTTGCGCGCGCTGGGGCCGCTCCTGGCCGACCAATATGCCATGGCGCGCCGGGTGGGGTTCGACGCGGTGGAGATCCCCGACGAGCACGCCGCCCGCCAGCCCGAGGCGCAGTGGCGTTTCCGCGCCGACTGGCGGGCGCACCTTTTTCTGGCGCGGCTGCGCGCGTGTCGGCTTTTCCCCGGCGCGCGTGGCGCGTATGGGGGCGAAAGGACACCCGCGTGGACACGATGACCGAACCCGCCGCCGCGGCCAAGCCGCACCTGCCCGACGCCCAGACCGTGACCGAAGTCACGCATTGGACCGACCGGCTGTTCTCGTTCCGCGTGACCCGGCCGCGCAGCCTGCGTTTCCGCTCCGGCGAATTCGTGATGATCGGGCTGCTCGACGAGCGCGGCAAGCCGCTCCTGCGCGCCTATTCCATCGCCTCGCCGTCCTGGGACGAGGGCCTCGAGTTCTATTCGATCAAGGTGCCGGACGGGCCGCTGACCTCGCGCCTGCAGCACATCCAGCCGGGTGACGAGATCATCCTGCGGCCCAAGCCCGTGGGCACGCTGGTGCTTGACGCCCTTCTGCCGGGCAAGCGGCTGTGGTTCCTGGCCACCGGCACCGGCATCGCCCCTTTCGCCAGCCTGATGCGCGACCCCGAGACCTATGAGCGGTTCGGCGAGGTCTTCATGCTGCACACCTGCCGCACGGTGGCGGAACTGGAATACGGCCGGCGGCTGGTCGAGAGGCTGAAGGACGACCCGCTGATCGGCGGGATGGCGGCGGCGCAGCTGCGCTATTATCCGACCACCACGCGCGAGGCCAGCCCGCGCACGGGCCGGATCACGGACAACCTGAATTCCGGCAAGGTGTTCAACGACTACGACATTCCGCCGATGGACCCGGCCAGCGACCGGGCCATGGTCTGCGGCTCGCTGGCTTTCAACCTCGACGTCAAGGAGGTGCTGCAAGGTTTCGGGCTGCGCGAAGGGGCGAACTCGGACCCGAAGGAATACGTCGTCGAAAAGGCCTTCGTCGGCGACGGCATCTGACGCGCCGCCGGGACTGTCTGGAAGGCAAACGCCGCGCGGGCCTCCGCGCGGCGTCCGGTTTTCTGGCCGGCAAACCGGGCGTTACTGCCCGAGCGCGGCCTTGATCGCATCGACCGCGGCCTGAACCTTGGTCGGGTCGGTGGCGGCGGCGGTAATCGCGGTCTTGATCGTGGCCTTCGCCGCGTCGTCGACCTGCAGCGCGTCAACGGCCGTGGTCCAGGCGGCGGCGTTGAAAGTCGCCGGATCGAACGCGGCCATGGCAGCCTTGGCGGCGGCGTCGGCGGCGGCCTTTGCTTCCTCGGCGGCCTTGGCAGCGGCTTCCTCAGCCGCCTTGGCCGTGGCTTCCTCGGCGGCCTTGGCATCGGCGGCAGCCTTTTCCGCCATGGCGGCGGCTTCCTGCGCCGGCTTGTAGCTGAACTGATAGTAGCCGAGCCCCGCGGCGATGATCAGCACGGCTCCGATGATGACGTTTCTGTTCATCTGTAACTCCAAGATGCGCCGCGCAGGTTTGGCGGCTTCGTCCGGCGGATATGGCAGCTTCGCCTGTCGAAGGGAAGGGCTCCTTCCATCCGGAGAGTCCCGCCAGCCGCCATCCGTGGCCGCGGCGCGCCACCGGCGGTCCAGAAATCCGGTTGAACCCCGCCGGGCCTGCCCCTATCTTGCCGCCGCCACAGCCACCATCGAAGGAACAGAGCCATAGTCCGCCGCCCTCACATCGCCCCGCCGCAACGCGACTCCGGCCCCCGCATCAACGACCGGATCAGGGGAGGAGACATCCGCCTGATCGGTGCAGACGGCGAGAACGTGGGGGTGGTCTCGCCCTCCCGCGCGCTCAGCATGGCCGAGGAGGCGGGGCTGGACCTCGTCGAGATTTCGCCCACCGCAGTGCCGCCGGTGTGCAAGATCATGGACTACGGCAAGTTCAAATACGAGACGCAGAAGCGCGAAGCCGAGGCGCGCAAGAAGCAGCACATCATCGAGATCAAGGAAATCAAGTTCCGCCCCGGCACTGACAAGCACGACTACGACGTGAAGATGCGGTCGGTGCTGAAGTTCCTCGAAGAGGGCGACAAGGTGAAGGTGACGCTGCGCTTCCGCGGCCGGGAGATGGCGCACCAGCAGCTTGGCGTCGAGCTTCTCAACCGCGTTGCTGACGACATCGGCGAGGCGGGAAAGATCGAGGCGATGCCGCGGCTCGAGGGCAAGCAGATGGTGATGATGGTCGGCCCCAGGTAGGGCGCCTGCCTCGCGCCCGTCGCGCAGCATCCGGAAAAAGGGGGGCCGTCGGCCCCCTTTTGTTTTCCGGGCGTGGAGGCTGGTGTTTCATTCATCTTTTCGGTTGACTGATCCGGGCGAAAGTGCTTATTCATTCGTATGGTTGAACGAGACGACCCGCTCACCGATCTCTTGAAAGCCGCCAGCGATCCGACACGACGGGACATCCTGACCCTTCTGGCCCAGCACGGGCCGACCCGCGTGACCGAGATCGCCGCACGCTTCGACATGAGCCTCAACGCCGTGTCCAAGCACATCAAGGTTCTGGAGCAGGCCGGACTGGTCAGCCGCCGTACGTCTTGGCGCACGCATCTCATTGAAGTGCAGATGGATCGGCTGGCCCTGATCGACCGCTGGTTCGCCGGGCTGCGCTCGATCTGGGCGCTGCGGCTGGAAGCGCTTGACCACATGCTGACCGGGGAGGACACCGATGACTGACCAGACCGCCGACGAACTGCGCCTGACCTGCCGCAGGGTCATCGCCGCAAGCCCGGAGGCCATCTACCGGGCCTGGCTCGACCCCAAGATGATGACCCGTTTCATGTCGCCGGGGCCGGACATGCATGTGTCCGAGGCGCGGTCCGACCCGCGACCCGGCGGGCGGTTCTTCGTCCGCATGGAGGGCGAGCAGAGCTTTCCGCACGAGGGCACCTACCGCGAGCTGACGCCGTTCTCGCGCATCGTCTTCAGCTGGGAAGCGCCGTGGTCGGCGCCGGGGACCGAGGTGGAGCTGGTGCTCAATCCGGTGGCCGAAGGCACCGAGGTGGTGCTGACGCAGACGCGCTTCACCAGCGAGGAGAGCCGCGACAACCATCAACAGGGCTGGACCGGAATTCTCGGCAAACTCGCCGGCGTTTTGGCTTGAGGGAGGGCTGGGGATGGACGCGTTTTCGGGGGTGAACTGGCTGGCGGTGCTGGTCGGGACGGCGGCGGCCTACGGGCTGGGCATGCTGTGGTTCGGACCGCTTTTCGGGCGGGTCTGGGCGGCCGGAAGCCACGGCATCACGCCACCGGCCACACCGCCGCTGGCGGCGATGGGGCTGCAACTGCTGGGCACGTTCCTGCTCGCCCTGGTGATCGGGATCACGGCGGCGACCGACGCGCTGATCCTGGCGCTGCTGGTGATTCTGGCGCTGGCGGTTCTGGGGCTGGCGGGCGCGCTGTTCGGGCAGAAGTCGACGGCGGCGAGCCTGGTCGATGGCGGCTACGGCCTGGCCATGGGCGCCGTGATGATCCTGGCACAGGGCCTGTTCTGACTGGACCGACACCGGAGGGAGGCAGACCGCGATGCAACCGACCGTCGTCTCACGCGAAGACTGGCGCAGCGCCCGGCTGGCCCTGCTGGCCGAGGAAAAACGCCTCGACCGGGCGCGCGATGCACTGGCCGCGCAGCGCCGCGCGCTGCCGATGGTGCGGCTTGACCGCGACTACCGATTCGCCGGCGAGACCGGCGAGGTCAGCCTGGGCGACCTGTTCGGCGGGTGCCGCCAGCTGATCGTCTACCACTTCATGTTCGGCCCCGACTGGGCCGAGGGTTGCCCGTCCTGTTCGTTCTGGGCCGACAATTTCGACGGCATCGACGTGCATCTGCGGGCGCGCGACACCGCCTTGGTCGCGGTGTCGAAGGCGCCGCTCGACAAGCTTTTGGGCTACCGGCAGCGGATGGGCTGGCGGTTCCGCTGGGTGTCGGCGGGCGACAGCGGGTTCAACGAGGATTTCAGCGTCTCGTTCCCGCCCGACAGCCCCGGCGGCGAATACAACTTCGCGCCCCGCACCCACAAAGGGACCGAGATGCCAGGCATCAGCGTGTTCCTGCGCGACGGCGACAGCGAGCTGCACGCCTATTCGACCTACGCCCGCGGGCTCGACATGCTGAACGGCGCCTACCACTTCCTCGATCTCACGCCAAAGGGACGCGACGAGGGCGACCTGCCCTGGAGCATGGCCTGGTTGCGCCGCCGCGACCGCTACGAAGGCTGATCGACCAACGGCGGCTACAAATCACTCGGGAGGGAAAGAAATGACTGCGAAATTCACCGGCGGATGCGCTTGCGGCGCGGTGCGCGTGGAAATCGACGCCGACCCGGTCATGGCCGGCCATTGCCAGTGCGGCAAGTGCCAGGCCCTGTCCGGTGCCGGACATTCGACCTTTGCCGGCTTCCCGTCGGCTGCCGTCCGCGTCTCCGGCGCGATGCAGAGCTGGACCTACGTCGCCGACAGCGGCAACACCGCCCACCGCGACCGTTGCCCGGCCTGCGGCTCGCCGGTCACCTCGGGCAGCTCGGGCATGCCGGGGATCACGGCGATCAACCTCAGCACGCTGGACGACAGCACCGGCATCAACCCCGGCATGGTGTTCTTCAGCTCCCGTGCCAAACCCTGGGACCTGATCGACCCGGCCCTGCCGGGGTTCCCCGGCATGCCGCCGATGTAGCAGGAACGGCAGGCGCGCGCTGCTGCAAGCACCACAGCCTTGCGCGCCCGCCCGCCCGGCACCGCCCCGGAATGCGCCAGGATCGCGCCCGCCGCCTCGGCCAGGGGCACCGGGCCGAAGCGCATCAGCCTTGCCGCAGGACCTGGGTGATCTGCGCCATGACCGAGACCGCGATCTCTCCGGGGCTCTTGGCGCCGATGTCGAGGCCCACGGGCGCGTGCAGGCGGGCGATCCGGGCGTCGGTCACGCCGGCCGCGCGCAGCCGGTCCAGCCGTTTGGCATGGGTGCGCGAGGAGCCGAGGCAGCCGATGTAGAAGGCGGGCGAGGCCAGCGCCGCGTGCAGCGCGGGATCGTCGAGCTTGGGGTCGTGGGTCAGCGTGACCACGGCGGTGCGGGCGTCCGGCGCCACCGCGCGCATCGCCGCGTCCGGCCAGTCGTCGAGGATGCGTTCGCCGGGGAAGCGGTGCGCCGCGCCGAAGGACCCGCGCGGGTCGATCAGCACCGGATCGTAGCCGCAGGCCCGCGCCATCGGCACCAGAGCCTGGGCGATGTGGACGGCGCCGACGAGGACCATGCGCAGCGGCGGGTTGTGGATGGCGGTGAAACTGCCGTCCTCCTCCAGCCCCGAACGGTCGGATCGGAAGCGGTCCGTGAGGTCGCCGCCGGGCGGCAGCAGCGCCCGGACCCCGGTCTGCGGGTGGACGCGGTAGGCCACCGGCCGCCGCTCCGCCCGCGCCGCCACGAGGTCCGCGAGCATCGCCTCGGTCAGCCCCTGCCCCACCGGTTCCACCAGCACCCGGATGGTGCCGCCGCAGGCCAGCCCGACGGCGAAGGCATCGTCGTCGCTGACGCCGAATTTCAGCAGCCGCGGCTGGCCGTCGGCCAGCGCCGCGACCGCCTCGGCGACGACCGCGCCCTCGACGCAGCCGCCGGAGACCGAGCCCATGATCTCGCCCGCGCCCGAGACCACCAGCTGCGAGCCCACCGCGCGCGGGGCGGAGCCCCAGGTTTCCACCACCGTGGCGAGCGCCGCGCCGCGCCCCTGGCGGTGCCAGTCGAGCGCGATTTCGGGGATGCGGTCCTGGTCGGTCATGGCCGCCAGTCTGCGGCCCGCCGATGCATCACGCAAGGGCGGGCCGCCTGGGTCAGTTGGCCGCCGCCAGCAGCGGCGTCACCAGCCGCGCCGCCACCCGGCGGTTGCGCGGTTCGTTGCCGCCGGTCTCGATCAGCAGATCGCTTTCGCCGTAGCCCTGCACCACCAGGTTTTCCGGCGGAACGCCGAAATACTCGGTCAGCGCCAGCGCCACCGATTCCGCGCGGCGGTCCGACAGCGTCAGGTTCGACGCGGCCGAGCCCACGGCATCGGTGTGCCCCTCGATCAGGAACAGCTCGCCCGGCCGCGCCGCGACCATCTGGGTGATCAGCCCGCCCAGATCGGCGAGCTTCTCCGCTTCGGTCACGTCGATCGCGGACGAGCCGGAAGCGAAGGTGATCGGCTCGACATCGATCATCGGCGCCAGCACGCGCACCTCCCGGATCTCGCGGATCTGGCGCAGCGAGAAGCCGCGCGCCGCTTGCCGCGCCGCAATCGCCGCCATCGCCGCCGCCAGCGCGGCATCGCTGCCGGAGGCCGAGATCGTCACCGGCCGGCTCGGACGCGGCAGGGTGGCCAGGTCGATGGGCTCGACCGGGACGAGGTCGTCGATCAAGAGCGTCTCGCGGCCCCGCGCGTCGATGGCCGCGCGGCGCAGCACGCGGCCGGCGGCATCGCGGATGGTGATCACGCGGCTGCCGTCGGCGCGTTCCACGATGGTCCGGGTGGAGCCGTCGCGGAAGGTCTCGGTGCGGATGGTGGAGCCCGGACGGCGCAGCAGCGTGTCGTCGTCCTTGAGGATGAAGTAGCTGCCGTCCTCGCGCTGCACCACGACGCGGTCGCCGGTGTTCTGCTCGACCCGGTCGCCGTTCTTCAGGATCGCGCCCACCACGAGCGCGCCGAGCGCGATGAGGCCAACCTTCTCGAGGTCGGAGAGGCCCTTCTTCTTTTTCTTCCCGGGTTCTGCCGCGGCCGCTGTCGGGGCCAGGAACTCCTCCGACGACGACCGTGTGTCGGCCTCGGTGATTTCCTGCACCACGGTGGCCACCGCGTCCGCGGGGGGCGGCGCGGCATCGCCGACCGCGGGAACCCCGGTGAGCGACATGGCCGCCGCCTCGGCCGCCGGTGCCGGTTCGGCGTCGGCGCCGGCCTCCGGCTCCGGCGTCACCAGCAGCGTCTCCAGCGTCTCCGCCGCTTCCGGCGAGGGCGGCGGAGCTTCGGCCGTGGCCGCGGTTTCCGTGTCGATCACCACCACTTCGGTTTCGGTCCCCTCGGCCGGCGCCCCGGGTTCCGCCGTCACGGTTTCGGCCTCTGCCGCGGCGGCCTCTTCGGCCGCTTTCAGCGCCGCGGCTTCCGCCGCCGCCGCGTCCTCCGCCGCCGTTGCTTCTGCCGCCGCTGTCGCGGCCGCCTCTTCCGCCGCCTTCAGCGCGTCCGCTTCCGCCGCAGCCGCCGCATCCGCCGCCGCTACCGCCTCGGCTTCGGCCGCGGCCGCGGCCTCTTCCGCGGCCTTCAGCGCCTCGGCATCCGCCGACGCGGCGGCCTCCTCCGCAGCCCGCTGCGCCTCGGCCGCAGCTTCGGCCGCACGCTGGGCTTCCGCCGCTGCCGCCGCGGCGACTTCCTCGGCCGCCCGCTGCGCCTCGGCTCCCGCCGCTTCCTCGGCCGCGCGCTGCGCTTCCGCCG
>JANOGU010000213.1:0-13520 GCA_031406135.1 Rhodobacterales bacterium
TCAAAAAGTCACCCGTCCGGTAGATAAATATCTGCCCGCCGCTTGTTTCCGTCACGATGGCCGGGCCAAGGTCGATGATACTCTTGTTCACGCCTCTGGGGAGCGAATCGAACGTCAGGTATTCTTCAGGCAATGGCTCCGGCGGTGGAGCGTCTGGCGGGTCGACATCGAAATCGAAGTCGCCATAGGCGATACCTTTTCCAATTTTGGCGGTGCCGCTGGTGATCTCGACCCGCGAAATGCCTGACACGCCGGTGAAATCGATATCGACCCTGCCATTCGGATTTCCCGATACAATAAGCAGGCTCAGCAGGGTATCGCCGGAGTAGGCTGATATCGTCGCCTGATCCGATGTCGACGCGTAGTAACCCTTGAATTTCAAATTGGACACTGGTCCGATAAACAGCAGCGACACATCTCCGGTGCAGGAGAAATCGGATTGCAGCGCACAAACACTGCCCGTGGCTGGCATGCCGAAATCGCCGCTGCCATACACGAACAGCGCGCCGCCACTGCTTTCCGAAATCGTGACCGTCGGAAACTTGAGCGGTTTGTAGGTGGTTCCCTCTTGCAGCGTGGTGAAGTCCAGCGTGGCCGAAAGGGCCGGACCGCAGGCCAAGGCAAGGTAAAGACCAAGTGCCAGAAGAGCCTTCACGGGATGATTCCACTAATGCCAGTGCAGCCTACGCCGAAGGACACAGTTTGGTCAATGTTCGGTCACGATCTCGCCACAATTGCCAATGCCCGGTCAGGCCAAGGAACGTCTGATCTAGGCGTCCGGCCTGACCGGCTTGGCGGGCGCTACAAGGGTCTGTGGTGCCGCTCTTCGAAGCTGTTCAATCCCGGATGATCACATAATCCCTCGGCGGTCCGCGTCCTTCATGGCAAAGTGGCGACGTCTCAGGCCTCTTTCGCATCGGCAATGGCATAGGGCAGCAGTTCGGTGACCGTTGGATGGATTGCAGTCATGGCGCGAATGTCGCGGTCGGTGAGGCCCTTGTAGAGCGCGGGCAGTAGGAACTGCACCGCTTCGTCACCGTGAAATCCGATGATCGCGGCCCCGAGAAGGCGGCGGGTTTCGGCGTCGAAGATGACCTTCATCATCCCGCGTGTCTCGCCACTCTCGACAGCGCGGCTGACCCGCGCCATCGCTCGGGTGCCCACCAGAACCCGATGGCCGGCGGCGCGTGCCTCGGCCTCGCTCATGCCGATCCGGCCAAGGGGCGGATCGATGAACAGTGCATAGACCGGCTTGCGGTCGCTGATCTTGCGGTCCTCGCCGTCCAGAAGGTTGCCCGCCACGATCTCGAAGTCGTTGTAGGCGGTATGGGTGAAGGCCCCGCGCCCGTTCGCCTCGCCCAGAACCCAGATATGCGGCGCAGCGCTGCGACAGGTCTCGTCCACCGGGATGGTGCCGCGCGGGTCGGCGGCGAGCCCTGCCGCCGCAATCCCGAGATCATCCGTGTTCGGCCGTCGCCCCGTGGCAACCAGAAGATGGCTGCCTGTCAGGGTGACATCCTCGCCCGCAGCGGTCCGAAAACGCGCCGATAGGCCGGGGTCTGATTTGGCAAAGGACAGGTCGGTGATCCCGACCTCGATCCGCACGCCCTCGCCGGTCAGGATGTCGTGGATATGGGCGGCGATATCGGCATCCTCGCGGCCAAGGAATTTCGGGGCGGCTTCAAGTACTGTCACCTTGGCCCCGAACCGGCGGAAAATCTGTGCGAATTCAAGGCCGATGTAACTGCCGCCGAGAATGACCAGGTGATCGGGCAGGGCGTCCAGATCCATCACATTGGCATTGGTGAGATAGGAGATGGTGTCGATCCCCGGCACCGGCGGCACGGTTGCCCTGGCCCCAACGTTGATGAAAATCCGCGCTGCGGTGAGGTTCCTGTCCCCGACCTGAACCGCGTGGGTTCCAGTGAACCGCGCGTGGCCGCGGATCACGGTGATGCCGGGGGTGTTCTCCATCCAGCGGGTGACATTGCCGCGCGCCGTCAGCACCACGGTATCCTTGCGGGCGCGCACCCGTGCCACGTCCACCGATACCGGGCCGGTGATGATGCCGAAGCGTTCACCCTCGCGCGCGAGCCAAGCAGCATGGGCCGAGGCGACAAGCGCTTTGGTCGGCATGCAGCCGTTGTTGACGCAGGTGCCGCCCATCTGGTCGCGTTCAATCAGGGCGACCCGTTCGCCGGATGCAGCCAACCGGGCCGCCATCGCCGGGCCAGCCTGACCGGCACCAATCACGATACTGTCGAATGTCTCGCTCATGGGAGGGCCTTTCAGTGACTTGAGGGGACCTGACGTTGTGAAGATTTTCTTGCGGCAGGCTGCATGGTCGCGGGCGGGAATGTGGACGAGCAGGCCAGCTCAGGGAACTCGTGTGGTGTGGAATTGACTATTCCGCCAGAGGGAGGGCGCGAACCGAATTTCCGAAGTCGAAGCCCAAGGAACGGATCATTCCAGATCCGGCTCGCCAGACGCCCGAAGACCGTCAAGCGCGCGCTTGAGACGCGGGGCAACGAAATCGGCGAAAACGCGCAGTTTGGGGGCCAACAGGCGGGATTGGGGAAAGACCAGGTGCACGGGCACGGCAGGCGGGGTCAGCTCGTCCAGTATCTGGACAAGGCTGCCTTGGCGGATCTGCTCGGCAACCATGTAGGACAGGGCTACGGTGATGCCGTCGCCCGCCTCGGCGGCGGCGATGGCGGCGACGGCGTCGTTGATTTCGAGCCTTGGCATGAAGGACACGGCCTTGCCGCTGCGGCCATCCAGATAGCGCCATTCGCGGTTGGGCATCAGCCCGGTGAAGGCGATCATCGCATGCCGGGTCAGATCGGACGGTGCGTCAGGCTTGCCGTGCCTTTCAACATAGGCCGGGCTGGCCACCAGAATCCGGTGCACCGATCCAAGTTTGCGGGCGACCAGGGTCGAGTCCGGCAGCGGTCCGATTCGGATCGCTGCATCGATGCCTTCCTCGATCAGGTTGGTGATCCGGTCCAGCAGCAGGACCGACAGGGTGATCTCGGGATACTCGACAAGAAACTGGCGGGCGACAGGTGCCAAGAGCGACCGCCCGAATGTCACCGAAGCCGTGATGGTCAGATGCCCGCGTGCTGCGGCAGTCGCACCAAGCGCCTCGCGCTCGGCAGAGCCAAGGTCGTCGAGGATGCGGCGCGCGTTGTCCAGAAACCGCGCGCCGACATCGGTAATGGCCAGACGGCGCGTCGTGCGCTGGAAAAGCCGCGCCCCGAGCCGGTGTTCCAGCGCGGAAACCGCCCGGGTCACGGCAGGGGGCGACATTCGCAGCCGACGCCCCGCCTTGGCAAAGCTTCCGGCGTCGTTGACGGCGATGAACACCTCGATTTCGTGAAAGCGGTCCATTCATTCCCCCTGTTGGAATAATCAATTCCATACTGCGCGTATTCTTTCAATCATCGCGCTCAAGTAAACCTCTGGGCAAGGCAACTCGGCGTGCCAATACGCGCGCCCACAGGGGGAAAATTCCATGGTCAACCTTTCGCGTCGCGGCTTTGGGGCCGCACTCGCCGCCTTTCCCCTGACTGCCTCCCTGGCGAACCAGGCGGTCGCGCTGTCCACCGGCCCGCTGGCGCGCCTGCCCGTGGTGGCGCGCTACCAGATCGGACGGTTCGAGATCACCATTATATCCGACGGCTACATCGACTTTCCCTATGAGCTCTTCACCGGAGCGGCGCCCGCAGACGTCAAGGCGGCCGGAGACTCGGTCTTTGCCGCCGGAACCAACGGTATCCGCGCCAGTTTCTCGACCTATCTGATCAATGATGGTGAGCGGCATATTCTGGTGGACAGCGGTCCGGCCGGGACGGTCAGCCCAACGACGGGCTATCTGCCCGGCACGCTGGAAATGCTGGGCGTCGCCGCAAGCAGCATCGATGCGGTCATCCTCAGCCATGCGCATGTCGATCACATCGCGGGGATGGTCGCTGGTGGTCGCAACAACTATCCCAATGCCGAGGTCTACATCGACCGCCGGGATGTCGCGACCTTCACCGATCCCGCCATGCTGGCCCGCGCGCCAGAGATCACCCATTCCAGCTTTGCCGCGACCGAAGAGCTGGTCTCGCTGTACCCGCGCCTGCAGCAGATCGACGGCAACCGCGAGATCTCGCGCGGGGTGTCGGTGTTCGACCTGTCGGGCCACACGCCGGGCCAGATCGGGGTGAAGATCGAGGATGCGGGCCAAAGCCTGCTCCTCGTCGCGGACATGCTGTTCCATCCGGCGGCGCACCCGGCCATCCCAGGCTTCGGCATCGTGTTCGAGATGGACAAGCCCGCCGCCGATGCCACCCGTGCCCGCTTCTTCGCCGAAGCGGCCGAGCAAAAGGCCTTGATCGCCGCGACCCACATGCCGTTCCCCGGCGTCGGGCGCATCGTGGGCGACGCCGGTGCCCTGCGCTGGCTGCCCGCCGACTGGTCCTACGTCTGAACCCTTTCCGGCGGTGCCGCGCTGGCACCGCCCCCTCAACAGGAGCTACCCTCATGTCCCGCCCGCCGCTACCGCCCTTCACCGCCGAGACCGCCGCGCAAAAGGCGCGGATGGCCGAAGATGCCTGGAACGGGCGCGATCCGGCGCGCGTCGCCTTGGCCTACACGCCCGACAGCCAATGGCGCAACCGGGCCGAGTTTTCCAAAGGCCGCGCCGAGATCGAGGCCTTTCTGATCCGCAAATGGGCGGGCGAGCAGGACTATCGCCTGATCAAGGAAGTCTGGGCCTTTCACGCCAACCGGATCGCCGTTCGCTTTGCCTATGAATGGCGCAACGCGGCCGGAGACTGGTTCCGCAGCTATGGCAACGAGAACTGGGAGTTTGACGAGCATGGCCTGATGGCCGTCCGCCACGCCAGCATCAACGACCTGCCCATCATTGATGCCGACCGCAAATTCCACTGGCCGCTGGGCCGCCGCCCGGACGACCATCCGGGCCTCAGCGCGCTGGGGCTATAGGCGCAAGGAAACCAGCCATGACCCATCGTTTCGCCGATATCGCCTTCACCCCGACCGTCAAGCAGGTGCAGGAGCGTCAGGGCAGCCGCAAGGCCTATGCGCGCAATGAAGAGGTGGCTGAACTTTTCAACCACCGGCTGACCGAGGCCGAGGCGGGGTTCATCGCCGCGCGCGATTCCCTTTACATGGCCAGCGTGGGCGAGACCGGCTGGCCCTATATCCAGCACCGGGGCGGGCCTGCGGGCTTTGTCCGGGTGCTCGACCCGCAGACCATCGGCTTTGCCGATTTTCGCGGCAACCGGCAGTATGTCAGCGTCGGCAACCTTTTGACCGATGACCGGGTGTCCCTGTTCTTCATGGACTACCCGAACCGGACCAGGCTGAAGCTCTTGGGCCATGCGCGGGCCGTTGATCCCGACGATCGCGAGACGTTGGACAGGCTTGCCGTCCCCGGCTACCGCGCAACGGTCGAGCGCGGCATCCTGATCACCGTTGAAGGGTTCGACTGGAACTGCCCGCAGCATATCACCGAACGCTTCACTCTTGACGAGGTTCGCAAGGTCTCAGCTCCGCTTCTGGCGCGGATCGCTGAGCTTGAAGCGCAACTCTTGAATGGAGCAAAGGCACCCGATGTCTGAAACCCGCCCCATCCGCCTGCACCGTTTCCGCCTGTCGGGCCATTCCCATCGGGTTGAGCTGTTCCTGTCGCTGCTGCAGCGCCCGTTCGAGATCGTCGATCTGCCATCGGGCGGGCAAAAGGCCCCGGCGTTTCTGGCGATGAACCGGTTCGGGCAAGTGCCGGTGATCGAGGATGACGGCGTCGTACTGGCGGATTCGAACGCGATCCTGATCTATCTGGCCATTCGGTATGACCCCGCGCGCCGCTGGTATCCTGTCGACGCCAAGAATGCCGCCGAGGTGCAGCGCTGGCTGTCGGTCGCAGCCGGGCCGCTCTATTCTGGACCCGCCGTCGCACGGCTGGTTGGCTTGTTCGAGGCCAAACACGATCTGGCCCGCGCGCAGGCGACGGCGGCGGGCGTGCTTGGCGTGATGGAGGCGCATCTGGCCGCTTCGGAGTCATTCTTCCTGGGCCAAACCCCAACCATTGCCGACATCGCGCTCTATTCCTACACCGCCCATGCGCCCGAGGGCCATATCTCACTGGACCCCTATCCGCAGATCCGCGACTGGATCAGCCGGTTCGAAGGCCTGCCCGGGTTTGTGCCAATGGTGCGAAGCGTGCCGAAGTTCGGCGGGCCTGCCGCGCCATGACGGCGACGGAAGACACGCCCTTTCACGCGGGCGAACGCAGCGTGCAGGACCGGGCCGGAACCCGCGCCCGCATGGCTGTGGCGGGCGCCCGCCTGATCCGTGACCAGATGCCAGATCAGCACCGCGAGCTGTTCGAGAAGCTGCCCTACCTGATTGTCGGCGCGGCCGATGCGTCGGGTCAGCCCTGGGCCACGGTATTGGCGGGCGAACCGGGCTTTGTGACCACCACACCGCACGAAATGCGCATCGCCACCCTGCCCAGCCCGATGGATCCGGTACGGCAGGCCGTGCGGCCTGGTGCGGCCATCGGCGTTCTGGGGATCGAGTTGGCAACACGCCGCCGCAACCGGATGAATGGGCGGGTCCGAGAGGTGGGACCGTCAGGCTTTGCCGTCGATGTCGTCCAAAGCTTTGGCAACTGCCCGAAGTATATCCAGGTCCGGCAGCACAACCGAGCGTCTCGCGACCAGAAAGTCACCCGTCTGGCAGAAGCCGCCGTCCTGAGCGTTGCGGCCAAGTCGCTGATCGAACGGTCGGACACGTTTTTCATCGCCACGACAAGTGGCCAGGGCGCGGGCGACTGGACGAGGGGCGTCGATGTCTCGCATCGCGGTGGCGATCCCGGTTTCGTGGGCCTGCAAGGGACGGCTGAAGGAACGCGGCTGCTGGTTCCAGACTATGCCGGGAACGGGTTCTTCAACACGCTCGGCAACCTGGCTCTGGACCCGCGCGCGGGTCTGCTGTTCATCGATTTCGCCAATGGTCATCTGCTGCAGCTTGCCGCACAGGGCCATGTGGTTTGGCATGACGCCGAAGCAGCGCCCGGGGCCGACCGGACGCTGGTTCTGGACATCGCTGGCGGGCACTGGCTGCACGATGCCCTTGATCTGCGTTGGGAGTAGGGCACCCTGAGGCTGAGCAAGGCCTCAGGGCGTCCAGCGTCACTTGGTGATGACGATCTTTCCATGTGAACGGCGGCGTATGTCCGTCCCGGGACATAGGTAACAGAACGGCCCGAGCACATGGGTGACACTTTTCGCGTGCTTTGCGAGAGGTGGGGATGCCGCCGTTGGCCAGTAGCGACCGCGCGGTGTCGCGGGCGGCCCTGGCTTGGGCCAGCGTCACGCTGGGATACATGCCGATGGACAGGAGCTTCTCCTTGCCCCTGATCCGATACTTGAAGCCCCACAGCCGCGACCCTGTCGGCTTGACGGTCAGGAACAGCCCTTCGAAGTCGGCGACCTAGTAGGGCGCCTCTCGCGGCTTCGGCACTCGAATCGTGGCATCGCTCAACGGCATCTGGGGGTATCGGCTCTCCGGGGGTGTGTCCGATACCCCCCAAGGATACCCCCGGACTGGGGGTATCGTAGTACATCTCGGCGGACGGGATCGGACAAACAGTTTCACGAAAAACCCTTATACTACAGGGCTTTTCGAATGTAACTGGACGTGTTGGCGCGGGGGTGGTGCGCAGAAGGGACTCACTTCGAAGGCGTATTTCTTTGTTATCATTATATAAAATGTTCGACGATTCTTTCGATACCCCCAATAACACCCCCAAACCTGCATGACGCCTAGGTGAGCGGTGCCGTCGAAACCTCACTAGCCACGTCAAAAACCGCTTCGCACCCCTTGAAGCTCTGTTCATCTAGCCGTGAGGCGAGCGCACCAATGCCGCCTGGTTCGGATCATATATGTAGCCGGTTATGGTCCCGTCCTTGATGCGATCAACAGCCTGATCGACAATGAACAGAGGCACAAGGAACCACTCGCGCGGTACGACAGGGTGGCCGAAGCGATCCTTGATTTCGATGTTGAGGCGGGCCGGTTCGAAGACACGGTGGATCAGGTTCTCAAGCCGAGTGCGGTTGATGTTGTAGAGAACGTAGGTGGCAACGATCTCCACGTCTGCCAGAAGGTAGGTCGCATCGTGCCTGGCGTTGGCGATGCGCGTCTTCACATCGCCGCCGGTTACACCGATCTTGTGCAGAACGTTCCGGTTGGCCGCGACAACTGGATAGTCCGACGTGCTGCGCAAGACATAGATCGTACCGCTGGCAAGGTCGCCGTCTTCACTCTCCCCCGCAAACAGCGGACCGGCAACCGGGTCGGTGATGCGCCGCCCTGCCTCGTCCTTGTACAGGGCGCGTTGAAGTGACCTTCGCAGAAGGTTGCTCTGCGTCCCGTTGGAATAGATGACGCGCAAACGGGCGTCCTGCTCGCCGTTAGGCGCTTTGAAGGTTTCGCCCACCTCGGCGACATAGGTGATCTGGCCGCCAAGAATGAAGAACTGGCCCGCGTTGATGTCGGCTTTCAGGAAGCCGGAATCCTTCACAAACGGCCGGGTCGCCCGAACGCCTTGATCCAGGTCGCGTTGAACAGCAGTGAACAGAGGCTTGAACTTCGAAAAATCCGGGCAGGGCTCACGGTTGGCGATTTCCTCGGCCGCGCGCTTCTCGGCGCTGGTTCGGACGTGCCGCAATTCGGTGATGTCGTCGGACCCGGCCGCACCTCCCAGCTCTGCCAGCAGCTCGTCCTCGTCCATTTCCTCGGCGGGCGGGGCGGTGGCAACTTCGCTGCCAATAATCAAGCCTTGCCGGTCGAGCGGCGCGAGAACCACGCGACATTCCTCCAGGGCGCGCAGCCGGTCGAGGCGCACGGCGTAGATGCGCTCGAAAATGTCACGGTCTTCCCCGTGCTGCGGCGCGCGTCCATGCTGATCGACGAAGCGCTGAATCTCCTCGAAACCAGCTATGATCCGTTCTTCGCGCGGTGAACGACCGCCCGGCATGTCCGGGACCGCGAAGTCGGCCAATTCGGCGGCCAGTTCCTCAAGGTCAAGGTCACCCGCCATAGCGACCCTCCTTCTTGAAGCGCATGAAGGCCGCCGCACCCTCTGCCAGCAAGCGTTCCCAGGCATCAGCGGAGGTGGCGGAAGGCACGCGTCCCCTCTCTTTCTTGAACCGCGCAGCCCTCACCGCATGATCCTTGGCCTCTTCCGGCGTCAGGCGGGTGCGCCTGGCTATGATGGCCGCCTGCACCTGTTTCAGGCTTTCCTCGCTCATGGTCTTGGCGAGGATGGCAAAAGCCCCGCCGAACGGATTGATCCGGTCGATCAAGTCGATGTCCAACTCGCGCACGTCCATCGCGTATTTCCGCACCCCGTCGATCAGGGCAGTGTTGGCGGCAGGTTCGCCGTTGCCCCCGCCGCCGTCGCCGCCAAGAAGGACCTTCTTGGCCTGCTGCGTAAGCGTCAGCGCGGCAATGGCGTGCTGGCGGACGGCCTCCTGATCTTCCTCGTCTAGGGTCGGATACTTGTCCTTGATGATCTTGCCCAGCCGGACCTGCGTCAGCTCCTCTGGGATCAGCTCTTCGTCGAACAGCCCGCGCTCAATCGCCGTCTTGTCCTGGACGAAGCTGGCGATCACCTCGTTCAAATCCTCGCGGCAGATGCGCGCGGCCTCGTCGCTCTTGGGTTCGGCAAGGCCCTTGATTTCGATCTGAAACTGCCCGGTTTCCTCGTTGAAACCGACATTCGCCTTCGTCGGATCGTAACCGCCCTCGCCGTAGTCAAAGCCCGGTGTGGCTTCGTTCTGCGGGTTCTTCGGCTTGAACTCAAAGCGCGGCGCAAGCACCTGCTCCATCAGCAAGCTCGCGGCGATGGCCTTCAACGTGTCGTTGACGGCCTCGGCGACGGCCGCTTCGGATGCATCCGGCTCTGCGATCAGATTGGTGAACCGGGCGCGGGTCTTACCCGGCGCGTCGCGCGTCGCGCGGCCGATGATCTGCACGATCTCGGTCAGGCTCGACCGATAGCCGACGGTCAGCGCGTGTTCGCACCAAATCCAGTCAAACCCCTCCTTGGCCATGCCAAGGGCGATGATGATGTCCACATGGTCGCGGTTGTTCTTCTGGGCGGGGTCTTTCAGCGCGGTCGAAACGCGGTCGCGCTTGCCGGGATCGTCATCGACAAGGTCGGCAATCCGCAAGGTGCGGCCGTCCTTGGCCTTGACCAGTTGAAAGCCGGTGGCGGGGTCGGTCCCCTGCCATGCACCCAGCTCCTCGATGATATGCTCCACCTCCCTGATCTTGTCCTTCGTGCTTTCGCGCGAATTTACGCTTGGAATGTGGATGATGGTTTTCTCGGCCGGGTCCATGACGTTGAGGATGTCGTCAGCGTAGGAACCCGAGTAGAAGAAGTAGCCGATGTCGAGCTGCTTCAGATGTTCATAGCCGTTCAGCTGCTCGTAGTAGGTGTAGGTGACGCTGACGAACTTTATCTCGTCCTCCGGCGCAAGGACCGGCATGGCGTCGCCCCGGAAGTATGATCCAGTCATGGCGACGATGTGGGCGCTGCCCCGGCCGATGATCTGGCCCAGATGCTGGCCAAGCCTGCTGTCCGGGTCGGCCGAGACATGGTGAAACTCGTCAACGGCGATAAGGCGGTTGTCGAATGCCTCTGCCCCGAACCTTTCCACGGCAAAGCGGAAGGTCGCGTGGGTGCAGACAAGCACCCGGTCGCTACTGTCAAGGAACGCGCCGACGGATTTGACCTTGCCGCCGTCGGTGCCGGGGGCGTTGCACAGGTTCCACCTGGGTTGGACGGTCCAGTCGGTCCAGAAGCCATATTTCGACAATGGTTCATCGTTGAAGCTGGCGCCGATGGATTTTTCGGGCACAACGATGATCGCCTGCGCGACGCCCTGGTTGTGCAGCTTGTCGAGGGCGATGAACATCAGCGCCCGGCTCTTGCCAGAGGCAGGGGGCGACTTGATCAGCAGGTACTGCTCGCCCCGCCGGTCATAGGTCCGCTCCTGCATTTCGCGCATGCCCAGTTCGTTCGCCTGGGTACTGCGGCCGTTGCGGGCATAGGTGACAGAGACCGAGGGGACGTTGAACGGTCGGGTCATGCGCGGGCCTTCGGTTTGGCGGTCATCTTCGTATACATCTCGAACAGTTTCTCCAGCCGCTCCGTGTCGTTCTTGAAGCGGCGGCCGATGTAGATGCGTTCGAGAGTTTCGTCGTTGCGGCCGTGGGCGGCGCGCAGGTTTTCGGGCATCCTTTCGGGGTCGTAGAGGTCGGCGATGGTGGCGGGGAAATGCGCCTCGCGGGAAAGGAGGATGTCTTCGGCGCAGGCGGTCAGGTCGGCCTTGTTCTTTTCGGTGAGGGTGGGGACGGGGAAGGTGTTCCAGCCGAGGGTGTTGGAGTAGCGGAAATCCGTTTTCAGCTTACCGCAGACGGTGGCTATCCAGACCAGATGAAGGCGTGAGGCAATCAACGCCATATTCCAGAGGGGAGCATCAAGCAGAATGTAGGCCTGATCGGTCGTGAGGGTTCCTCGTGGTTCACAGCCTACCGTGATGTACTCCCGACGCTCAGACAGAATCCGAGGAAGGATCGTCACAACCTCGTCGCCGACCTGTGAAATCCAACCGAACTTGTAAGGCGTTGGGGCGAGTGCTGCTGTTGCAGCTCGCTCCGAGGAAGCACGAAATTCAGCAACCCGTTTCAATCTTGTTGCTACCTCAGGGTGCGCCGATATGGCACCGACGCTCTTCTCCGTTGCCCATAGGCAGTATCGTTGTAGGCCCCTCACATACTCTGCGCCGCCCAGAAGGCGACGGAAATTCTCGTCTCGCTCTGCCTTCGATAGATTGAGTCCACCCAACTCGCCCATCGTGAAGGATAGATGGCCACCGTCGATTGGCATATTGCCGAAGACCATGGTTGCCTTTGCGCCAATTGGTTTTGTCGATGATTCGACAAAGATGTCTGCGCTTGGCACCAAGTATGCATTTATGTTTTCAACCTGCCTAACTTCGTCGACGCCGTCGCGAGTGGCCTCTGCAATATATCTTGGCTTGGTAGAGCGTCGCCGAACGCCAATAATTGAAACGATCACTCCTGCATTGTGTGTGGCGAGGTTGGACCATTTAAAATTTCTATTGGCGAAGCCAATCTCTAGGTCACTCTTCAAGAGAAATGGCCAAAGGCCAGATACCGCCTTGCCCTGACAAATCGAATTGGTGCTCACAAAGGCGTAGCTTGCGCCAATCCGCCTTGCGACCTCGCTTGCCTTTTTGAACCACCCCGAAACATAGTCGAAGCCCTTCCAATTGGCGTTCACATCTTGAAAAACTTGACGAAGGTCGGTCTTCTGCTCTGTGTCTAGCGACTGGCTACCCTTATAAGGCGGGTTCCCGCAGATATACGTCTCCCCACCCTCGTTCTCGAAGTCGATCTGCGCCTGATCCAGTGGCGTATGGAACAGATCCTCTGCGTGATACCGCACCCCTGTCCCCGTGGGAGGGCAGATCGACAGCCAGTCCAGCCTCAGAGCGTTGCCTTGGGTGATCCAGTTCTGCGCGTTCAGCGGTAGGAACTCGGCCCGCGCCTGCACTTCGCCGCGATAGGTCACGTCGCACTGGAACTCGGCGATGATCAGCGCCAGACGGGCGATTTCGGCGGCAAAGTCGCGCAGCTCGATTCCGCGAAAGTTGGTCTTGGGGATTGCGGTCCTGGCGTCAGCCTCACCCCGGCGCTGGTTGATCACCGCCTCGATCGCGCGCATTTCCTTGTAGGCGATGACGAGGAAGTTGCCCGATCCGCAGGCGGGGTCGAACACCCTGATCTTGGCCATCCGGTTGCGCAGGTTCAGCAGTTTGCGGGCGTTGTCGCCTGCCTCCTCCAATTGAGCGCGCAGGTCATCCAGGAACAGCGGGTTCAGCACCTTCAGGATGTTCGGCACCGAGGTGTAGTGCATGCCCAGTGCGGACCGCTCGCCCTCATCCGCGACGGCCTGGATCATCGAGCCGAAGATGTCGGGGTTGATCTTGGTCCAGTCGAGGCTGCCGATGTGCAGCAGGTAGCTGCGCGCGATCTTGGAAAAGCGCGGCACGTCGGTGTCGCCGGAGAAGAGGCCGCCGTTCACGTAAGGAAAGGCGTTGGCCCAGTTGCGCAGATCGGCCATGGGGCGCAGGTCCAGCCGGGTGTTCATCGCGCGGAAGATTTCGCTGATGACCCAGTTGGTGTTGCTGCTGTCCTTGTCGCTGAACTGGCTGATAGTGGTTGTGAACAGGGCGCCACCGTTGAAGATACCTGTGTCCTCGGCAAAGAAGCAAAAGATCAGCCGCGCCATGAAGTGGTTCATGTCATGGCGGCGCGCCTCTGTCCCCCATTCGGGGTTATCTTTCAGCAGTTCGACATAGAGCCGGTTCAGGCGGCCGGTCGCCTTGATGTCAAAGGCGCTTTCGCGG
>JANOGU010000029.1:0-4497 GCA_031406135.1 Rhodobacterales bacterium
AAGAAGTTCTCGGCGCCGACCTCGGAGAGAATCTCCACATTGGCCCCGTCCAGCGTGCCGATGGTCGGCGCGCCGTTCATCATGAACTTCATGTTGCCGGTGCCGGAGGCTTCCTTGCCGGCCGTCGAAATCTGCTCCGACAGGTCCGCCGCAGGGATCACGCGCTCGGCGAGGCTGACGTTGTAGTTGGGCGGGTAGATGACCTTGAGCCGGTCGCCGACCTCGGGGTCGGTGTTAACAACGGCGGCCACGTCGTTGATAAGGTGGATGATTTCCTTGGCGACCGCATAGCCCGGCGCGGCCTTGCCGCCGAACAGCTTCACCCGGGGGACCCAGGGCCGGCCCGGGTTCTCGCGGATCGCGTGCCAGCGCGCGATGGTCTCCAGGATGTTCAGAAGCTGCCGCTTGTATTCATGGATCCGCTTGATCTGCACGTCGAACAGAGCGTCGGGCGACACCTTCACCCCCAGTTCCGACCCGACCCAGTTCGACAGCGCCACCTTGTTCGCCCGCTTGGCCGCCATGAAGGCGGACCGGAAGCCGGCGTCCCCAGCATGCGGCTCCAGCCGCCGCAGCCGGTCGAGGTCATCCTCCCAGCCCGCGCCGATCGTCCCGGTGATCAGCCGCGCCAGCGGCGGGTTGGCCATCTTCAGCCAGCGCCGCGGCGTCACGCCGTTGGTCTGGTTGACGATCCGCCCGGGGTGCAGCCGGTCCAGTTCGGCAAAGAGGTTCTTCTTCACCAGGTCGGAATGCAGCGCCGAGACGCCGTTGACCTTGTGCGCCATGATGAAGGCCAGCTCGCCCATCCGCACCTCGTGGTGCTTCACGATGCCCACATAATGCGGCCGCGACGGGTAGGCGCGGCGGTGCCAGGCGTCGATGCGCTCGACGATCTGCATGTGCCGCGGCAGCACGTCGCCGAAGGTGAAGGTCGCCCAGCGCTCCAGCGCCTCGGGCAGCAGCGTGTGGTTGGTGTAGCCCAGGCAGGCGCGGGCAAGCTCCATCGCCTCGAAGAACTCGATGCCGTGCACGTCGCTCAAGAGCCGCACCAGCTCCGGCCCGGCAATCGCCGGATGGGTGTCGTTCATCTGGATCGCCACATGCGCCGGCAGCGCCCTGAGGTCGAGCCCGGCCGCAAGGTGCCGGCGCAGGATGTCCTGCAACGCGGCCGAGGTCAGCAGGAACTCCTGCTTCAGCCGCAGCTCCTTGCCCTGGTAGGTCGTGTCGTCGGGGTAGAGCACGCGCGACAGCGTGCGCGCCAGCGCCTCCGGCTCCGCCGCCGCGGCATAGTCGCCGCGGTTGAACCGGGCGAGGTCGAACATCGTCGTCGGCCGCGCCGACCACAGCCGCAAGGTGTTGCCCCACCGACCCTGCCAGCCGATCACCGGCGTGTCGTAGGCGGTGGCAATCACCGTCTCGCCCGGCTCCCAGACCTCGCGGCCGTCCACGCTGCGCACCGTGCCCTTGAACGGGATCGTGTAGGCCGCCTCCGGCCGGGCGAATTCCCAGGGGTTGGCGGTCATCAGCCAGTCCTCGGGCGTCTCCACCTGCTGGCCGCCCTCGAAACGCTGGCGGAACAGCCCGTGCTCGTAGCGGATGCCGTAGCCGTAGGCGGGGCAGCCCAGCGTCGCCATCGATTCCATGAAGCAGGCCGCGAGCCGCCCCAGCCCGCCGTTGCCCAGCGCCGCGTCGGGCTCGTCCTCGACCACGGCGCGGAAATCCTGGCCGAGGTCGGCTATCACCTGCGCCGCGGTCTCGTCGAGCCCGAGGTTGATCGTCGCGTCCTCCAGCAGCCGCCCGATCAGGAATTCCATCGACAGGTAGTACACGCGCTTGCGCCCTTCGGCCCAGGTGCGGCGCGTCGAGGCGAACCAGGGGTCCACGATGCGGTCGCGGATCGCGAGGCTCAACGCCATGCGCCAGTCGTACAGCGTGGCGTGCGGCACGTCCTTGCCCAGCGAGAAGGTCAGGTGCCGCAGCACGTCGGCCTTGAGCCGGGCGGCATCGGAGAAGGCGGGCGCCTGGGCGGTGGCCAAGCGCGGCGACGAATCGGTCTTAACGGTCACGCGGTCAGTCATCCTTTTCTGTCCCCAGGGAGGCGGCCGCCCGCGGGAAAAGCTCACAAGCCCGCGATCCGCCGGGCGACCGTCCGACATTTGCGGCGCCCCGCACCGGGGTCAAGCCCGGAAAGGCGCCCGCCAAACCACAGCGGTTCGCCCAAAGCGCTTTCGGTCGCAATGCCGAATCACTCCCGCGGCCATTGATCTTTGAGGGAGAAACCGGCTCCCATCTCGCCAAAGCGGTTTAGTCGCCACAAGAGGTGAGGATCGGACCTTCTCCTGCGCCGTCTGCCCGGGCCGGCGTGGCAGGAACGCCGCGTCACGTTATCCACAGGCTCGCGGCGGCTTGCAGGCAACATTCCGCAGACTTAAGTCGACATGTAGACGTCACAATCCGGTCGCTCCCGCGCCCTTCGCAGGATGCAGGGTCGCCGGCAAGAGGCACCACACCTCCGGGTGCCCCGTGTTTGAAAGAGGCAGGACGAGTGATGAGCAAGACCGACAGGTCCCCCCAGCAGGGCCAGACCCCGCCGGACAAGGGCCAGCAACAGGGCCAGACCCCGACCCCCGCGCCGCAGCAGGGCCAGACGCCGATCTTCAGGGACTGGGCGTCGATCTGACTTGCGGCCCGGCGGCCCGCGGGCGACGCTGTCGCCGATGGCAAGCCCGGTATCCACGATCCCCAACCTCGGCCCCGCGACCGAGGCGGCCTTTGGCCGCGCTGGCATCGCCACGGCCGAGGAGGTGCGCGCCATGGGCGCCGACGCCGCCTACCTCGCGCTTTTGCAGGCAGGATCGGCGCCGCATTTCATCGGCTATTACGTCCTGGTGATGGGCCTGCAGGGCCGGCACTGGAACGACTGCAAGGGCGCCGAGAAGGCGGCCCTGCGCACCCGATTCGACGCGCTGAAGGCACAGGCCGCCACGCCCGAACGCGCCCTCCGTTCGGCGCTCGACGCGCTCGGCGTCGTTGAAAAGCGCCGCTGATCGCCTGCCCACATGCGTCCCGCGCCACCAGTGGCGCGAAGCGGCAGAGCGAACCTCCATGCCCGATCCGGTTCCGCACGACCGCCTGTCCGCCAATCGCGTCTTCGACGCGGTGGAGCACCTGCCCGACCTGCCCGGCCACAGGGTGAAACTCGGCATCATGGATGAGGAGCGCAGCGCCTCGGGCTACGTCGAACCCCTGCGCCACGCCGCACGGCGGCGGGTCAAGGCCACCAGACCCGCCCCGGCGCGCGCTGCGTTAACCGGAGTCCATTCCCTAACAAAGGGCACACTACACGACGCTGGGGGTTGGCGAGGGCGGTGGTAGGTTGTTTTCTGTCGGACTCTTCCTCGCCAAAGGAGCGTCCGATGGAACGTCACGTGGTCACCGCCCTCGCCGAACAGCTACGCGGGCATGTTGATCTGAGCAAGCCGCGGCGGGAGACGATGGCGCTGCTGTGCGTGGGGATGATCGGGGCGCGGACGGTCAATCTGGTGCATGTCTCCGACGAGCGGGGCAGCACGACGGTTGATCCGGCCTCGACCTACCGGCGGCTGCAGCGCTTTTTCCAGCATGTGCGGCTGCCCGAGGACTGGGCGGCGGCGATGATCGCGCGGCTCGCCGGGGGGGCGGAGCGGCGCACGCTGGTCATGGACCGGACCAACTGGAAGATCGGCGAGACCGAGGTGAACCTGCTCGTGCTGGCGGTCCGCACCCGCCACAGCCAGGTGCCGCTGCTGTGGACGGTGCTGGACCGCGCCGGCAATTCGACCACGGCCGAGCGCATCGGGCTGATCGAGCGCTACCTCGCCGGCTTCGGCCGCGACAGCATCGCGATGCTGCTGGCCGACCGCGAGTTCATCGGCGAGGACTGGTTCAACTGGCTGGCCAGGAACGATATTCCCTTCACCATCCGGCTCGCGCAGAACCGCCTCGTCACCCGCGCCGACGGCTGCCGGGTGAGGCTCTCCAGCCAGATCACCCACCACAAGCGCGGGCGCAGATGCACCGCCACGCTCGACGGCATCGCCCGGCCCCTGCACTTCGCCGCCGTCAAGCCGAAGCGCGGTGACTGGGTCTTCGTCGCCACCAACCGCAGCGGCCATGACCCCTGCGCCACCTACCGCAAGCGATGGGCCATCGAGAGCCTGTTCGGCAACACCAAGACCCGCGGCCTGAACCTCGAGGACACCCGCCTCACCGACCCCGCCAAGCTGCACCTGCTGACCGCGCTCGTCGCGCTGGCCGTCGCCTGGTCCGTCCGCGCCGCCCGCACCCGCCTCGGAAACACCGCACCGCCCAGAAAGACCCACGGATACCTCGCAAGGTCCTACTTCCGCACCGGCTTCACCTTCCTGCGCAACCGGCTCCGATCCAACCACCCCGAAACCCTGGCCGAGTGGATCAACCTCCCGAAAACACTCGGCAAACAGAGAGTCGTGTAGTGTG
>JANOGU010000243.1:0-1953 GCA_031406135.1 Rhodobacterales bacterium
GTCGAAGAACGGCTTGACCGCCGAGGTGGAAGCGTCGCCGCGGTGGTGGTTCAGCGAGGCCACGACGTCGTCGGGCGTCATCGTCTTGCCGGAGTGGAAAGTCACGCCCTGGCGGATGGCGAAGGCCCAGGTCATGCCGTCCGACGAGGACCAGCTTTCCGCCAGTTCCGGCACGAGGTTGCCGTCGGCGGCGATCTCGATCAGGTAGTTCACCCGCGCCGCGGCGAAGGTCTGGACGTAGAGCTGTTCCCAGAGGCCGGGATCGTAGCTGTCGGTCGACGAGCCGTGGCCGAGGCCGATGCGGAACACGCCGCCCTTTTTCGGCTCGGCACGGGCCATGGATGCCATGCCGGCAGGCAGGATCAGCCCCGCCGCCGTCATCGCCATCCCGCTCTGCAGCAGGCCGCGACGGGTCATTCCGCGCGGAAACATCGGGTTCGTCATGGTCTTCCTCCCTTGTGATAAAGTGCGCCATAGGCGCTTTGCCTGAAGCTCTCTAGAGCGGCTTCGGTGTAGGTCGCACGGTCCAGCCACGCAGGACTGATGTCAACTCCCCATCCCGGGGTCTCGGTTACGGTGACGTGGCCGTCCGCCACGGCAAACGGCCGCCCCAGAAACAGGTCGCGCTGCCAGGGGTAGTAGTCGTCGCCCTCGATCGACAGTTCGAGGTACTTCCCCGCATTCGGAATGGCGGCAAGCAGATGCATCGTGCACATCGTGACCAGTGACAGGTTCGCGGCGTGCGGCGTGCAGGGCAGACCTGCCGCCGCCGCCATCCGTGCAACCTCCATGGTGCGGGAGATGCCGCCCATGTACATCACGTCGGGCTGCACCACGTCGACCGCGCGGATGTCGATCATGCGCTTCCAGGTCGCCATGTCCCAGTCCTGTTCGCCGCCCGTGACATCGACGTCGAGCGCCGCGGCCACCTCGCGGGTGGCCTCGAGGTCCCAGTAGGGCACCGGCTCCTCGTAGTGCCAGATGCCGTTGTCCTCCAGCATCCGCCCGACGGCGATGGCACGCGGCACCGAGAAGCCCGAGTTCGCATCGACCAGCTTGTCGACCCCGTCGCCAAGCGCGCGTGCGATAACCGGGATGATCTCTTCGGTCCGTCCCGGCCACTCGTCAATGTCCTCGCCGCATTCCGCCCCGACCCGCCACTTCGCCGCGGTGAACCCCTTTTCGGCGCAAAGCCGGACCAGCCGCTGGGCTTCATCCTTCGGCGAGATGTCGCGTTTCATCGAACTTGCATAGGCACGGACCCGGCCTGGCACCCCACCCAATAGGCTGGCGACCGACTTGCCCGCGCGCCGACCGGCCAGGTCCCACAATGCCGTATCGAGCCCAGCCAGCGCCCGCGCGCGATAACTGCCGGGGAACTTGTGTTCCCGCCGTTCGATGCGGTGGATCAGTCCGGCAATGTCGGCGCTGTCCGCCCCAAGCGCCCAGGGCACGACCTGCCGATGAAAGACCTGCACCGTGATGTCGGCGTTGTAGGTCGAGGTCTGGCCCCAGCCAAAGCTCCCATCCTCTGCCGTGACGCGCACGAAGCAGACGAATTCGGTGTGGAAGGTTTCCAGCCGGACAATGCGATGCATCAGACCTCTTCGTCTCGCGCGGTCGCGGCAACCGAACCGGAACCATGCAAGGAACCCGTTCGGGCGACAATCAACCAAAAGCATGCCAAAGGGTACCCTGGCGTTTTCGATGTCCCCGTCTTGCAAGGATCACCGGCAGGAACGCCGGGGCGGGAATCCCGGCGGAGCGTCACACGGTGGGACATTTTTTTATAATAGCGATTCCAGTGGGTTACAGTGATTCGTTAGGGGTTGGCGGATTCAAGGGCCAAGCGCAACGTTTGTGGTGAAGGCGGCGAGTTCTTCGGCGAGGGCTTCGGCGGGGGTTTTCCAGTTCAGGGTCTTGCGCGGTCGGCCGTTCATCAGCCTGGCGATG
>JANOGU010000244.1:0-5235 GCA_031406135.1 Rhodobacterales bacterium
CATCGCCAGGCTGATGAACGGCCGACCGCGCAAGACCCTGAACTGGAAAACCCCCGCCGAAGCCCTCGCCGAAGAACTCGCCGCCTTCACCACAAACGTTGCGCTTGGCCCTTGAATCCGCCAACCCCTAACGAATCACTGCAACGCCCTGAAATCACTCACAGAAAAATATGTCCCACCGTGTGACGCTCAACCGGGCCGGGTCGCCGGCACCCAGGCGGATTTCAGGGGCTTCGGCGACGGCATCGTGGCGCCGGGCGGCTCCGGTTTCACCTGGAACGGAAACGACTTCGTCGTCGATTTGCAGCGTACGGCCGAAGGCGAAGCCGCGCCCACGAGCTGACCGGCGGCGGTGAAACGCCTCTCCCCCCTGCGGGGTGGGGGGCGTCACGCCGCGAACGACGGACGGACCCCGCTCAGGTCCATTTCGCCACTGGCGGCAGGCTCATCAGCACCGCATTCGCATCGTGTCCGGTGGCCAGCCCGAACCTGGTTCCCCGGTCGTAGACCAGGTTGTATTCCGCATAGAGCCCGCGGTGGATCAGCTGCACCTCGCGGTCGGCCTCGGTCCAGGGTTGGGTGCGGCGGCGGTCCACCAGCGGCACGTAGGCCGGAAGGAACGCCCGGCCAAGGTCCTGCGTCAGCCGGAAGTCCGCCGCCCAGTCGCCGCTGTTGCGGTCGTCCATGAACACACCGCCCACACCCCGCGCCCTGCCGCGATGGGGAATGAAGAAATACTCGTCCGCCCAGGCCTTCAGCCGGTCATACAGCCCCGCACCATGCGGCTCGACATGCGCCTTCAGCGTGGCATGAAAATGCGCGGTGTCCTCGGCATATTCGATGCAGGGGTTCAAGTCCGCACCACCGCCGAACCACCAGGCATGCGGGGTCCAGAACATCCGGGTGTTCATGTGGACCGCCGGAGCATGCGGGTTCTGCAGATGCGCGACCAGGCTGATCCCCGAGGCCCAGAACCGCGGGTCCGCGTCCATCCCCGGCACCCCCCGCGCCGCCATGGCATCTCGCGCCTGTGCCCCGAGCGACCCGTAGACGGTGGAAACGTTGACCCCCACCTTCTCGAACACCCTGCCGCCCCGCAGCACGCTCATCAGCCCGCCGCCGGCATCCGAGCCATCGTCGGAATGGCGCTTCGTCGCGGTGACCTCGAACCGGCCCGCGGCCAGCCCGGCAGTCGAGCCGTCGGTCTGCCGGTCTTCCAACGCCTCGAAGGCCGTGATGATCTCGTCACGCAGGCTGCGGAACCAGGCGGCGGCGGTGCCGCGCTCGCTTTGCAGACCGCCGAACATCACCACGCCTCCCTGTCAGGCAGCCCTGACTCTATACGCCCCGGCCAAGCCGGCAAGGCGTTGACCCGCGTCAAGCCCCGATCAGCCCCCGCACCCGCGCCACACCCGCCTCGACGAGCCCCCGGTCCCCCCGCGCCTCGACGTTCAGCCGCAGAAGCGGCTCGGTGTTCGACCGCCGCAGGTTGAGCCGCCAGTCGGCGAACGCCAGGCTCAACCCGTCCGTCGCGTCCCGCGCCACCGCCTGCGGCCCCAGGCCGGCCTCTACCGCGGCCATGGCAGCGGAGGGGTCGGAATGGTGGAAGTTGATCTCGCCGGAAGACGGAAAAGCCGCAATCCGGTCGGCCAGCAGATCGGCCAGCGGGCGGCCGGTGCGGCTGATCAGACCGGCGACCAGCAGCCAGGGGATCATCCCCGAATCGCAGGCCATGAAGTCGCGGAAATAGTGATGCGCGCTCATCTCGCCACCATAGACCGCGCCGGTCTCGCGCATCGCCGCCTTGAGAAAGACATGCCCTGTCCGGCTCAGCACCGCCCGCCCGCCGGCGCGGGCCACCACATCCTGCGTGTTCCAGATGACGCGCGGCTCGCAGACGATGGCTGCCCCGGGCTCGCGGGCCAGGAACGCCGCGGCGAGCAGGCCCACGACATACTCGCCCGGCACGAAGGCGCCCTCGTGGTCGAAGAAGAAGCAGCGGTCGAAATCGCCGTCGAAGGCGATGCCGAGGTCGGCGCCAGCGGCGCGGACCGCCGCGCCGGTGGCGGGCTGGTTCTCGGCCAGCTGCGGGTTCGGCACGCCGTTGGGAAACCTACCGTCCGGTGTGTGATGCATCCGCACGAACCGCAGCGGTGTGCCGGCCAGTCCCGTGGCGATGACGTCAAACGTCGGCCCGGCGGCCCCGTTGCCCGCATTCACCAGCAGGGTCAGCGGCCTGAGCGCGTCCCGATCGACAAAGGACAGGATGCGCGCCGCATAGGCCGCCCGTGTGCCGGAGGCTTCGGTCACCCGCCCGCCGGGCCGGGCCGGCAGAAACGCCGCTGTCCGCGCCTTCGCCTCGATTGCCGCCATGGTCGCCGGAGCCAGCGGCGCCGAGCCGCGCCCGACCGGCTTCATCCCGTTCCAGTCGGCCGGATTGTGCGAGGCGGTGACCTCGATCCCGGCATCGGCGTCCAGGTGGGTGGTGGCGAAATAGACCTCCTCGGTGCCGCAGAGCCCGAGGTCGAGCACCTCGCACCCCGCCGCCATCAGCCCCTCGGCCACCGCCGTCGCCAACCCCGGCGAGGACAGCCGGCAATCCCGCCCCAGCACCACGCGCCGCGCGCCCAGCACTTCGGCCAGCGCCCGGCCGATGCGGCGGGCGATGTCCTCGTCGAGGTCCACCCCCAGCCGGCCACGGATGTCATAGGCCTTGAAGCAGGTCAGCATGGCCGCCCCGCCTGGGGCGGAGATCACTGGCGTCTGGTCTGTCGCTATGCCCAACGCGATGTCGGCCTCTCTGATTTGGACAAAGCCTATCGACGTTGAGGCGGACTGCAAGCGCCTCCCTGCGGCACCGCATGGGCCGGGGAGCCCGGTTCGGACCCGCAGATTCCCACTAGCCACCACGCAATGCGTGCGTAATTTCTCCTCGGCGGCAGGGGAAATGCCGATGGGAGAGGTGGATGACGGTTCAGGAAATCTTGGCCGGGGTGCGCGCTGCGGGCGTGGCCGGCGACGTGGTCGGTCCTGGGGAGCCGGGCTACGACCTCCGGCGACGGGTGTGGAACGGCTGTGCCGACCGCCAGCCTGCGGCGATCATACGAGCGGAGGGCGTCGAGGACGTGCGCCGGGTCGTGGCGATCGCCGCCCGTATGGGCTGTCCCCTTGCGGTCCGGGGCGGCGGGCACAGCCTTCCTGGGCTGTCGACATGCGATGGTGGCATCGTGCTCGATCTCGGTGCGATGAACGGAGTCACGGTCGATCCCGACCGCGCCATTGCGCGGGTGGGCGGCGGAGCGCTTCTGGGCGATCTCGACCGTGCCGGTGCCCCGCACGGGCTGGTCGTTCCGGCCGGCGTGATCTCGCATACCGGGGCGGGCGGGCTGACGCTCGGGGGCGGCATGGGCTGGCTCAGCCGCCGCTACGGACTCACCATCGACCACCTCGCAGAGGTGACGCTGGTCACCGCCGCGGGTGAGGTGCGAACGGTCGATGCGGACCGGGATCCGGACCTGTTCTGGGGCCTCAAGGGCGGCGGCGGAAACTTTGGCGTCGTAATTGAGTTCGTCTTCCGGATGAAGCCGCTTGACCGGGTGGAGACCCGCAGCTGGACCTACCCGCCCGGGATGATGCGAAGCGCCCTTCTCGCTCTGGCCGCCGCGGCCGAAGCGGCGCCCGACACGCTGACCTGCTCCGCTTTTGTAACGCCAGCCGGCTTGTCGCTGACCGTCCTTCAGAGCGGGACGGAGATCGATGCCGGCGCCTGGGATGCCTTTGCCAACCTGGCCGGACCCGGAGCAGACGGACCGCGCTACACCGATTTTGTCGCATTCCAGAGCCGCGGGGATGCGCATGTTTCCTGGGGCAGACGCTACTATGCCCGGGGCGGGTTCCTCGAGCGGCTCGATCCCGGGACGGCCGACACCATCACCGATATTGCCACCGCCATGCCGACCGCAGACTCGGAGGTCTATCTCATTCAGTTGGGCGGGGCGGTGGCGCGTGTGCCGGAGGATGACGCGGCCTATTCCGGCCGGGCCGCCGGCTGGTACTGGATCGTCCAGCCGCTATGGGACGATCCTGCGCAGGACGCAGCCTGCCTCGCTGCAGGGCGTGCCGGAGCAAAGCTGATGGCGGCGCGGTCGATGGCTGTGAACTATGTCAACGAGCAGGCGGACACGGATCCTTCGATCGCCAGTCAGGCCTATGGCGCCACCAAGTTCCGGCGGCTTCAGGCGCTGAAGCGGCGCTGGGACCCTGGCAACGTTTTCCGCCTCAACCAGAACATCCCGCCGGAATGACAAAAGCGCGCCCTTCCGGGCGCGCTTTCGGGATGGATGGTGGGCGATAACGGATTTGAACCGCTGACATCTTCGATGTGAACGAAGCGCTCTACCGCTGAGCTAATCGCCCGTCGCGGCGGCGTTTAGTCATTGTCGGCGCCGTCCGCAAGGGTCTGCCTGGCGGGCTTGGCGGGCTTGGCGGGCTTGGACTTGGTCGGCTTGACCTTGACCATCATGTCGCCCCTGGCGCCGGTCTTGTTCACCCGCAGCTTGCCGAGCGGGTGAAGGATCAGCTCCTCGCCCTTGGCAAGACCGGCGGCCAGCGCGGCAAGGGTGGCCTGCACCACGGACTTGACCAGCTTCTTCTTGGCGCCCGAGGCCTGCACGACGCGGTCGAGGAACGTCTTGCCCTTGATCGTGGCGACCGGCTGCGGCTTCGCCCTGGCAGGTCTGGCCGCGGCCGGTTTCGCGGCGGCGGCCGCGGCCGGCTTCGCGGCGGCCTTCCTGGTCTTCGCCGCCGGAGCCGCGGCCACGGCCGCCCTCGGCTTGCGCGCGGCGCGCGGCTTCGCGGCGGCCTTGCCGTCCCCACCCTTCGGATCGGCCATTGTCGGCTCCTGTTGCTGTGTCACGTTTCCGTTGCGCCACCCTAGGCGATCCGGCCCGTCATGCAAACACGGGATTTTCCGGGAGCAGCCCGCCCCGCCGGAGGCGCCCGCCGCCCGGATCAGTGCGCCGTCTGCCCCGCGCCGGTCTCTGGCTCGGCCTTGCGCGCCGCCGCGGCGGCTTCCTCGGCGGCCTCGTCCCATTCCACCGGGACCGGGTCGCGCGTGAGCGCCAGCTTCAGGACTTCCCGGACGTGGCTCACCGGGATGATCTTGAGCCCCGCCTTCACGTTGTCCGGGATCTCCGGCAGGTCCTTGGCGTTCTCCTCCGGGATCAGCACCGTGGT
>JANOGU010000260.1:0-1783 GCA_031406135.1 Rhodobacterales bacterium
ATCCTATGTCCGGCTCTTGTCACCCTCCCGCCGCCGCACGCTTCACCGCCACCCAAGGCCAGTACCTGGCCTTCATCTACGCCTACACCCGCGTGCTCGGCCGGCCTCCCGCCGAGGCCGACCTGCAACGCCACTTCCGCGTCAGCCCCCCTTCGGTCCACCAGATGATCCTGACACTCGAACGCAACGCCCTCATCCGACGACAGCCCGGTGTCGCGCGTAGCATCGAACTCCTCGTTGCCCCAGAGTGCCTGCCCGTCCTACGCTGACACCGCTTCAACCAGTCATAATCTCTGTGCAACGGTACTAGTACTACTGTGTCACAAGTTTTTGCGCTGCGGTCTGCGGGCGATGGGTGCGGCGCAGCACGGGCATCTCGGCAGTGTAGCGACCAGCGCGACGATCAGGTGCCGGCGCATGGTGGCGATCGAGTTCGGCATGTGCCGTTCGGGCCGCAACGGCGGCGCCTCTGGGTCGGTAACCGTCGGGAACGGCAAGTTCCGGCACGACCGTGGCGATGGCAGGTCCTGAGGGGGGAATCGTCTGCCGTTCGCAGATCAGGAAACCATAGGCCGCGATGCACAAGGTGGCGTGGTGATGCAGGCCGCGCCATCCGCGCCCTTCATAGTGGCCGAGCCCGACCTCCTGCTTGAGCTCCTGATAGTCGCGCTCGATGCGCCAGCGCAATTTGGCGAGATCGACCAGCTGCTGGAAGGTGATGTCCGGGGCCAGCGTCGAGAGCCAGTACTTGGTCGGGGCCTCTTCGCCCTGTGGCCATTCGATCAACAGCCATTCTTCCGCCGGCGACGCGCCGCGCCGGCCGACCCGCACCCGCAGGCGCGCGAAGCGCGAGGACAACCACTCGGCCGAACCTTCCCGCCACTTGATCGTGCGCCACGCCGTCTTCGCCAGGCCCAGCGCCAGCTGCTTGACCGAGACGCGAACCGGCTCGCCCCGGCGGCCCGGTTTGGCCGGCCTGCCGCCCGGCAGCCACACCGAGGTGGTCGACTGGATGCCGGCCACATAGCTCAGGCCCAAGGCCGTCGTCCGCGCCCGCAGCTTGGCGTCGTTGCCGTAGCCGGGGTCCATCACCACCACGGCCCGCGGCAGGCCGCTCGCGCACGCCCAGCGCAACTGCTCCAGCGCCAGCTCGGGCTTGGTCCGGAAACCGATCTCGTCCGGTACCCCCGCCTTGCGCCGCCGGGCGCCGTCCTCGGCCCACTCCCGCGGCAGATACAGCCGCCACGCCACCGGCAGGCTGGCATGCCGATTGGCCAGCGACAGCGAAACCGCCACCTGGCAGTTGTCCGGCTTGCCCACCTGGCCGCAATATTGCCGACCCACCCCGACCGAGTGCCGGCCCTTCTTGGGGATCCCCGTATCGTCGATGATCCAGGCCTCGATCGGCCCCTGTGCCTCGATCGCCGGCAGCACCATCTCGCGCACCTTCGACAGCACCGCCGCGTCCGACCAGCCCGCCTGGTTGACAAAGTGCAGCAGCGACTGATGCTGCGCCGAAACCCGCGCCGGCGCCGTCATCGCCGCCAGCGGCTCGACGCTCTTGCGGCCGCACGCCGCCATCAGACCCACGCAATAGTCCCGCAACGGACCGACCCGATCCGCGTGCCCGATCACGCTCACCAAACCTTCAACATACCGCCAAAACCGCGACCCACTCTCCGCCACGCGCTCAACGTCCATCGCCGACCTCATCGCGCTACCCCTGAATCTCCTATATTATCCCACCTCCCATGATCTCACACTGCGACCTTCTGACTCAGTA
>JANOGU010000262.1:0-12219 GCA_031406135.1 Rhodobacterales bacterium
AGCGCCGCCAGCCGGCGGATCTCGTCGGGGCCGAGCGTGGAGCACTCGACCCAGACCGTTCCCGGCTTCAGGTGCGGCAGAAGGCCCCGCAGCACCGCCTCGGAAGCCGTCGGATGCGGCAGGCAGGTGAAGACCACCTCGGCCGCCACATCGGCCAGCGAAGCCGCGCGCGACGTCCCCTCGAGCCCGCGCGCGGGGTCGCGGTCAAAGCAGGTGACCGCGTGCCCCGCCGCCACCAGCCGCCCGCAGAGCGGGCGGCCGATCTCTCCCAGCCCGACCCAGCCGAGTTTCATGCGCCGCCCACGATGCCCTTGACCTCGCAGAAGTCGTGGATGCCCCAGTCGGCGTATTCGCGGCCGTTGCCGGACTGCTTGTAGCCGCCGAAGGGCGCGTACAGGTCCCAGGCAGGGTAGTTCAGGTTCACCGTGCCGGCGCGCAGCCGGCGGGCGACGGGAAGCGCCTCCTCGACCGGGCCGGAGATGAAGGCGGCCAGGCCGTAGGGCGAATCGTTGGCCTCGGCGATGCAGGTCTCCATGTTGTCGTAGGGCAGGATCGACAGCACCGGGCCGAAGATTTCCTCCTGCGCGAGGGTCATCTTGTTGTGGACGTTGGCAAAGACCGTGGGCCGGACGTAGTGGCCGCGGTTCAGCCCCTCGGGCAGGCCCGGGCCGCCGGCGACGAGCGTGGCGCCCTCGGCGATGCCCTTGCGGATCAGGCCCTGGATCTTGTCCCACTGGATGCGGCTGATCACCGGGCCGATGGTCGCGCCGGACTGCGGGTCGCCGACGGTTGTCGCCTCGGCGGCTTCCTTCGCCACCGCCATCGCCTCGTCATGCCGCGACCGCGGCACGAACATGCGGGTCGGCGCGTCGCAGGACTGGCCGGAATTGGCGAAACAGGATTCCGCCCCGGTGCGTACCGCGGCCGCGAGATCGGCCGAGGCCAGGATGATGTTGGGCGACTTGCCGCCCATCTCCTGCGCCACGCGCTTGGCGGTGGCCGCAGCGGCCGCGGCGATCTGCGTCCCCGCCCGGGTCGAGCCGGTGAACGACACCATATCCACCTCGGGGTGCGTGGTCAGGCGGTGGCCGATCTCCGGACCGGTGCCGTGGACCATGTTGAAGACGCCCTTCGGCACGCCCGCCGCATGGCAGACCTCGGCAAAGAGCGTGCCGGACAGGGGCGCGATCTCGGACGGCTTCAGGATCATCGTGCAGCCGGCGACGATGGCCGGGGCGACCTTGCAGGCGATCTGGTTCATCGGCCAGTTCCACGGCGTGATCAGCGTGCAGACGCCGATCCCCTCGCGGATCAGCCGGGTCGGGCCGCGGGTGGTCTCCCAGTGGAAGTCCCGGGCGGCGGAGATGGTCGCCTCCATATGGACCCGGCCGGCCCAGACCTGCGCCTCGCGCGAGAAGGCGACGGGGGCGCCCATCTCCATCGTGATTGCCTGGGCGAAATCGTCCTCGCGGCGGTTGTACTCATCGAGGATGGCCTGCATCAGGTCGATGCGGTCCTTGGCCGGCCAGACGGTGAAAGCGTCAAAGGCCGCGCGCGCCGCCATGATGGCGCGGTCGGCATCGGCCATGCCGCCGCCGCCGATGGTTGCCACGATTTCCTCGGTGGCCGGGTTCTCCACCCCGATGCGCGTGTGCGACAAGGGCGCCACCCATGCGCCGTTGATGTAGAATTTCTCGAAGTTGGCCGACAGCATGGGTCACCTCAGCGGAAATGGATGTTGAATGCCGCCCGGACAGCGGCGTCGATCTCGGGCGCTACCTGGCAGCCCGCCTTGCTCAGGATGTCGTTCTTGCGCCGGATTGCGCTGTCGAGCAAGTCCGGCTTGCCGGCCTCTTTCCACTCCTTGGGGCTCATCCGGTTGCCGACGGCGGGATAGATATACTCCGTCTGCATCAGGTCCAGCGTCTGGGTCGAGCCGAGGTAGTGTCCCGGGCCGCCGAGGCAGACCTCCTTCATCGCATCAAGCGCCACCTTGTCCTCGGTCACCTCGATGCCGCGCACGCAGCGCATCACCTGGCCGAGCAGGTCGTCGCCGAGGACGAGGGACTCGAGGCAGAAGCCGAGGAGCGAGGCGTGCATCCCCACCGCCTCGTAGCACATGTTCAGGCCCGAGAGGCCCGCGAGCACGTTGGTGATGCCCTGCTCCCACCCCGCCTGCATGTCTGGCAGCTTGCTGTCGGAAATCCCCGAGGCCGCACCGCCCGGCAGGTTGTAGAACTTGTGCATCTGCGAACAGCCGGCGGTTAGCAGCGCCTGTTCCGCCGACCCGCCCGACATGGCCCCGGTGCGCAGGTCGCTGACGAAGGGCCAGGTGCCGAAGATCGCCGGCGCCCCCGGTTTGATCGCGTTGGCATAGACCACGCCTGCGAGACATTCGGCCACCGCCTGCACGATGGTCAGCGCGATCGGCGCCGGGGCGGTGGCCCCGGCCTGGCCGGCGGAGAGCAGAAGCATCGGCATCCCGGCGCGGATGCAGGCTTCCATGGTGATGCAGGACTCCTCGGCGAATTTCATCGGCGGGACGACGAAGCAGTTGGAATTGCTGACGAAGGGTTTCGCCCGCCAGGCTTCCTCCCCACCCGCCACCAGATGCAGCAGGTCGAAGCAGCCCTTGACGTGCGAGGGGTCGGAGAAGGAGGTGCCGACGTGCTTTCGGGTTCCGGCAAGGCAGGCGTAGAGCGTGTTGACGTCCATGTCGAAGTTGTCGGTCACGTCACGGCAGACGCAAATGCGCTGGAAGAAGTGGATGTTGTCGAGGTGCTGCACCAGCTTGGCGGCGTTGTGCAGGTCCTGCGCGGTCGATTCGCGATACTCCAGCGTCTTCGGCTCGACGACGTGGACGGCGGCGCCCGCGGTGCCGTAATGCACTTTGGTTCCAGAGAGATGCAGGTCGAACTTCTCATCGCGTGCGAAGAGCGTGATGTCGCGTGCGGCGATGGCCAGCATGTCCTCGACCAGTGCCCGGGGAAACCGGATGCGGCCGTCGTCGCCCTGGATCGCGCCGGCGCCGGTCAGCAGCTCCACGCCCGATTTCGGCGCCTGGGACAGGCCGATCACCTCCAGCGCCTCCAGCGCCGCCTGGTGGATGCGTTCGACGCCCGCCTGCGCCAGCGGGTTGTACTGCCCGCCCGGCATCCCGGCCCGAACCGGCCGCAGGTGGTCGGCCAAGGGCGCCGAGCGCACCGCGACCCGCGCCGCCCGACCCCCGGTGCGCCGTGCCCGGGACGGTTCGCAGAGTTCACCAACCGATTCCATTGTCAGCCCTTTCATCTCTTGCCAAATATCCCGGGGTCCGGGGCAGAGCCCCGGGGGTCGTCACATCCGCACCCGTTCGGCCCTGGGGTCATACATCGGCGCGAGCGACGCCACCGCCGCGTGCCGCACCCCCGCGATCTCGATCTCGTAGCGCGACCCCAGCACCTCTTCGGCGGACTGGCCCGCGCAGGGCACATAGCCCATGCCGATGGCGCCGCCGAGGTGGTGGCCGTAGGAGCCGGAGGTGACCGGGCCGACGATGGCGCCGTCCCGCACGATGGCTTCGGCATGATAGAGCTGCGGCGCGGGATCGGTCAGGCGGAACTGGACCATGCGGCGCTGCAGGCCGGTCTCCTTTTTCCGCAGAACCGCCTCCCGCCCGATGAAGTCCGGCTTTGCCGTCTTGACCGCAAAGCCCAGGCCCGCCTCCAGCACATGGTCCTCGTCGGTGATATCGTGGCCCCAGTGGCGGAAGGCCTTCTCGATCCGGCACGAATCCAGCGCATGCAACCCGCAGAGGGTGACCTGACCGGCCAGCTGTTCGAAGACATGCGCCGTCTGGTCGGCGGAGACGTAAAGCTCCCAGCCCAACTCGCCAACGTAGGACACGCGATGGGCGCGGGCGAGGCCGTAGCCGATCTCGATTTCCTGCGCCGTGGCATAGGGGAAGGCGCCATTGGAGAAGTCGTTGGGGGAGACCGACTGCAGCACCTCCCGCGCCTTCGGACCCATCAGGCACAGGACCGATTCCGCCGCGGTGACATCGGTGATGGTGGCGAAGGCCTCGCCGACATGGCGGCGCAGCCAGGCGAGGTCGCGCTGCAGGGTGGCGCCAGGGACGACGAGGAGGAAGGCGGTCTCCGACAGGCGGGTGACGGTCAGGTCGCTTTCGATGCCGCCCCTCGGGTTCAGCATCTGAGTGTAGACGACACGGCCCGCCGGCACGTCCATCTCGGCCCCGCACAGGCGGTTGAGGAAGGCCATCGCGTCCCGCCCCTCGACCCGGATTTTCCCGAAGGAGGTCATGTCGAACAGGCCCACGCCCTCGCGCACCGCCCGGTGCTCGGCGGCGCGGTTGTCGAACCAGTTCTGCGGCCCCCAGGAATAGCGGTATTCCCGCTCCTGCCCCGGACCCGCGAACCAGTTCGCGCGCTCCCATCCCGCCACCTCGCCAAAGACCGCGCCGCGGGCCTTCAGGTGTTCGTGCAGCGGCGAGCGACGGATGCCGCGGGCGGTTTCGACCTGCCGGTAGGGCCAGTGGTCGGCGTAGAGCAGGCCCAGCGTTTCGGTGACGCGCTCCTTCAGGTAGCGGCGGTTCTTCTGGAACGGCTGGGCGCGGCGGATGTCCACGTCCCAGAGGTCGAAGGGCGCCTCGCCCTCGGTGATCCAGTGCGCCAGCGCCATCCCGGCCCCGCCGGAAGAGATGATGCCGATCGAGTTGTAGCCGGCCGCGACCCAGTAACCCGGCAGGTTCGGCGCCTCGCCCAGATAGTAGCGGTCGTCGGGGGTGAAGCTTTCGGGACCGTTGAAGAAGGTGTGGATGCCGGCGGTCTCGAACATCGGCATCCGGTTCGTCGCCATCTCGAGGATCGGCCCGAAATGGTCCCAGTCCTCGGGCAGGGTGTCGAACTCGAAATCCTCGCGGATGCCGCCCATGCCCCAGGGCTTGGCCACGGGCTCGAAGGCGCCCAGCATCATCTTGCCGGCATCGACCTTGTAGTAGGCGCATTCCTCGGGAACGCGCAGGACCGGCATTTGTTCGAGGCCGGCGACGGGTTCGGTAATCAGATAGAAGTGCTCGCAGGCATGCAGCGGCACGGTGACGCCGGCCTGCGCGGCGAGGTCGCGGCCCCACATGCCGCCGCAGTTGATGACGACCTCGGCGGCGATATGGCCCCGGTCGCCGCCCTGTTCCCACTCCACTCCGGTCACGCGGCCTGCGGCCTGCGTCGTCGCGGTGACCTTGACGCCTTCGAAGACCTTCGCGCCGCGCATCCGCGCGCCCTTGGCCAGCGCCATGGCGATGTTGCCCGGGTCGCACTGCCCGTCACCCGGCAGCGTCACTGCCCCAACGACGCCATCGATGTTGATGTGCGGATAGCGCGCCTTCACCTCGGCAGGCGTGAGGCGATGCACCTCGATCCCGAAGATCGCGGCCATCGTGGCCTGCCGCAGAGTCTCCTCGTGCCGGTGCGGGGTCAGCGCCACGGTGATCGAGCCGGTGGTGCGCATGCCGGTCTCGACCCCGGTCTCGGCGGCCAGGCCCCGGAACAGCTCGGCCGAATACTTGGCCAGCCGGGTCATGTTCTGCGACGCGCGCAACTGTCCGATCAGCCCCGCCGCGTGCCAGGTGGTGCCGCAGGTCAGCCGCTTGCGCTCCAAGAGCACGATGTCGGTCCAGCCCGCCTTGGCCAGGTGGTAGGCGACCGAACAGCCGGAGACGCCGCCGCCGATGATGACCGCGCGGGCGCTTTTGGGGATCGTCATGGGACAGGCTCCGGGGGAACGAGGACAAGCTTGCCGGGGTACCGCCCGGCGGCCAGATCGGCCTGGGCCTGGGCGATGTCGCGCAGGGGATAGGTCATGGACACCACCGGTCGAAGCTGCGCGGTGTTGATGATGGTGACCAGCCCGGCGAAGACTTCGCGCGGCTGGTGCGTGGCGCCATGGATCGTCAGGTCGTTCAGATAGATGCGCCGCAGGTCGCCGGTCACGATCGGCCCGGCCACCGCGCCGGACGTCGCATAACGACCACCCGGGCGCAGCGCGTCCAGCCGATCCTGCCAGCCCTCGCCGCCGACCACGTCGATCACCACGTCGAAGCGTTTCTCCGGGGGCACGGTGTCGCGCGCGAGCACCTGCGCGCCCATCGCATGCAGCGGCGCAGACTTCGCAAGGCTGCACTGCCCGGTCACTTCGGCCCCGCGCAACAGCGCCAACTGCACTGCCGCCAGCCCGACACCGCCCGAGGCGCCGGTCACCAGCACCCGCTCCCCGACAGCGACCTGCGCCCGGGTCAGCAGGTTGTGGGCCGTGCCGTGGGCGCAGGGCATGGCGCCGATCTCGATGTCGGTCAGGGCCGAGGCGGTCACGTCGTGCAGGTGCCGCGCCCGCACCAGGCAGTACTGCGCGAAGGCGCCGTCGAACTCCGACCCGATGGAGACGAAGGCGATCGGGTTGTCCGCCGTCGGCTCGTGCTGGTTCGTCGGGCAGATTACCCGGGCGCCGATCTTCAGTGACCCCAAGCCCTCGCCCAGCGCCACGATCCGCCCGCAGAGGTCGGCGCCCTGGATGCGCGAAGAGACCATCTCGCCGGCCCAGCCCGCCGCCCGACCCTCGCCGCCGTACCAGCCCAGCCGGGTGTTGATGTCGGTCATGTTGACGCCGGCGGCCAGAACCCGCACCAGCACCTCGCCCGGCCCGGGCCGCGGCACCGGAAGATCGTCGCGCCAGACCAGCACTTCCGGCCCGCCGTGGCGGGTCAGTTGCACGCCGGACATGGTGGCGGGCAGGTTGGTCACGCCTTCAGCCGCTCGTTTTTCGCGTCCCACTGGGCGCCGAAGCCTGCGACCTCGGCCGGGATGCGGGTGCCGAAGACCTCGATCTCCACCGCCTGTCCCGGCACGGCAACCTCGGTCCTCAGCATGCCCAGCGCCACTACATGGCCGACGCGGTAGCCCATCGCCGCCGAGGTGATCTCGCCGACGATCCGGCCATCCGACCAGATATTGCTCATGTATGGCGGATCGCAGTCGCAGGCTGCGACCTTCAAGGACACGAAGCGCTTGGTGACGCCGCGCTGCTTTTCCGCCGCCAGCGCCGCCTTGCCAGGAAATTCCTTGCCCCAGTCGATGAAGCGCTCCAGCCCGCCTTCCAGCAGCGAATAGTCGGTGGAAAGGTCGCCTTTCCAGGCCCGGTAGCCCTTCTCGATGCGCAGCGAGTTCAGCGCCCGCATCCCGAAGGGCACCGCGCCGGCGCCCCGGATCGCCGCATAGACCGCGGCCGCATCGGCGCGGGCGACGTGAAGTTCCCAGCCAAGCTCCCCGGCGAAACTGACGCGCAGCAGCGCTACCTTCCGGCCGGCCAGCGTCACCTCGTGCTGCGCCGAAAGCCAGGGCAGGGTCAGATCGGCGTCCGACAGGCCGCCGAGCAGGTCCCGCGCCTTGGGTCCGGTGACGATGAAACAGTTCACCGCGTCGGTGTGGTCCTCGATCACCACCCCCTCCGGCAGCCCGCGCCGCAGCCAGTCGGCGTCGTGGCTCTGCGCCACGGCGGCGGTGATCAGGCCCACGGCCTCCTCGCCATGCACCAGACAAGTCATTTCGGTCACGATCCGGCCGCGATGGTCGGGGAAGTAGATCAGGCCGACGCGCCCCGGCTCCGGCAGTTTCGAGGCGGTGAGGTTTGCGAGATGCGCCTTCGCCCCCGGCCCCACCAGCCGCAGGCGGGTGAACCCGGGCAGGTCCAGCACGCCGACCCCGTCGCGCACCGCCTCGCATTCGGCGCGGATCCGCGGCTCCCAGGGGCCGGCCCGGCCCCAGGTCTGCGCCGCCTGCCACGAGGTGTCGTCGCCGTCCTTCGCGAACCACTCCGCCCGCTCCCAGCCGCTGTAGGGCGCCATCACGCCGCCAAGCGCCTTCACCTCCGCATGCACCGGCGACAGCCGCCGGTCGGGTCCGGCCGGCCAGCGGGCCATCGGAAAGTGCATCCCGTATTCGTGACCGTAGACCTCGCGGCCCTTTTCCACCTGGTACTCGCGGTCCTCCCAGCCGGTGAAGCGGCGCGGGTCGCAGGACCACATGTCCCACTCCGTGCCGCCCTCGGTCACCCATTCCGCCAGCACCTTGCCCGCGCCGCCCGCCTGGCAGATGCCGAAGGTGAAGACGCAGGCCTCGAAGGCATTGGGCACGCCCGGCATCGGGCCGATCAGCGGATTGCCGTCGGGTGTGTACGGGATCGGGCCGTTGATCACCGTGGTGAGATTGGCCCTGGCCAGCAGCGGCACCCGGGCCATGGCGTCGTTGATGTACCACTCCAGCCGGTCGAGATCGTCGGGATAGAGCTGGAACGAGAAATCCTCGGGCATCGGGTCGTCCGGCGAGGCCCAGTGCGCCCGGCAGGGGTTTTCGTAGGGGCCGAGGTTGAAGCCCATCTTCTCCTGCCGCAGGTAGTAGGACGAATCCACGTCGCGCAAGAGCGGCAGCTTGTGGCCCACCTCCTTGGTCCAGGCCTCCAGTTCCGGGATGGTGTCGAATAGCATATACTGGTGGCTCATCGCCACCATCGGCACCTTGCGGCCGAACATCGCGCCGGCTTCCGCCGCCCGGTAGCCGGCGGCGTTGACCACAACCTCGGCCCGCACCTCACCCTTCGGCGTGGTCAGAACCCACTCCGTCCCGGTCCAGCGCGCCGCCGTCACCGGGCAGAACCGCTCGATCCGCGCGCCCATCTGGCGGGCGCCCTTGGCCAGCGCCTGGGTCAGCTGCGCCGGGTCGATGTCGCCGTCATAGGGGTCGTGCAGCGCCCCGGCGAGGTCATGGGTCTCCAGGAACGGATACAGCCCGCGGACTTCCGACGGGTCGAGCAGCGAAAGGTCCATGCCCTGATACCGACCCATGCCGACGACCCGGGCAAACTCCTGCCGCCGTTCCCGGCTGTGGCCAAGGCGGACCGACCCGGTGACATGGTAATTCATCGGATAGTCCACCGCGGCGCCCAGCCCGCGATACAGTTCCGCCGAATAGCGCTGCATGTTCATGATCGACCACGAGGCCGAGAACGTCGGCACGTTGCCCGCCGCGTGCCAGGTCGAGCCGGAGGTCAGCTCGTTCTTTTCCAGCAGCAGCGCATCGGTCCAGCCGGCCTTGGCCAGATGGTAGAGACAGGAGGCTCCGACGGCGCCGCCGCCGATCACCACCACCCGCGCCTGCGTGGGAAATTCCGCCATGTCCGCCTCCGTCTTCGCGCAGGATTATCGGCTCGCGGCGGGCGGCTTTCAATTCGGAACTTGCAAGTCTATTGATCGGAAATCCCGATCAAACGGCGAGCCCTCCACCGCGCTACACCGGAACCCACCCGCGCAGGACGCCGCCCATGCAGCCAGACCAGATCGCCACTTTTCTCGACCTCGCCGAAACCGGCAGCTTTCACCGTTCCGCCGAACGGCTCGGCCTGACCCAATCCACGGTTTCCGCCCGCATCGCCGGCCTCGAGGCCTCGCTGGGTGCCCAGCTTTTCACCCGTGGCCGCGCCGGGGCGCGGCTGACCACGGAGGGGTTGAAGTTCGCCCCCCACGCCCGCGCGCTGACCCATGCCCTGGCCGAGGCGCGGCGCGCCGTGCGGCCCACCGGGGAGGCCGCGGCAAGCCTGCGGATCGGCATCCAGAACGACCTCGCCGGGTCCCGCCTCGGGCCCTGGGTGCAGGGCTTCCAGACCGCGATCCCCGATTGCGCCTTCTACATCGAGCCCGACTATTCGGCGCAGATGTGCCGCGACCTGGTCGCGGGCGGGCTCGACTTCGCGGTGCTCTACTCGCCGCACGCCGACCCGGACCTGCATTTCACCACGATCGGCGAACTGCGGTTCCGCATGGTCGCACCCGCCCCGCTGCGCCTGCCCGGCGTCCATGCCCGCAGCTACATCCGGGCGCACTACTCGACGGCCTTCGGCACCGCCCACGCGGCGGCGCTGCCGCATCTCGCCGAGGCGCCGCTGGCGGCGGGCCAGGAAAGCGCGGTGGCCGCGCTCTTCGCCACGCTCGGCGGCGCGGCCTATCTGCTCGACGACACCGCCCGCGCGCTGGGCGCGCATCCGGTCGAAGGCGCCCCGGTGCTGACCCAGCCGGTGTTTGCCGCCACGCACCTGCGGCACCGCACCTCGCCCCTGCACCGCGCGCTCCTGCGCGTGGTGCAGCGGGCCTTCGCCGGCGGCTGATCGCGGTTGCGCCCGACCGGGCGTTTCGCCTAGCGTCCCGCGGTCACCCAGGGGGAGGAACCAGACGATGACGCAGGGCTTCGACACGCTTCAGGTACATGCCGGCAACCGGCCCGACCCGGCCACGGGAGCCCGCCAGGTCCCGATCTACCAATCCACCGCCTTTGTCTTCAAGGACGTCGACCACGCCGCGCGCCTCTTCAACCTGCAGGAGGTGGGCTACATCTACTCGCGCCTGACCAATCCCACCTGCATGGCGCTGGGCGAGCGGATCGCGGCACTGGAAGGCGGCGTCGGGGCCGTCACCTGCTCGTCGGGCCATGCGGCGCAGATCCTGGCGCTGTTCCCGCTGATGGAGCCGGGCCGCAACGTCGTGGCCGCGACCAAGCTCTACGGCGGCACCGTGCAGCAGATGAACAACACGATCCGCAAGTTCGGCTGGTCGGCCCGCTTCGTCGATTTCGACGACCTCAAGGCCGTGGAGGCCGCCTGCGACGACAACACCCGCGCGATCTTCTGTGAGTCGATCGCCAACCCCGGCGGCTACATCACCGACATCCCGGCCATCGCCCGCATCGCCGACCGCAAGGGGGTGCCGCTGATCGTCGACAACACCTCGGCCAGCCCCTACCTCTGCCGCCCGATCGAGATGGGCGCCACGCTGATCGTACACTCGACCACCAAATACCTGACCGGCAACGGCACCGTCACCGGCGGCGCCATCGTCGATTCGGGCAAGTTCGACTGGTCCGCCACCCCGGGCAAGTTCCCCTCGCTGGCGAGCCCGGAGCCCGCCTACCACGGGCTGAACTTCCACGCGGCGCTAGGGGCCATGGCATTCACCTTCCATTCCATCGCGGTGGGCCTGCGCGACCTTGGCATGACGATGAACCCGCAAGGCGCCCACTACACGCTGATGGGGATCGAGACCCTGTCGCTGCGCATGGACAAGCATGTCGCAAACGCCGTGACCGTGGCCGAATGGCTGGAACAGGACCCGCGCGTGACCCGGGTCACCTACGCCGGGCTGAAATCCTCGCCCTACAACAAGCGCGCCCAGGCGATCTGCCCCAAGGGCGCCGGCGCGATCTTCACCTTCGCGCTGAAGGGCGGCTACGACGCCTGCGTCAAGACCATCAACAACGTCAAGCTGTTCAGCCACGTGGCCAACCTCGGCGACGCACGGTCGCTGATCATCCATTCCGCCTCGACGACGCATCGCCAGCTCACCCCCCGAGCAGCAGGCGGCGGCCGGGGCGGACCCGGACGTGGTGCGGCTCTCGATCGGGATCGAGGACGCCCGCGACATCATCGCCGATCTCGACCAGGCGTTGGCGGCGGGGTGAACGACGCCGCGGGTGGCAAGAATGGCGGACAGCCTGCGGTCTAACGCTACTTCTCGGGCAGTCCTGCCTTGGCGAGGTCGGCTATCTCGCGCTCAACGATCGAAGGATCGCTGTAGATGTAGTACTCGCGCCATTTGGCCTGCGTGAATTCCGGGTCGATCGCGAGGGCTCGCTTGACCTCGGCCCTTGCATCGTCGAGACGGCCAAGGCGGACATGGTTGATCGCCATGAGCAGCGCCGCTTCGGCCCCTTGATATCCCTTCTTGAGCGCGGCGATCGCGCCCTCGCCATCGCCCTTGACCGTGAGTATCCAGCCACGCGTGTATCCGAACCTGTTCTCGTTGCCGGGATCTCGCGTCTGCGCGGTGTTCACCCACTCGAGCGCCTTGTCAACCTGCCCGGCCGTGAGCAGTACGTGGCTGAGGCTGTTCATCGCCCAGGCATCATAAGGCCCCAGTGCGATTGTGGCCTCGGCCTCGCGGACCGCGGCAGTGTATTGCCCTTCCTGGGAGAGTACGAACGCCATCAGCCAGTGCGACAGGCGGCGTGTCAGCGGTGTCAGATTTTCTTGTCCCGCGACCTCACGCGCAAGCTCGCCGGCACGCTTGTAGTCGGCGGCGGTATCGTCGCTCCACAGCCAGTAGGAGCGCATGAAGTAGAAGAA
>JANOGU010000317.1:0-6588 GCA_031406135.1 Rhodobacterales bacterium
CGCCGAGGCGGCGCCGGCGAGGCGCTCGTCGCACCACATCAGCCGGCGGCCTTCGGGCCAGGCGTCGAGCAGGCGGTCGAGCGGCTGCAGCGCGGCGACCTCGGGCACGAAGGTGCCGCCGCATTGCTCGGCGGCCTCCACGGCATGCGCCTGGAGCCGGTCGCGGGCGATGCGGTCGGCAGTGGTCAGGCGGGTCTGCACCGGCAGGATGCGGGCGGCGCCCAGTTCGGTGGCCTTCTCGACGATGAAATCGGTGCGGGCCTTTTTCAGCGGCGCGAACAGCAGCCAGAGGTCGGGCGGGTCGCGCTGCGGCGCGGTGGGCGCGGTGGCGACGAGACGGCCGCCGCGCCGGCCGGCCTGCGCCACCTCGGCCCGCCACTCGCCATCGCGGCCATTGAACACGCGGACGGCGTCGCCCGGCGCGAGGCGCATGACAGAGAACAGGTAGTGCGCCTGGTCGGAGGTCAGCGCCACGGGTTGCCTGGGGGCAAGCGGCTGATCTACAAACAGGCGGACGATCTGGGGCATTGCGGGGCGCGATCCTATGGCCGAGCCGACCAAGGCACCAGACCCCGCCCCGGCAGCGGACCGCGTCGCCGACGCCCCGCGCGGCAACTGGGTGGACCGGCTGGCCCCGGCCGTGGCCCGGCCCTACCTGCGGCTGAGCCGGGCCGACCGGCCGATCGGCACCTGGCTTCTGTTCATCCCGTGCCTCTGGGGTCTGTGCCTGGCCGCGGCGGCCTCGCCCGCGGGGTTCAAGCCCGGGGATCTGTGGATCGCCGGCGGCTGCGCCATCGGCGCCTTGCTGATGCGCGGGGCGGGCTGCACCTGGAACGACCTGACCGACCGCGATTTCGACGCCCAGGTGGCGCGCACCCGGTCCCGCCCGCTGCCGTCGGGGCAGGTCACGCCGCGGCAGGCGGCGGTCTGGATGGTGGCGCAGGCGCTGGTCGCCGCGGCGGTGCTGTTCACCTTCAACCGCCCGACGATCGCGCTCGGCGTGGCCTCGCTGGCGCTGGTGGCGGCCTATCCCTTCGCCAAGCGCTTCACCTGGTGGCCGCAGGCGGTGCTGGGCCTGGTGTTCAACTGGGGCGCGCTGGTCGCCTGGACGGCGCATGGCGGGGGACTGGGCTTGCCAGCGGTCCTGCTTTGGTCCGGGGGCATTGCCTGGACGCTGTTCTACGACACGATCTACGCGCACCAGGACAAGGAGGACGACGCGCTGATCGGGGTGAAGTCCACGGCGCGGCTGTTCGGCGATGCCGGGACGGCACCGTGGATGCGCCGGTTCCTCGTCGCGGCGGTGAGCCTGCTGGGCGCGGCGGTCCTGCTCGCGCTGATCCCGGCGGGGGCGTCTCTGGCCGCGCTGCTGCTGGCGCTGGCGGGGGTCTGGGCCTTCGGCTGGCATCTCGCCTGGCAGCTCGCCCGGCTGGACACGACGAACCCGGACAGCTGCCTGCGCCTGTTCCGGTCGAACCGCGATGCCGGACTTGTGCTTGCGCTGTTTCTTGCCGGGTCGGCGCTGGTCTGATTGAACCCGTGCCGGTTCGGTCCTAGGGAGAACCGATGTCCGACGCCCCCGACCCCGCGCCCGCCCGGCGCTTCCTGCCTCCCGCGCTGGAACTTGCGGGGGCGCTGGCCATGGCGCTGGCGGTCATGGTCGCGGTGGCGACCTGGGCCGCCACTCTGGTCGAGCGGCGCAGCGAGCGGGTGGTGACCTCGGCGCTGTTGACCGCGGGCCTGACCTGGCCCGCGGTGCGGGCGGACGGGCTGAACCTGATGCTGTCCGGCACGGCGCCGAACGAGGCGGCGCGGTTCCGGGCGCTGAACCTGGCCGGCGGCGTGATCGACGCGGGCCGCCTGCGCGACGGGATGGAGGTGGCGCCGGCGCGCGCGATCACCGCGCCGCGGTTCTCGGTCGAGCTCTTGCGCAACACCGACGGCATCTCGCTGATCGGCCTTCTGCCGCAAGACGGCGGCGGGCGCGACGCACTGCGCGCTGCCTTGGCCGAGATCGGCGCCGGCCTGCCGGTGTCGGACATGCTCGAGACCGCGGACTACGCCGCGCCGGAGGGGTTCGACGCCGCGCTGGAGTTCGGCATCGCGGCGCTGAAGCTGCTGCCGCGGTCGAAGATCTCGGTCGCGGCCGACCGGGTCGCGGTGACGGCAATCTCCGGCAGTGCCGAGGAGAAGCGGCGGCTCGAAGCAGCCTTGGCCAGGGTGCAGCCGCAGGGGCTGGCGACGGTGATCGACATTTCCGCGCCGCGGCCGGTGCTGACCCCGTTCACCCTGCGCTTCGTCAAGGACGCGGGCGGCGCGCGGTTCGATGCCTGTTCGGCGGATACCGAGCGTGCCCGCGACCGGATCATGCTTGCCGCCGTGGCCGCCGGGGCGCCGGAGGCGGCGATCTGCACGGTGGGGCTGGGGGTGCCGACGCCGCGCTGGGCCGAGGCGGCCGTCGCCGGCATCGCCGCCATCGGCGCCTTGCCCGAAGGCGGCACGGTCAGCTTCTCGGACGCCGACGTGACGCTGACCGCCGCCGCCGGCACGTCGCAGGCCGATTTCGACCGCGTGGCGGGCGAGTTGCAGGCGGCGCTGCCGCAGGTCTTCGCGCTGACCGCGACGCTGGCGCCGTCGCAGACGGCGGCCGCGGCCGGGCCGGCGGAGTTTACCGCCGTGCTCAGCGCCGAGGGCAAGGTCGAACTGCGCGGCCGGGTCACCGACGACCTGATGCGTGCGGCGGTGGACAGCGTGGCCAAGGCGCGGTTCGGGGCCGGGTCGGTCTACAACGCGACGCGGGTGGACGGCGATCTGCCGGGCGGCTGGCCGGTCCGCGTGCTGGCCGGGGTCGAGGCCCTGTCGCATCTGAACGACGGCCGCCTGCTGGTGCGCGCCGACACCGTCGAAGTGCGCGGCATCTCCGGCCAGAAGGACGCCAGCGCCCGCATCGCCCAGGTGTTGTCGGCCCGGCTGGGGCCGGGGCAGAGCTACAGCGTCGATGTGCGCTATGACGAGGCCTTCGATCCTGACGCGGCGCTGCCCACCGGCGAGGAATGCGTGGGCAACCTCAACCAGGTTCTGGAGGTCCGCAAGATCGTCTTCGCGCCGGGGTCAGCCGAGATCGACGCCGCGGCGCTGGGCGCGCTCGATGCGCTGGCCAAGGTGCTGGACGGCTGCCCGCCGATGGCGATGGAAATCGCCGGACATACCGATGCGCAAGGGTCCGAGGGCGGCAACCTGTCGCTGAGCCAGGCCCGGGCCGAGGCGGTACTGCTGGCGCTGCAGGGCCGGCGGCTGCCGGTCGAGAGTTTCCTGGCCATGGGCTACGGCGAAAGCCGCCCGGTAGCCGACAACGAGAGCGAGGCGGGCCGCGAGGCCAACCGGCGGATCGAGTTCACCCTGATCGGCCCGCCGGCGGGCGCGGCGGAAGCGGCGTCGGCCGGGACCCCTGCTGATCCGGCCACCGATCCGGCATCCGGGGACTTCCGCCCCGCCGCCGCAGTTCCCGCCCCGCCGAAGCGGCCCGGCACCGGGAGCGAGGCCGCAGCCGGGACGGAGGACGGCGGCGACGCCGGCACCGGCACCACGCTGGCGACCCCGGCCGACGAGGTTGACGCCGCTAGCCCGCCCGTGCAGGTTGCCGCCGCCCCGGCCGCGCCTGCCAGCGGCGCCACAAGGTCCGTCACGCTTCCCTCCGGGGAGGAGGTGGAGGCCCCCTCAGCGCTGTTCCAGCCAACCGGGGACACGACGCCGCGTCCCCTGCGCCGGAGCACGACGTCGCCCTGAGCCCGCAAGGGCGGCCCCGGCGCCGGACCACGCATGAACCGCACCGAATTCATCATCGCCACCACGGTCATCCTGTTCGTGGCCTACATGCTGGGCTGGTTCACGCACTGGTTCCTGAGCCGGTTCGCCCGCGTCTCCGGCGGCGACATGGGCGAGATCGACCGCCTGGCGCAGCAGCTGCACGATGCCGAGGAGGCGCGTGACGAGGCGCTGGTCTACCTCGAGGCGCGCGAGGCCGAGCTGACCAGCCAGTTGGCCCAGAGTGAGGCAGAACTGCGGGCCACGATGGAGGGCCTGCGCGTCGCGCGGCAGGAGACCGAGGACATGCGCGCCTATATCGAACGGATGCACGCGGCGTCCTGACCCCGCGCCGCGCCGCCTCTGCCCCGGCGATTGCTCCGCTCCCGCAGCGGGTTCCGGGCGCGGCGCCCGACCGACGCAGGAGTGCTCCAGGTGGAATGACCGCAATGCGGCCATTCGCTGCGGTTGCAAGGTGGGTCACCAAGGAAACGGACACTTCGACCTGACGGGCGCAAAGCGGACAGCGCTGCAACCACGCGCGAACTTTTCGCCGGAGGCTCAGATCGGCGCCCTTGACTCGTTGGGGGGCCGCGCCTGGCAGAAGCTCATTCTTCCCTGTCGATGCGCTGCGGCGCAGCGCGGTCGGGCATGCCCGCCTTTCGGAGATTCTGCCGCAGGTGTTCGAGGCAAGCCGCATCGCCATAGGGCGCGAGTTTCGGATCGGTCCATTTTTCCAGCGTAGCGCCGGGATCGAGTTCGAGCGCGCGCTGCACGGATTTCCGTGCCTGCAGCAGGTTCCCGGCGGCGGCATAACTGGCGGCCTGATAGACCCGCATGAGGGCACTATCGAGCGACCGCAGGCTGGCAAAAGTTGCGATGGCCTTGTCATATTGGCGGGCATCGAAATAGATCTGGCCCAGCTGAGACGTGTACCATTCATAGTGATACGGATTGAGGCGCATGGCTTTGCGGGCGTACTCGAGACCCTCTTCCGCTCTGCCCGAATAGCTCAGGCAAAACCCGTAGTCGCTCATCACCTCGGCGTCATTGGGATTACAGTCGAGAGCCTTCTGGAAGGCCTCAAGTGCCACACCATGATTCAACTTATACAAGTTATAGCTGGCGAAGGCCCAATAGGACCACGAATCGCCGTCGTCGCAGGCAATCGCCTTCACTGCCCATTGGCGGGCCAGCTCCATCGAGACGTCATAATCGTCGGCCCAGCCAAAACAGGCGTCGACCAAGTGAGCCAAGGACATTTTGCTGTAGGCCTTGGCAAGTCCCGGGTCGCATTCGATTGCTTTGGTCAAATGCTCCCTGGCAACGACCTCTCCCTCCTTTGTTAAACGGCAGGCATCAATGGAACGCTGGAGATAGTCCAATGCGACGAAGCTTTCGAGTCCGGCGGGCTTGCTTCGGTCGCGCCAGGCTTTGCCGAGCCTGCCGCCATAACCGGAGGCAAGCGTGCCGATGATCGTCCCGGTGATCTCGTCCTGGACCTCGAAGATATCCGTCAGCTGGCGGTCATAGGTCTCGGTCCAAAGCTGCCGGTTCCCGGCCCCCTCGACGAGTTGGACGGACACGCGGACGCGATCCCCGGCTTTCTGAACACTTCCCTCCAGGATGTAGCGAACCGAAAGCTCGCGCGCGGCCTCGGCCGCTGTCACCGTCCGGTTGCGGTAGGCCAGGGTCGAAAACCTGTCGATGACGAACAACTCACGAAAGCGCCCGAGGCTGGCAACGATGTTGAGCGCCAATCCGTCGCAGAAAATGTCCTGTGCTGCATCGCCGCTCAAATTGGCGAAGGGAAGGACGGCGATGGAAGGTTTGGCCGGCTGGGATTCCGTTTCCGCCGAGGGCGCCGCCGCGACGGGCCTTGGCCCGGTATATTTGTAGCCCCGGCCGTGCAGCGTCTTGATCATGCCGGCATCGAGCGCCTTGCGCAGCGCCGAGACATGGACCTGCAGCGTGTTCTCTTCCACCACCACATTGGGCCAGACCGTGTCGAAAAGCTCGGCCTTGCCGATCACCTCATCCGGCTTCGCGAGCAACATGGCGAGAATGTCGAAGGAACGCGCCGAAAGCTGCACCGGCCCGTTCCGCCCCAGCAGCAGCCGTTCGGCGCGCTTCAGACGATATGTCCCAAAGTCTACGTCCATAGGTCGCGAACCCATCCCCTCGCGGCCAGGATACCACAGGCTGCCGCTGAAGGCGACTATCAGGGCTGTTCAGGACTCTTCAGGTCCGAGCCAAGGACTTGAGCGGGAAGCGGTGTGATCCTCATCGGCACAGGAGGACACCATGACCGATATCTCCACCATCGCCGCGACCTTCATCCGACGCGCTGACGCGACGCCGCAGGCCGTGCCGAGGCTTCCAATCGCCGCATCGTTCTGGGCCAAGTTCGGTTTGGTGGGCGATGCCTACAGAATGGCCTACGTGGACCCCTACACCAGCCTTCGGCGCCAACCGCAGATCATCCCGGACGATGATCTCAAAGGCCGGGATCCCTCTTGGTGACCTGCAAGTCGGCACCGAATGGTTCGGCGCAAGCTTCCAGTCGGCGCGGGATGTCTGCTTTGGGCGCAGGTCGAAAATCCGTGCCGGACACTGCCGGCGGCGAGCGGACCCTTCCGCAGGCGGGTGCTTCGCTCTAGGTGTGAGCTTTCAGCAGGTTGTCCATTCGGGGCGGATCAGGGAGGCTGGAGTTACCACACTTCAAGCCTTCAGGAGCGCCCCGAATGAACATCCATCAGAATGCCCGGCTGACGCCCGTTCGTC
>JANOGU010000040.1:0-4844 GCA_031406135.1 Rhodobacterales bacterium
CTCGATGTAGAACTCGGGCAGCGACAGCCCGTATTCGCCGACCCGCGGGCCGATGGACTGGGTGACGATCTTGGCCAGGTCGCCGGTGTTGGCGGCCATGTCCAGGACCGGGATGCCGGAGCCGGCCAGCACCTTGCCCACTTCCTGCAGGATCACGTTGCGGATCTGGCTGGAGATTTCGTCGGCGGTGAACTCGCCGTCGGTGCCGACGATCTCGGTCATGAAGCGACCGGGGTCGGCGACCCGCATCGAGTAGGTGCCGAAGGCGCGCAGGCGGACCGGGCCGAATTCCGGATCGCGCGCCATGATCGGGTTCTTGGTGCCCCACTTCTGGTCGTTGAATCGGGTGGTGGAGACGAAATAGACCTCGGACTTGAACGGCGACTGGAAGCCGTGGTCCCAGTGCTGCAGCGTGGTCATGATCGGCATGTTGTTGGTCTCGAGCTGGTAGAGCCCGGGGCCGAAGGTGTCGGCGAGCTGGCCTTCATGGATGAAGACCGCCGCCTGGCCCTCGCGCACGGTCAGCTTGGCGCCATACTTGATCGCCTGCCCCCGCCGCTCGAACCGCCAGACCATCGTGTCGCGGGTATCGTCGAGCCAGGAGATGACGTCGATGAACTCGCCCTTGAGGAAGTCGAAAACCATGGCGCAATCACTTCTTGGGGATGTTGACGGACGAAGTTGTCTTTGGGAGACGTTGGGTTAGGGCCGACCCAGCCAACGACTTGTCAGTTTGAGACGTCTGTCGCCCCGAAAGCACGCTTCCCGCAAGACTACGCGGACCCGATCCGTCTGGACGCGGGCGGTAGCCCTCATTGAGAACCTTCGGCGTCGTTCCGGCCATCTTGTGCTTCCTCCGGGTTCAAGAATTCCAAGGACCGCAGCCCCTCCAGTATCAGTAGTCCGCTCCGTGGCGGAATCTGTTCATACCAACGGCCTGTATCGTCCACATCATATAGGCGTTCGAGGTAGATGTCGCTACGCGCGGTGTCGGTCGCTGCGAGAGAGTTCGATCCATAGAGGCCGTAGACCTTGGTACCATCCGCGTAGGTCAGGATCACGAATCCACCCGCCGAGTTGAGCATCAGTGCGTGGTCATAGGCGCGGCGCGTCGGGTTCTGGATGGGCATGGACAGACGGCGAAGAACCGCCTGGTTCCATCCCTTTTCCAGGTTGGCGCCGAATGCCCATCCAAGAAGGACAGGAACCACCAGAACTTCAACAAAGAACAACGCCTGCTGGGGAACCTTCCCGAGCGGAGCTACCCAGCTGCCGATCCAGAAAAGCACCAGAAAAACAAGTTGGTTGACGAGGCTCAGAATCACCGCCTCGACAAACTGCTCCGCCACCTTTGGACGTTCGCCCACGACGAAGCGGGCGCGAACCGCCATGATGATGAACCCGGCGAGCAGATATTTGGCGAAGAACTCGAAATTCGTGGGGGTCAGCAGGCCCTGCATCGTCTAGCTCTCGCCGCCGGCGCGCTCGCGGGCAAGCATTTCGACGACGGGCCGGACCTGGTCAAGCGTCATGCCCGGGCGCAGGCGGGGATCGTAGAGCATCGCCAGCAGCGCCTCGTCCATCGGCGTCAGCAGCGCGAACTCCTGGTCGTCGTTGAACACCGAGGGCCGCGCGCGCGGGCTGTCGTTGGGCAGGCCCAGGCCCTGCGCCACCTCCTCGTGCAGGCAGGCCAGCGACATCAGGTCGGAATGCTCGGCCCGGATCACGGCGAAGGCGCGCACATAGGTTCCGCCGCCCGATTCGGACGTGGCACTGATCTGGCAGTAGGTGGTGGGGTCCATGCGGGTAAAGGCGCCGATCTCCAGCGCCGTCATCCCGGGGATCGTGGCGCGCAGCAACGGGCCGACGGTCTTGAGTTCGTCGGCATTGAGATAGGCGATGACGAAGTTGCCCGGGCCCTCGACCAGCCCGATCGGGTGCCCGGTGACCCGCTGCAGGCGGGCCAGGAACGACGCCACCCGTGCGCGTTCGGTGGCGCGCCGCGCCGGCGGAACACTTGCGCCGAAGCGCAGCGACACCCGGACCGGCACCGCCCAGCGGCGCAGCAGGCTTTCGGACTCGCGCGCGACGAAGCCGCCGGGCGTGGCGGTGAATTCGTCATACATGGCGATGCGCAGGAAGTTGTCGGTCAGTTGCCGCGCGCCCCAGGGCGCGTCGGGGGCGGAGCTGTCGGTGCGCAACAGTCCGCGGGACAGCAGCGTGCCCTGCACCTCGCCGTAATAGCGGCGCAGGGCCACGACTTCGGCCGATTCGCGGGCCGCGGCCGACGCCGCCACGGGCGGCTCGGGCGGCGCGACAACCGGGGCGCAGGCGGCCAGCGCCAGGCCCAAGAGGGCAACCGCCGCCCGGCGCGGCGCGGGAGGCATGATCAGACCGCGCTCCCCACGTTGGTGCCGGTGCCGGTGGCGCGCGACTTGGCCGCGGCCAGCGTGTCGCGCAGTTCGGCCTCCATCTTCTGCAGGCTTTCCTCGGCCGCGGCGCGGCGGGCCTTGCCCTCGTCGGCGATGGCGAGGCTTTCGTTGATCGTGGCGATCAGCGTGGCGTTGGCCGCCTGCACCGCCTCGATGTCGAACACCCCGCGCTCCATCTCCACGCGCACCACGCGGTTGGTCTCCTGCAGGTTCTCGGCGTTCTTGGTCAGCAACTCGTTGGTCAGGTCGTTGGCGTCGCGGATCGATTCCGCCGCATCGCGCGAGCGCTGGATGGTCACCGCCTGGGCCAGCTGCGTCTCCCACAGCGGCACGGTGTTGACGAGGGTGGAGTTGATCTTGCCGACGAGCGACTTGTCGTTCTCCTGCACCAGCCGGATCGAGGGCAGCGACTGCATCGTCACCTGCCGGGTCAGCTTCAGGTCATGCACCCGCCGTTCCAGATCGTCGCGGGCCGAGCGCAGGTCGCGCAGCTCCTGCGCCTTCATCACCTGGCTGTCCTGCGGCGCCGCGCTGACCGCGGCCTCTGCCGCAGGGATGTCCTTCGCGTCCAGTTCCTTCAGCTTGGCCTCGCCCGCGGCGATGTAGACGGCAAGCTCCTCGTAGAAGTTCAGCGTCTTCTCGTAGAGCAAGTCGAGGCTCTTGATGTCCTTCAAGAGCAGATGCTCGTGCTTCAGCAGCTCCTCCGTGATCTTGTCGATCTGGCCCTGCACCTCCTCGAAGCGGGCGACGAACTGGGCGATGGGGGCGGCGGCGCCGGTCAGGCGCTCCCACCACGACCGGCCGCGGCTGACGTCAAGCTCCTCGCCGGAAAAGCCGCGGATGGTCGAGACGATCTCACGCAGGGAGGCGCCGGCGGGGCCAACGTCCTTGTTCTTCACCCCTTGCAGCATCTCCTGGCTGATCGTCGACAACTCACCCTGCGCCGCCGAGCCGAAGGTGACGATCGACTGGGTGTTCTTCATGTCGATCAGCGCCATCTTGGCCTGGATCTCGGCCGCTAGCGGCGCCGGCGCCGCCTCCAGCGGCACGATGGCGGTGCCCGGTTCGGGCAGGATCGTGGCGGTGACCTTCTCGACTTCGGCAAGGGTCGCTTCGGCGGCGGTGCGGACGTTCTCGGTCATGGGGGTCTCCGTCAGCGGTTTTCGAATTTCAGCCGGTCGCGCAGCACGGCGATCTCGACGTCGAGGTTGGATTTCGTGCCGGACAGGAGGTCCTTGGTCCGGTCGGCGAAGGTCGTCTCCAGATCGGCGAGCAGCGCCTCGTAGTCGGTGCGCGCCTTGGCGTCGTGCGACCGCGCCCAGATGTCGGCGAACTTCACCGTCGCGTCACGGGCGCCCATCAGGTAGACCGACAGGTATTTCCGTGCTGCCGTCAGGTCGCCGGGATCGCTTTCCACGCTGCGGAACAGCCCGCGCGCGGTGGCCGCGAAGCGCTCCACGCGGTCGGTCAGAGACCGGTCGCCAGCGCGCAGGATTGCGTCCTTCATGGCGGCCAGATGCTTCTCGGCTTCGTCCACCGCATGGGCGACGCGGTCCATCTGGAACTGGTCGATGCCCTCGGCCCCCTTGTCGGCCAGCGGGTCGAGCCCGAAGGCGCCAAGGTGCAGGACGGCGCCGATGACGCCGAAGGCGACCGTGATCGGGATCGACTCGCCGCCGATCAGCGTCCCGGCGGCCAGCCCTGTGCCGGTGCAGACGGCGCCGAAAATCTTGCGCGGAATCGCCGGGCGGCGGGCGACGCTCCGGGCATTGTACTCGGCCTCGGCCTTGAGCCCGTCGCGGGTCAGCCAGGCGCCCAGCATCATCACGCCAAAGGCGATCAGCCCCGCGACCAGCGCCGAAGGGCCGCCGGTGAAGGCCTTCCAGGCGAAGAGGAACGGCAGGACGAACAGCAGGTTGGCGCGCAGCGCCTCGTAGGGCGACGGCCCCGGCATCGCCGGGCGCGGGGCGCCGGGGGTGCCGTCGTCCGCGCGCGGCTGGGGCGAGAACTTGCCGCCGAATCGTTCGGCCATCACAGGGCTCCGATCAGGGCGACGTAGACGGTCAGTGCGACGAGGAGCACGAAGGCCGTGGTCCTCAGACCCGATCCGGACATGGAACCCCCTTCGCCCGGGACCTCCCCGGCAACGGCCAAAGCTTCGGTTGTGTCCGATGGGAATTTAGCATCGTATTTGTTATAGTAGACCGGCTCCCAAAATCTGAACTGTAGAAGAACTGTGATATCTGGTGTATACCCCAATAACCATTCAATGGGTGTGCGGTTGTTGAGACTTTGCACAGCTGTATGGTTTTGTAGAGTGCAAATATATTGGGTTGCAAGTAACCATATTTCAGGAGGAGCACCACTCATGTTGAGTAGGTTGTTGGTTCGTGCCTTGGTATCCCTCCATGC
>JANOGU010000356.1:0-6758 GCA_031406135.1 Rhodobacterales bacterium
TGCAGCGGCTAAAACAGACGAAGCTAGATCGAGGCAAAGATGCGATGCTTAAAGCTGCTCGGCGATCGTGTCATGGCGCGCGATGTCGACAGTCAGGTGGCCGAACTACAGATAAGGGCGGCAATCCTAAACCGCTTCACAGCCCTCGGAACGCCGCAAACTCAGCGCACGGGATGAGTCTGTTCACGGGAAGGGGAAACTCGGCCCATGGCTGATTTATGCAACAGAGCCGCTCGATGACGCGCTTGGGCTGTCCGATCTGGCGTTGGCAGCGCTGTGCGACAATCGCATCGGAAGGAACACCGTCCACCGGCTCGACGGGCTGTTCCGGCAATCGGTGTTCGGGCGGCTGGCGGGCTACGAGGATGTGAACGACGCCGACCGGCTGGCCCTTGATCCGGTCATGCGTCAGGTCGTGGGCGGCCGTGCTGTCGATGCGCAAGCGGCCTCGGCTTCCCAGATTGGGCGGTTCGAGACCGAGACACTGCCCTCACCCGAGAACCGGGCGGCGCTGGCCGATCTGAACGGCCAGTGGATCGACCGGTTTCATGACCGCAATGGGCTGAAGTACATCACGCTGGACATGGACAGCTCAGTCAGCCCGACCCATGGCGAGCAGGAGGGCACCGCCTGGAACGGGCATTTCGACTGCACCTGCTATCACCCCAACTTCCTGTTCAACCAGTTCGGAATGCTGGAACGCTGCGCCCTGCGGCACGGCAACGTCCACAGCGCCGACGGCTGGCAGGATGTGCTCGACCCGGTGATCGCCCGCTACGCTGGCCGCAAGCTTGGTGGCCGCTTCTTCCGGGCGGATGCCGCCTATGCCAGCCCCGCGATTCATGCGCGGCTGGAAGAGGCCGGCTACTTCTACGCCATCCGGCTGCCCGCCAATGCCGTGCTGCGGGAGAAGATCGCGCATCGGCTGACCCGGCCCGTGGGGCGTCCGTCGCTGACCAAGGTGAAGCGGTTCTTCGTGGATTTCCATTACCGGGCGCAGAGCTGGGAGGACGAGCGCCGTGTCATTGCCAAGATCGAATGGCATCCGGGCGAGCTGTTCCCCCGCGTGGGCTTCATCGTCACCAACCTGCCCATGGAGCCGGACTGGGTGGTCCGCTTCTACAACCAGCGTGGCACCGCCGAGCAGCACATCAAGGAGGGCAAGCACGCCTTCCACTGGACGCGGCTGTCGTGCAAGCGGTTCCGCGACAACGGGGTTCGGCTGCAGTTACATGCACTGGCCTGCAACCTGGCGACCTTCTTGCGCTGCATCGAACTGCCCGAGGCCATGGCCGACTGGTCGCTGACCAGCCTGCAACTGAAGCTGTTCAAGATCGGCGCCCGCGTCGTGCGCCACGCCCGCGCCATCACCTTCCAGCTGGCCGAGGTGGCCGTCACCGGCCCGATGGTGCGGGCCATCCTCGCCGCCGTTCACCGCCTTCGAGCGCCACCGTCATGCGCGTGACCGCGGTCCGGACCCAAAGTGAACGAAAGCGGCAGGACAGGTCTGTCCGCCACGCTGAAGGACGGGGCCGCCGAGCCAGCACGGCAAGGATTCGCGGATGGTTCCGCCAGACTCCGGGCGTTTTCGCGACCACAGACACCGCTCGGGGCGAAAAACGTTTGATTCCGGGGCAGCGTCAGGCGACTTTGCAGTCAGACGGCAGGTCACTTGGGGAATGTCGGTTCTATTGATCCCCTGCCCGCACCGGGCAAGCCGAAGGGGAGCAGTTGTCATGCCGGGACTTGGAAAGCGCGTCCTGCGCCACTTCGGGCTAAGCCTTCGACGCGGCGCGCGCGTAAGCCTGTTTCGCACGCCGGTGCATTATCTGCATATAGGCAAGAATGCCGGCACCCAGATCGGTCATGTGATTGCTCAGGTCAATGCGGCGCAAGCGAAACTGCAGCTGGTCAAGCACGGCCACGGCACGGTGCTTGCACATTTGCCCGAGGATGAACCCTATTTCTTTTCCATCCGCGACCCGATGGCCCGTTTCAAGTCGGGCTTCTACAGCCGCAAGCGGATGGGCCAACCGCGACTTTACAACCCGTGGTCCAAGCATGAGAGGATCATCTTCGAAGAGTTCGAGCACGCCACCGACCTTGCCGAAGCCTTGTTCGAGCCTGGCCAGCGCGGGCAGCGGGCGCTGGCGGCGATGTTGACCATCGGCCATATGGGGGCCGGTCAGGTCGACTGGTTCAAGAAGGGCGGGAACATCTTCGAACTGCGCCAGCCGGTCTGGATCATCCGGCAAAGCAGTCTGGAGGCCGATCTCGTGAAACTTCTTCAACGACTTGGCATCGAGCACAAGGTCGCGCTGACCCGCGACCCGGTTGCCGCCCATGCCAATGACTATTCCGCCGTGCCGGAGCTTTCGGCAAAGGCGGTCGAGAACCTTCGCCGCTGGCATGCGCCCGATTTTGTCTTCTATCAGGCCTGCGAGAACTGGATTGCGGCGCAAGAGGCTGCCGCGAGCGGGCTGCAGCTCTAATGTTCCGAGTCTGACACTTGCTACCTTTTACATCCCGGATGATCACATAGCCCCTCGGCGGTCTGCGTTTTTCATGGCAAGATCGGTTCTGAGGGAGATTCTTGGCGGGGTGCGGACATGCTGATCCATCTTCACAAGCAGGCGACGACGACGCCCAAAGTGCGGGCGGCGATCCAGGCCAGCAGTGAGCCCGCATCGGCGCTGGCGGACCGTTTCGGGACAACCGAGCAGACTGTTTATAAGTGGAAGCATCGCAACTCTGTGCATGACCGCAGCCATACACCGCACCGGCTGCAAACGACACTGACGCCGGCGCAGGAGGCGGTGTCGGTGGTGCTGCGCAAGACGCTGCAGGTGTCGCTCGATGACCTGCTCGCCGTGGTCCGCGAGTTCCTCAACCCGGACGTTTCGCGCTCAGGGCTTGACCGCTGTTTGCGGCGGCACGGGGTGGGCAATCTGCGCGATCTGCAGGCGCAATCACCCCGGCGACAGCACAAGGCGTTCAAGGCCTACGAGCCCGGCTACCTGCATGTCGATGTGAAGTATCTACCTCAAATGGCTGACGAAACGTCCCGGCGCTATCTGTTCGTGGCCATCGATCTGGTGACCCGCTGGGTCTTCATCCGCGTCTATAAGTCCAAGACCGCCGCCAATGCGCGACGCTTCCTGCGCGACCTGGAACGCGCTTGCCCGATGCGTATCCGCACCATTCTCACCGATAACGGCAAGGAATTCACCGACCGTCTGTTCGGTCTGCGCAAACGCGCCGCAACTGGCCAGCACGAGTTCGACCAACTCTGCGCCGACCTCGGCATCGAACATCGCCTTTCCCCGCCCCACCATCCCCAGACCAACGGCATGGTCGAGCGCTTCAACGGCCGCATCGAAGAAGTGCTGCAGTCGCACCATTTCCGTTCGGGCGAGGAACTGGAAACCACGCTGCACCGCTATGTGGCTCTCTACAACCAGCAGCTCCCACAATCAGCCTTGGGCAGCAAGACACCCTTGCAGGCGATGAAGGACTGGCACAAACTGAAGCCGGAACTGTTCAGGAAACAGCCCTACTACCTTCCGGGATGTGACAGCTACCTATTGCCCCTGATTTGATCGAGTGCATCAAGTGCGCGGCGTCGGGTGATCCGCGCCGTGCTTGGCGGATCGTCGCGCCCACGATAGGCTGGGTTCATCGCCCCGAAGGAGATCCGCCATGCCCCTGCCGCTTGCCCCTGTCGCCGTCTTCGCCCTGCGCGCCGGGGCCGTCGCCGCCGCAAGCTACGGCATCGCCCGGCTGGCGCGGTCGCGGCTGGCCGCCGGCCGCACCGACCAGCGCGCCGAGGAGGCGCTGGATGCGCTGGACGAGGGGGTCGCGGCACATGCGCCGCGCGATGCCGAGGGGCAGCGCAACCTGGCGGTGCGGGTCCGCCGGGTTTTTCGGTGGGCGGGCGGGCGCGGGGTGGAGATCGACCTCGGCCTGATCGCCCGGGCGCGGCTGCGGCGGGTCTGAGGTGGAGCTGTTCCATTCCCCCACCTCGCCGTTCGTGCGCAAGGTGGTCCTGCTGGCGCTGGAGGCGGGGCGCGTGGGCGAGCTGACGCTGGTCCCTTCGATGGGCACGCCGCTGGACCCCGGCACGCTTCCGGTGGCGGAGAATCCGCTGGGCAAGGTGCCCGCCCTGCGCACCGACGCGGGCGACATCCTGTACGACAGCCGGGTCGTCTGCCGCTTTCTCGATGCGCAGTGGGGCGCCGGCTTCTACCCGCCGGCCCCGGCGCTGTGGGATGTGCTGGTGGTCGAGGCCACGGCGGACGGGATCATGGATGCCGCCGTGCTGATGCGCTACGAGACCCACAACAAGCCCGACGGCAGCCGCAGCGCCGACTGGGTCGAGGCGCAGTGGGCCAAGGTGGCCCGCGCGCTCGACGCGCTGGAGGCGCGCTGGCTGCCACTTCTGGACGGGCGGTTCGGCATGGCGCAGATCGCGGTGACGGCGGCGCTGGGCTACCTCGACTTCCGCCACGCGGCGCGCGACTGGCGACAGGGGCGGCCGGGGCTGTCCGCCTGGGCAGAGGCCGCGGCGGCGCGGCCCGCGGCGGTGGCGACGCTGCCGCCGGGCTAGATGCCGCCGCGCCCGGGGAGCGCCGTGGAAAAAGCCGGACCTGCCGCGTGACAGAGGCTGGAACGGTGCTGGACGCCGCCGGATGGCAACGATAGAACCCCGCTGACCGGGGTGGGGCGGCAAGACGCACCGTCCCACCGCATGCCGACGGCGGACACGCCGCCGAGGAAGGGAGCGCTGAACCGTGGCCCATGCCGATGAGATGAACGGCGGCACACGCCGGGATTTCCTCTACTACGCGACGGCCGGGACCGGCGCGGTCGCCACCGGCGCCGCGGTCTGGCCGCTCGTCAACCAGATGAACCCTTCGGCCGACGTGCAGGCGCTGGCGTCGATCTTCGTCGATGTCAGCACGGTGGAGGTGGGCATGCAGCTCACCGTGAAATGGCTGGGCAAGCCGGTTTTCGTCCGTCGCCGCACGGCGGAGGAGATCGCGGCAGCGCGCGCGGTGGCGCTGGGCGATCTGATCGATCCGACCGCCGGGAACGCCAACAAGCCCGCCGCCGACGCCGCTGACCAGAACCGGTCGCTGGACGAGGCCGGCGAGTGGCTGGTGATGGTCGGCGTCTGCACCCACCTCGGCTGCGTGCCGATCGGCGACGGGTCGGGCGACTTCGGCGGCTGGTTCTGCCCCTGCCACGGGTCGCACTACGACACCTCCGGCCGCATCCGCAGGGGGCCGGCGCCGCGCAACCTGGAAGTGCCGGTCGCGGTCTTCGTCGACGACGTCACGCTGAAGCTGGGCTGAGGGGGGCGAGTGATGGCCGGAATTCCGCACGACCACTATGAGCCAAAGTCCGGGGCCGAGCAGTGGCTGCACCGCCGCCTGCCGATCATCGGCCTGCTGTACGGCACGCTGATGATCCCGACGCCCAGGAACCTCAACTGGATGTGGATCTGGGGCATCGTGCTGACCTTCTGCCTGGTCTTGCAGATCGTCACCGGCATCGTGCTGGCGATGCACTACACCCCGCATGTGGACATGGCCTTCGCCTCGGTCGAGCACATCATGCGCAATGTGAACGGCGGCGACATGCTGCGCTATGTCCACGCCAACGGCGCCAGCCTGTTCTTCGTCGCGGTCTACGCGCACATCTTCCGCGGCCTGTACTACGGGTCCTACAAGACCCCGCGCGAGGTGACCTGGATCATCGGCATCCTGATCTACCTGGCGATGATGGCCACCGCCTTCATGGGCTATGTGCTGCCCTGGGGGCAGATGTCGTTCTGGGGTGCCACGGTCATCACCGGCCTGTTCGGCGCCATTCCCGGCATCGGACCCGACATCCAGACCTGGCTATTGGGCGGGCCGGCGGTGGAGAACGCCACGCTGAACCGCTTCTTCTCGTTGCACTACCTGTTGCCATTCGTCATCGCGGCGCTGGTCGCGGTGCATATCTGGGCCTTCCACACCACCGGCAACAACAACCCGACGGGGGTGGAGGTGCGCCGCGCCTCCAAGGCCGAGGTAGAGAAGGATACGGTGCCGTTCTGGCCCTACTACGTGATGAAGGACCTGTTCGCGCTGGCTGTGATCCTGGCGGTGTTCTTCGCCGTGGTGGCCTTCATGCCGAACTTCCTCGGCCACCCGGACAACTACACCGAGGCCAACCCGCTGGTGACGCCAACGCATATCGTGCCGGAATGGTACTTCCTGCCATTCTACGCGATCCTGCGCGCCTTCACCGGCGATGTCTGGCTGGTGCAGATGACGCAATTCCTGTCCTTCGGCCTCATCGACGCCAAGTTCTTCGGCGTGCTGGCGATGTTCGGCTCCATCGCGGTGCTGGCGCTGGTGCCCTGGCTTGACACCTCGGCGGTGCGCTCGGGCCGTTACCGGCCGATGTTCAAGTGGTGGTTCTGGCTGCTGGTCATCGACTTCTTCGTGCTGATGTGGGTGGGCGCGATGCCGGCCGAGGGCATCTACTCCTGGATCAGCCTGATCGCCTCGACCTACTGGTTCGTCTACTTCCTGATCATCCTGCCGCTTCTGGGCGTGATCGAGAAGCCGCTGCCGGTGCCGGCGACGATCGAGCAAGACTTCAACGCCCATTACGGCAAGCCGGCGGTGTCCGGCGCCGTGGCCCAGCCGGCCGAGTGAGGGGGACGCAGATGATCCGCAGAATCCTGATCGGTGCCGCCGCCGCGCTGG
>JANOGU010000358.1:0-28473 GCA_031406135.1 Rhodobacterales bacterium
CCAGCGCGGCGGCCCCGATCCAGCGCCGCAACGGCCCTCGCCGCCGCAGCCCCCGCCGCAGCGCGCGGAACTGCCAGCCGACATCGGCCTGCACCGCCAGCAGGGCCGGCGTCACGATCAGCACCAGGATCATGCCGAAGCCCAGGCCATAGACCAGCGTGATCACCGTGGGCTTGAGGAAGATCGCCTGCGACGAGCTTTCGTACAAAAGCGGCGCCAGCCCCAGCACCGTCGTCGCCGTGGTCAGGAACACCGGCCGCAGCCGGTCGGCCACGGCATCGACAATCGCCGTCCGCAGGCTCTGCCGGCCAGCGCGCTCGTCCACCGCCGAGACCAGCACGATGCTGTCATTAATCACGATCCCGGCCATGCCGATCAGCCCGACGATGGAGAACATCGACATCGGCACGTCCCACCACCAATGGCCGAAGATCGCCCCGATCAGACCGAAGGGGATCACCGCCATCACCACCAGCGGCCGCGCCCAGGAGGCGAAGACCCAGGCCAGCGTCAGGTAGATGCCCAGGAGGCAGAGCGCGAAGCCGGTGCCCGCGCCCGACAGGAACTGCCGCTCCTGTTCCGCCTGGCCCGACAGACGGGAGGCGACGCCGAACTCCGCCTCGATCCGCGGCAGGATCGCGCCCGCCAGTTCCGCCTGCACCGCGTTGGCCGTGGCCGGATCGTCGGCCGCAATATCCCCCGACACGGTGACGACCCGCAGCCCGTTCTCGCGGCGGATGACCGAGAACCCCGACCGCGTCTCCACCGCCACGATGTCGGACAGCGGCACCCAGGTGCCCGCGGGTGTTCGCATCAGCGTGCGGTCGAGAAAATCGGCGGTCATCTCGTCCGGCGGCAGCTCGACCCGGATCGAGGCGGTGCGTGGGCCGTCGGGGAAGGTGGCGGCCTCGATCCCCTCGACCCGGTCGCGCAAGCTCCGGCCCAGCTCGTCAATGCGAAAGCCCAGCGCGGTGCCCTGCGGGGTCAGCGTCAGGACCATCTCCTCCTTGTCATAGGACAGGCTGTCCTCCAGCGCCGAAACCCCGGGCAGCGGTGCCAGAGCCGACTTGAGCGCCTCGGCCGCGGCCTTCAGCGTCGCCGCCTCGGCGCCGTAGAGATCGACCGAAATCGCGTCACCCCCCGGCCCGAACCGCCCGCCGCGGAAGCTCAGCTCCTCCAGCATCGGATGCGGCCGCACCTCGGCCTGCACGTCGGCGAGGAAGGCGAAACTGGAATAGGGCCGGTCGTCGGGTTCGATCAGATCCAGCGACAGCCCGCCCAAGAGGTCGGGGTCCTTGGACTCGGCACCGGACAGGCCGCGCCCGACAGAGCCGCCAACCTCCGCCAGTGCGAATTCCACCGGGTTGCGTCCGTGGTCTGTCTCGTAGCGCAGGGCCACGGCTCCGGCCGCGCGCTGCACTTCGGCCATCATCGCCGCGGCATCGGCCCGCGTCGCCCCGGGCAGCATGGCGAAGTTGCCTGACACCGAGGACTGCTCGGGCGCGTCGAAGAAGCGGAACTGCACCTCGCCCTTCAGGAACAGCGCCACCTGCGTGGACAGCAGGAACAGCGTTGCCGCCAACACCGGATAGCGCGCCCAGAGGATGAAGCTCGTCGCCGGCCTGACCAAGCGGTCGCGCACCCAGTCGAAGCCGCGGTTCACCTGCCGCGACGGCCAGTCGTACCAGGCATCCCTGGCCTGGGCCGCCAGCGCATGACGCATGTGATGGGGCAGGATCAGGAAGCATTCGGCCAGGCTGGCGGTCAGGACGGCAATCACCGTGAAGGGAATGTCGGCGATGAAATCGCCGAACCGCCCGCCGATCACCGTCAGCCCGGCGAAGGCGATCACCGTGGTCAGCATCGAGGCCAGCACCGGCAGCCACATCCGCCGCGCCGCCTGCTCGGCCGCCGTGGTCGGGTCCTCGCCCAGCACCCGGGCGCGATAGTCGGCGTGCTCGCCAACCACGATGGCGTCGTCGACCACCACTCCGGTCATCAGGATCAGCGCGAAGAGCGAGATCATGTTCAGCGTCAGCCCCGCGACATGCATCGCCGCCAGTCCCGCCAGCAGCGCCACCGGGATGCCCGCCGCAACCCAGAGCGCGGTGCGCGCGTTCAGGAACAGGAACAGCAGAAGCAGGACGATGCCGAGGCCAATCAGCGCGTTGTCGACCAACAATTCCAGCCGCGCCGAAATCATCTCGGCCCGCGCCCGCACCAGGTCGATCTCACCCCCGGCGGCAGTAGCGCCTGCAACGCCGCCGCTGCCGCCTCCACCGTCGCCTGCAGGCGGATGGCATCGCCGGTGTCGTTGCGGTCCACCCGGATCGAGAGCGCCGGGTTCGTCCCGACATAGGCCGCGCGGCCGCGGTCGGCGGGTTCGGTGCGGATCGTGGCGATGTCGGACAGGCGCAGCTGCGTCCCGTCGGGCGCCGACCGCAGGACGATCCCGGCGATCTCGGCCGCGGCCCGCGCCTCGGTCCCCGCGCGCACCCGCGCGGTGCCACCCGCGACCTCGCCAGCCGGCGCGGTGCGCACTTCCGCGGCGATGGCGGCGGCGATCTCCGCCATGCTCAGGTCGTGACGGTAGAGCGCGACCGAGGGCACCTCGACCCGCACCTGCGGCGCGGCAAGGCCGCGGATCGTGGTCCGCGTGATCCCTTCGGCAAACAGCCGCGCCACCATCTCGTCGGCAAAACGGCCGAGCTGGTCCAGCCCCACCGGCCCGGTGATGACGATGTCGGTCACCTGGTCGCGCCAGGCCGCGCGGCGCACCTGCGGCCGCTCGGCATCCTGCGGCAGGTCGCTGAGCGCGTCGAGCGCGGCCTGCACATCCTCGGCCGCGCGGTTGAGGTCGCGGCCGGGATCGAACTCCAGCCAGATCACCGCCCCGCCTTCGCGCGCCCGCGCGGCGACATCGGTCACGCCGTCGACGACGATCAGCGCCGGCTCCACCACCTGCACGATGCCGCGGTCGACATCCTCGGCCCCCGCCCCGGGCCAGGCGATGGACACCTCGACCTCCGAGACCACGGTGTCGGGGAAGAACTGCGCCCGGATGTTCAGCGCCGCCCAGACCCCGGCGGCCAGCATCAGCGCCATCAGCAGGTTGGCCAGCGTGCGGTGCCGGGCGAGGTAGGAGAACAGCCCGCGCGCGGCCGCGGCATGCGGATCGCGCACCGCCATCAGCCGCCCCGGCCTTCCAGCCGGGCCACCACCGCGGCCGGCACACGCGGCGCGGCGAGCTGCGCCAGCAGGCGCGCCTTCTCGCCCGCCGCCAGCGCGCCGTCGGCCTCGACCCGCGCGATCAGCGCCGCCCGGCGTTCCGGCGACAGGTCGATCATCGCCGCCTCGTCGCTTTCGCCCGGCCGCACCGGACGGATGCGGATGCCGGCGCCGAGCACCGGCGCGCGGTCGCGCACCACCTCGCGCCCGGCCAGACCCTCGGGCGCCAGGATCACATCGTCGCCCTGCCGCCGCAGCAGCGTCACCGCCACCGCCACCAGCCGGTCCTCGGGCCCCAGCGCCAGCACCGCGCCGTCGGTGCCGAGCGCCGTCGCCGGCAGCCGCACCGCCAGCGCCAGCGGCGGCTCCTCGACCGTGACCGCGACGAAATCGCCCGGGCGCAAGCCTGCCGGGGCGTCCAGCGTGGCGATGATCTCGCGCCCGGTCTGACCCTCGCCCACCGCCGCGCTGACCCGCGCGATGCGCCCGCTGCTGGCCAGCCGGGCGTCCCCGGCCTCCAGCGCCACCGCGACCGGTACCGGCGGCAGCGCGCCGTCTGGCGCCGCCAGCCGCGCGAAATCCGCGTTCGACAGGCGGAACACGACGTCAAGCCCGCCCGGGTCGATCAGATCGGCAAGCCGCTCGTTCGGCGTCAGCAGCCGCCCGGGCACCAGTGTCACCCCGGCCAGGGTGCCGTCGAACGGGGCGGCAAGCGCGGTCTCGGCGAGCGCCCGCTCCGCCTCGGCCAGCGCGATGCGGCGACGGTCCAGCGTGGTCGCGGCGCGGTCCACTGCCGCCTCGGCCTCGGCCAGTGCGGACCTTCGCGACAGCACTGCCTGATCCGCCGCCGACAGCGCCAGCGCCGCCGTCTCCACCGCCGTGTCGGAGCCCACGCCGCGCGCCAGCAGGTCGCGCTGCCGGTCCAGCGCCTGCCCGCGCAGATCGGCCTGCGCGCCGGCGGCGGCAAGGTCGTCGCGCGCCAGCAGCAGCGCTGCGGCGGCCTGCCCGACGCCCGCTTCGGCCTCACGCAGGTCGGCGGCGGCCAGGTCGCGCGCGGCGGTCGCCTCGGCCGGGTCGAGCCGCAGGATCACCTCGCCGGCGCGCACCGTGCCGCCGGTCTGGAACCCCGGCGCCAGCGCCAGCACCCGCCCGCCCGCGGCGGCCCGCAGCTCCAGCGACCGGCGCGCCCGGATCTCGCCGTGGACGGTGATGACCGGGGTGACTGGCCCGGCCTCGGCCCGCACCACCGCGGCGGTGAAGATGCGTTCCTCGCTGCGCCCGGGCGCCTCGTCGCCCTCGGCGCGTTGCGCATCGCGCAGCGTGACCGCCGCCATGAGCAGGAACCCCAGCGTCGCCGCCGCCAGCACCAGCCCGGTGAAGGCCCGCCGCAGAAACCGCATCCCCTGCCGTCACCCCTCTGCTCGACGCCGCGGCGGTCCAACGCCGCGGCGCACAGGTTCCGCCGTTGCGGCCTAGCCGTCCAGCAGGAACTGGTAGCTTGCCGGCGCGAAGCGGAACCCTTCGCCCCGGGTCTCGACATGGCCCAGCCCGGGGAACGGCATGTGGTAGCCCACCATCGGCACCGCGTCGGCCGCCAGCATCCCCAGCACCCTGCGCCGCGCTGCCGCCGCCGCGGCCTTGTCCATGTCGAAGCGCACCTCCCAGTCGGGATAGCCCAGCGACCAGACGTAGTGGTTGGCAAGATCGGCGGTCAGCAGCAGCCGCTGCCCCTCGCTCTCCACCATCCAGGACATATGCCCCGGCGAATGGCCAAAGCTCGCCATCGCGGTCAGCCCCGGGGCCACTGTCGCACCCTCGTCGATGAAGGCGAAGCGGTCGTTCAGCGGCGTCACCTTGGCGGTGAAGACCTCCGACGGACTGGCGGTCCAGAAATTGTGCTCGACCGCCCCGGTGACCAGCCGCGCCTTGGGGAACACCGGCCCCGCCTCGTCCGCCAGCCCGCCGATGTGGTCGGGATGCATATGGGTGATGACCACGGCGTCGATCTGGTCCGGGCTGTGGCCGGCGGCGGCCAGCGCGCCGGTGATTGACGCCGGGTCGAGCCCGGTGTCGAACAGCACCAACTCCGCCCCGGTGTTCACCAGCGTCGGCGTGAAGTAGAACATGGTGCGGTCGGCCGGAATGCGCGCCTCGGCCGAGGCTCGGGCGAACTCCTCGGCGCTGACGTTCAGCCCGAATATTTCCTGCGGCTTGTCGGCGACGCGGCTGCCGGCCATCAGCGTCGTGACCTCGAAGCCGCCCAGGCGGAAGCGGTGAAAGGACGGCAGCGCGCTCGTGCCCTGGAATGGCGCGGCAGCGCGCAGCGGCGGGGCAAAGGCGACGGCGGCCGGAAGTGCTGCGGCAGCGAACAGCGTCTGGCGACGGGTCAGCATGGCACGATCTCCCTTTTCCGCGGTCACCGCTAGAGTTTAGGCTGTACTGCCGGACGCGCCATGGGGGCAGCACCGGGCACCCGCACACGTTCGCGTGCGCGAGGCAGCCCCCGCCGGCGGCGCGGAAGGCACGGAGACCCCGCCGGGCACAGCGCCCCGCGGAGACAGGAGGCTGCATGACCTTGCCCGATACCTCCGCCGCCTGCGCCATCTGCGCCCCGGACGAACCCGGCGCCGATCCGCGCCCGCTGTCCGGCCTGGCCCCGGCTGTCGCGGCGCTGGTCCGGGCCGACCATCCCGACCTTGCCCCCGATGCCCCCCTGTGCCGCCGCCACCGCGCACTTTACCGCGGCCGCCACCTCGGCGAGTTGCTCGCCGCCGAACGCGGAGCGCTCACCGCGCTTGACCGCGACGTGCTCGACAGCATCGCCTCCGAGGCCACACTCGCCGTCCCGCCCGCGGCGCCGGACGCGCCGCGCAGCCTTGGCGAGCGTGCCGCCGACCAGGTAGCGTCCTTCGGCGGGACGTGGGCCTTTCTCGGTCTGTTTCTTGTCGTGCTGGTGGTCTGGATGGCCGCCAACTCCGCTTTCCTGCTCGGCCGCGGCGCCTTCGACCCCTATCCCTTCATCTTTCTCAACCTCATCCTGTCCTGTGTGGCCGCGATGCAGGCGCCGATCATCATGATGAGCCAGCGCCGCGCCGAGACGCGCGACCGCGCGACGGCCGAGAACGACTACAAGATCAACCTCAAGGCCGAACTGGAAATCCGCGCGCTGCACGACAAGCTCGACCGCCAGATCCTGCACCAGTGGGAACGGCTGTCAGCGATCCAGACACTTCTGATCGCGGCGCTTGAAACCGACCGGCGGCAGGACGGCGCGGCGTGATTCCTATTCCCACCAGGGGTCGATGGCGGCGATCTCGTCGTCGGTCCAGCCGAAGTGGTGGGCGAGTTCGTGGACCACGACATGCGCGACCAGCACGCGCAGGGTGACATTGCCGCGGTCGGCCCATTCGTCGAGGATCGGCCGGCGGAACAGCCAGATCGCGTCGGGCTTTGTCGGCTGGTCGGCGAACGACCGCTCGGTCAAAGGGATGCCGTCGTAGAGGCCGGTCAGCTCGAACGGGTCGTCGAGGCCGAGGTCGTCCAGCATCTCGTCGCTGGGCAGGTCGGCCACATGCAGCGCAAGCTCGCCCGCGGCGGCGCGGAACGCCTCGGGCAGCCCGGCCACGGCGGCAAGGGCCAGCGCCTCGATCACGCCAAGGTCGGGAGCGGTGGCGTCAGCCAGGGTCATGCGCCCGTATAGGCCGCCCGGCATCACCGCGCCAGCCGCCGGTGATCTGGCGGCGCGCGCCCGGTTAACTCATTGAAATGTCCTAACAAACGCTTAACGGCGCCGCGCAACACCATGAAAACAAAGGCGGAAAAAAATGTCCCACGGTGGTACATTCCGGTCCCGCCGGTTCCGGTGCAGACGCTGCAACAGGAGCGCGACACGACCGACGACATCGAAGCCTTCCTCGCCGGACTGACCCCCGAAAACCGCGCCGCCTGATCCGGGCCGGGCTCGACGACCTCGCGACCCGGTGGACCATCACGCCGGCCTGAAGCGGCTCAGAGCAGCTTGCGCACCTCCTTCAGCAGCCCCGTCCGGCGCAGGGTGCGGGCGGGATAGGTCGGGTCGCCGATCATGCGGTCGAGCGAGAAGCCCGGCTCCAAAGCCTCCAACTTCGCCCGCATCTCCTCGGCCCGAACCATGTCGCCCCGGTGCGCGTAGAGCGCCAGCAGGAAGCGGTAGGCCGGGCGCAGCGACGGCGCCGAAAGCCGCGCCGCCTCGGCGGCGGCAATGGCCTCGTCGTGGCGTCCGGTGGCGATGCAGACGGTGGCATGATGCGCGTCCCACCAGTGCCGGAACGACGCCCGCTCGGCATAGGCGCGGCCGAGGCGCGACAGGCGGTAAGCCTCCTCGCCTTCCCCCGCCAGCGTCTGGGCCACCGCCATGGCCAACAGCGCATGCGGGTTGCGCGGGTTCTCGCCCAGCGCCCGCGCCGCCGCCTGCCCTGCCGCCCGGGCGTCGCCGAACAGCATCGCCTGGGTCTGCGCCACCAGCGCCTTGACCGTGGCGTTGCCGTCGTCGCGCTCCAGCGCGTGATGCGTCAGCTGGTCGGCGAGGTCGTGCAGGTCGGCAAGCAGCGACTGCGGCTGCTCGATCGCCTTGACCATCTGCAACAGGCCGCGCCAGGCGAGGTGGACGGGGTTCTCCTCGACTTCCCAGGCGGCTTCCATCAGCCGGTCGGCCTCGGCCAGCTGGGCCTCGTCGAAGCTGAACATCCGGTGCAGCGCCAGTTGCCCCAGCGCCGAGGACTTGGTCGCCAGCCGGGCCAGCCCCAGCACATGCGGCGACCGCGCCACGGTGCGCTCCGCCGCCTCGTAGGCCGCGCTGATCAGCTGCTCCGACCCGACGAGCGAGGCCGCCGTGCCGATGAAACGGCAGTCCTTGGCGAACAGCACCCGGGCCGAGGGCTGGTGCACGACCTTGATGAAGGCGAGGCAGACGCCGTTGTCCTCGACCACGTTGCAGCTCACGTCGAAGTCGCAGGCCGCGCCGGCCGGCGCCGAGACGATCTGCGCGGTGACGTGGTCGGCGATGTCGGCGGCGATCCGGCTGGCCACGATCTCGGCCACGATCCCCGATCCGGTGCCGGGCAGGTTGGTAGTGCCGATGCGGATCACCACCGGCGCGTCCGCCGCGGCCGGCGGCGCCTCCGGCGCCGCGACCGCGATGTCGCGGCGGCGCAGGCTTTCCAGCCAGCGCAGGAAGGCAGGATCACGCACCGCGATGCCTTCCAGGAACTCCCGCCCCTCGGCGGCGGCGACGGTGACCGCGGTGTCGAGCGCCACCCACTCGCGGTCGGCCAGCAGCACGGTCTCATGCGGCCCGAAGGCCCGGCGCAGGTCGACGAGCGCCTGGCGGAGACTGCCGGCGGCCTGCTGCGGCCCGCGGTCGGACCACAGCCGCTCTTCGATCCAGCGGCGGCTGCGACGACGGTCGGGGGCGGTGGCCAGCAGCGCAAGGAGCGCTCGCGCCTTGTGCGGCCTGGGGGTCAGGTCATGCCCGTCGGGGGCGGTCACGGAGAAGGGCCCATGCAGCCGCACCTCCACGCATCCGCCCGCCTGCGTCTCGGCAGCCGATCCTGTCACGTGTGTCCCTTCCCCCGCGTCAACCGAGAGTAGCATCTCCGATCCCGTGCGCGAAGTCCCCCGCGGCGCCGTCAAAACAGCGCCAAATCTGCGGCCCGCGCGGCTTTTCCGATGGAGCACGGAACCACAGACGGCCTAGGCTCGCCGCAACGGCCGGACCGGGACACAAAGGGGATTTGGCGATGGCATTTCAGGGCACGCAGGGCACACAAGGGACCCAGGGCACACAAGGGACCCAGGGCACCCAGGGGACCCAGGGCACACAGGGAACCCAAGGCACCCAGGGCACCCAGGGAACCCAGGGCACCCAGGGCGCGGGCGGCAGCGGCGGTCCCTACCTCAGCCACGCGCTGGCCTCGACCCGGGACGGCATCTCGCGGCACTGGACCGGCGCAGGCGGCGCGTTGCACGACAATCCCGTGCCCGGCGGCTGGGACGCGTTCCGCAAGATGCAGGACGGACCGCAGGCGGAAGTGCTCGACCACGAGATCGGTGCCGCCTTCGGCCTGGCCCTGCCCGGCGGCACGACCGGCCGGGTGACTGCCGCGCTTTCTGGCAACGCCGTGCTGGCCGAGCTTGTGCGACCCGACTTCACGCAGGCGTTCCTCGACGACCAGCTGTCCGAGATGCGGTCCTGGGCCGACCTGCGGGGCGACCGGATGGCGGAGATTCAGGTGCAGAGCGGCGACATCGTGTCGTTCTACGGGGCGCTCGCCTATCTCGACAGGGTTGCGACGAAGCGGTCGCTCGATCTGATCTGGGCGGTGCTTCGGCTCTGCGGCCGGCTGGAGATGCGGCTGAAGATGCATTTCGACCTGCCCCGCCCGATCGTGGCCGGACCCGACCTGCAGCCGGTGATCCAGACCCCCGGACATGGCAGCTACCCCTCCGGCCACGCCACCGAGGCCTTCGCCGTTGCCGCCGTGTTCTGCGGCCTTCGCGACGGGGGAGCGGTGGACATGGCGGCCGAGGTGGCCGCCCGCAGCCAGCCCGTGCGGCTGGCCGAGCGGATCGCGGTCAACCGCACGGTGGCGGGCGTTCACTACCCGGCCGACAGCATGGCGGGCGCGGTGCTGGGGTCGGTGCTGGGCGAGACGGTGGTGAACTGGATCAGCGGTGCCGGAACGACGCCGCGGCGCGGGTTCAACGGCACCGGGTTCCGCGGCGATTTCTCGCTTCCCGCGCTGGAGCCGGTGCTGGCCGCCGCAGCGGCGGTCGCGCTGCCCGCCCCGCCGCCGGTGCTGCATAACCTCTGGCAGGTGGCCAAGGGCGAGTGGCCGCGCTGAGCGGCCGGCTCATCAAGCCCTTGCGGGCTTTCCTCGCCTCCGGCGCGGAGCGAGGAAAGCCCGTCAGGGCTTGATGAGCGGTTGGCAGGCGCCGTCACTTCCGGCGCAGATGCTCGTCCAGCCTCGGCAGGATCTCGGTGAAGTTGCAGGGGCGGTGGCGATAGTCGAGCTGGGGGCCGAGGATCTCGTCCCAGGCGTCGCGGCAGGCGCCGGGGCTGCCCGGCAGGGCGAAGAGATAGGTCCCCCCCGCCACCCCGCCACAGGCACGCGACTGCACCGCGGAGGTGCCGATCTTCTGCAGCGATACGAGGGTGAAGACGGTGCCGAAGGCCTCGATCTCCTTCTCGTAGACGTCGCGGTGCGCCTCGACGGTCACATCCCGCCCGGTCAGCCCGGTGCCGCCGGTGGTCAGGATCACATCCACCTGCGGGTCGGCGACCCAGGCCCGCAGGCGCGCGGCGATCTCCGCCCGGTCGTCCGGGACGATGCCCCGCCCCGCCAGCTTATGCCCCGCCGCGGCCAGCCGCTCGACCAGGGTGTCGCCGGAGCGGTCGGTCTCGGGGGTGCGGGTGTCGCTGACCGTCAGGACTGCGATACGCAGGGGCAGGAAGGGGCGGGCTTCGTCGATCCGGCTCATGCCTCGAGCCTCGTCTCGATCGCCAGCAGGTCGGCCCAGGCCTCGCGCTTGGCCGCCGGGTTGCGCAGCAGGTAGGCGGGGTGCGTCATCGGCAGGCAGGGGCGCCCGGCGGCTTGGGTCCAGTGCCCGCGCATCCGCAGGATGCCCTGCGTGCCCAGCATCGTCTTCAGTGGCGTGTTGCCCATCAGGACCAGCACCTGGGGGTTTGCCAATTCGATGTGGCGCAGGACAAACGGGCGCAGCATGGCGATTTCCTCCGGCGAGGGGTCGCGGTTCTGCGGCGGGCGCCAGGGGCTGACGTTGGTGATGTAGAGCGCGGTGGCGGGGTGGGGGGAGCTGCGCGACAGGCCGATGGCGGCGAACATCCGGTCGAGAAGCTGCCCGGCGCGGCCGACGAAGGGGCGGCCCTCGATGTCCTCCTCGCGCCCCGGCGCCTCGCCCAGGATCATCACGCGGGCGGCGGGGTTGCCGTCGGCGAAAACCGTGGTCCTGGCGCCCTTCTTCAGCTCGCAATGGTCGAAGTCGGCGATGGCCGCCGCAAGCTCTCGCAGGGTCGCCGCGGCCGCGGCCGCGGCCTCTGCGGCAGCGACCGGGTCGGCCGCCGGGGTTTCGGTCACCGGCCCCGGGGCGGCCGGGCGCGCCGGGGCGCGGGTCGCGCGCCAGGGTGCCTCTTCCGGCAGGTCGTAGGCGCTGACCGGCGTCTCGCTGATGACCTCGGTCACCCCCGCCTCGCACTGGAGGGCCAGGGCGGCAAGCATCGCCTCGGGGGTCAGGTCGTCGCGCAAGGAGCCTCTCCGGCGGTCAGGCCGCGCGCCCGGTGAGGTAACGCCGCACATGCGGCGCCACGGCGTCGGCGGCCTCGATCAGTATGGCATGCCTCAACTGCGGGAGCACCACCAGTTCGGCGCCCAGCGCCGCCGCGATCCGCTCGTTCAGCCGTGGCGGGCAGCCGCCGTCCAACTCCCCGGTGATGACCTGCGCGGGGAGGTTCAGATCGGACAGCCATGCCGCCATCTCGGTTTCGGCATAGATCTCGAACACGTTCAGGAAGATCCCGGCCGGCGTGTCCATCACCTGCCGCTTGCGCCGCTCGATGACCTCCGGGTTCGCCGCGGCGAATGCGTCGGTGAACCAGCGCTGGGTCAGTGTGTCGAGTGTCGGCCCGATCCCGTCCGCCCGCATCTTCGCCACCACCGCCCTGACCCGCGCGCTGTCGTCTTCCGTCCGGAAGGCGGCGGTGGACCACAGGCCCAACGACCTGACGCGCTCCGGGCGGCGGCGGGCATAGGCGGGGCCGATCATGCCGCCCAGCGAATGGCCGGCCACATGTGCGCGACCAAGGCCGAGGCGGTCGTGCAGGTCTTCCAGGTCGTCCACCAGGTCGTCGAGGGTGAAGGGGGTGGGCGGCACCGGGCTGTCGCCATGGCCGCGCAGGTCATAGGCCACCACGGTGAAGCGGTCCCTGAGGTGCTCCGTCAGCCGGTCGAAGGCGGTCTTCCGCGCGCCGATCCCGTGGATCAGGATCAGCGGCGGCCCGTCGCCGGTGATCTTGTGGGCGACCTTCACGCTCAAGGTTTCGGGTCCGACCCCAGCCTGCCGCCGAAGGCCCAGTTCTCGCGCGGCACGTCGTCCATGACGATCCAGATCGATTCCGGCGCCACGCCGATGGTCTGCACCATGGCCTCGGGCAGCGCCGCGGCCAGCGCGCGTTTCTGCTCGGTCGTGCGTCCGGCGAACATCTCGACACGGATCATCGGCATGGCTGTCTCCTCTCAGGCGGCGCGTTTCAGGCGGCGCGTTTCAGGCCGGTCAGCTGCGGCATCACCTCGGCGGCGAAGCGCTCCATCATGGCCAACGTGCGGTCGTTGTCCTGGCCGAAGTTGGACGACACGATCACCTCGTCGATGCCCAGTTCGGCATAGACCGACAGCCGGTCGATCATCTCGCCGGTGCGGCAGATCAGCAGGCTGTCGCGCAGCTCCTCGCGGGTCTGCGCGCGGGGAATGGCGCGGATGATGCCGCGGTCCACCAGACCGGGACCGGACCAGAGGTTTTCGAACCTGTCGTAATAGGCATGCGCCAGGTCGAGGATCGCCTCCGCCTCCGCCTCGCTTTCGGCGAGGTAGAGCCCGCGCTGCAGCATCAGCCGGTTTTGTCCGGTGGCGCCGCGGTGGAAGGCATCGACCTGGCCCTTCAGCACGGCATGGCTGGAAGACAGCGGTGTCGTCTGCACATGGTAGCCCGCCCGCGCCGCCGCCTCGATGCCCTCGGGCGCCATGGTGGCGACCATCAGGCGCAGCGGGTGTTCCGGGCGCGGCATCACCGTCAGCGCGTCGAAGCGGTAGAACGGGCTGTCCCAGGCCACCTCTTCCCGCGTCAGCAGCGCCTGCAGCAGCGCCAGCGAATCCTCGAACCGGGCCTTCACCTCGCCGAAAGGCACGCCCAGCCGCTCCAGTTCCCACCTGAACGCGCCGCGGCCCACGCCCAGGACCAGCCGGCCCCCGGTCAGCGCCTGCGCCATGACCACCTCGCCGGCGAGCACGCGCATGTCGCGGATGGTCAGCACCGCGATGGCGGTCACCAGTTCCACCCGCGAGGTGCGCGCGGCAAGGTGGACAGCGAATTGCAGCGGCGAGGGGATCAGCAGGATGTTGATCAGGTGATGCTCCGGGATCGACACGCCGCGATAACCCAGCCGGTCGGCCGCCATGGCCTGCGCCGTCATCTCCTCCCACAACCGGATGCCGCCCTTGGCGGGGTCCAGGAGATGCGCGTTCAGGAAATGGTTGAAGTCCATCGCCGGCTCCTTTAGGACATCTGTCCTAGACGCGAGCTTTTGCCGAAGTTGCGCTCTCCGTCAAGGGGGTTCCAGAATGGCAGCACCCACCCGCCGCGTGATGCGTCCCACCGCCGAGCGGCGGGCCGAGATCGTCGCGGCGGCGCTCGACATCCTGCGTGACGGCGGCGCGGCGGGCCTCACGGCCCGGGCCGTGGCCGCGCGGGCGGGCATGGCGCTGGGACAGGTCACCTACCATTTCCGCAGCATGGACGACCTCCTGGTCGAGACCCACCGCCGCGCCTCGGCGGACCTGGCAGCGGCGACGGCGGCGGAGGTGGCGCAGGCCGGGGCCTCGGCTGCCGACCGGCTGCGGGCCTTCCTCCATGCGGGATTCCGGACCGAGTTCCTGACGCCGGCCTATCTTCGCCTGCGCATCGAGCTGTGGGCCGCGGCCCGCCACCATCCCGCGCTGGCCAAGACCGAGGCCGCGCTCTACGCGGGCTACCGCGCCGACCTCTCTGCCCATCTGGCCGCGCTGGCGGCCGAGGCCGGCGGCGATCCGGCCGAAGTTCCCGCCCTGACCGATGCGATCATGGCGCTGCTCGACGGGCTCTGGCTCGATGCCCTGCGGCGCGGACCCGGCACGGCAGTGGCGGCGGGCCTCGCCGCCTGCCTCGAGCTCGCGCGGCTGCGGCTTGCGCCGCCCGCCCCCGCGCCGTAAGCCGCAAGGACCGCGCGCGCGACGGCCCCGCGAGGCGCCTCCCTCCGCCTTTGTGGGGAGGGCTGGGGTGGGGGGCTCCGCCGCGCCCAGACGCGACCCCGAGGAGGCCCGCCCTTGACCTTCCGCGCCCGCCATCTGCTCGGGATCGAGCCGCTCGCGCCCGAGGAGATCCGCGCGATCCTCGACCTTTCCGAACGCTACGTCGATCTCAACCGCCGCACGGTGAAACAGTCGGACGTGCTGGCCGGGATGACCCAGGTGAACCTGTTCTACGAACCCTCCACCCGCACCCAGGCCTCCTTTGAACTCGCCGGGAAACGGCTCGGGGCGGATGTGATGAACATGCCCGTCGGCTTTTCCAGCGTGAAGAAGGGCGAGACGCTGATCGACACTGCGATGACGCTGAACGCGATGCATCCCGACCTGCTGGTGGTGCGGCACCCGGCCTCCGGCGCGGTGAACCTTCTGGCCCAGAAGGTGGACTGCGCGGTGCTGAATGCCGGTGACGGACGCCATGAGCATCCCACGCAGGCGCTGCTCGATGCGCTGACCATACGCCGCGCCAAGGGGCGCATCCAGCGGCTGACGGTGGCGATCTGCGGCGATATCGCGCATTCCCGCGTCGCCCGGTCGAACCTGATCCTGCTCGGCAAGATGGAAAACCGCATCCGCCTGATCGCGCCCCCCACGCTGATGCCCGCCGGGGTGGAGGACTTCGGCTGCGAGCTGTTCGACGACATGCGCGAGGGCCTGAAAGGCGCCGACGTGGTGATGATGCTGCGGCTCCAGCGCGAGCGGATGGACGGCGGGTTCGTGCCCTCGATGCGGGAATACTACCACCGTTACGGGCTGGACGCCGAGAAACTCGCCGCCGCGGCCCCGGACGCCATCGTCATGCACCCAGGCCCGATGAACCGGGGGGTGGAGATCGACGGCACTTTGGCCGACGACATCAACCGCTCGGTGATCCAGGACCAGGTGGAGATGGGGGTGGCCGTCCGCATGGCCTGCATGGATTTGCTGGCGCGGAACCTCCGCCGCGAGCGCGGGCGGCGGCTGGTGGGGGCGGAGCGGGACTTGTTCGAGGGGTGAGGGGAATGGCAGCGCGCTGGCAGCCGCGAGGACGGAAGAGATTCGGGGCTGCGCCGCGGCCCGAAATCGGGCTAACAGTCCGCCCATGACCCTGCTCCTCACCAACGCCCGCCTGATCGACCCCGAGGCCGGGACCGACACCACTGGCACGCTGCTCATCCAGAGTGGCCTGATCGCTGGCCGCGACTTGCCTGCGCCGAAGGGTGCCGAGACCTTCGACTGCCACGGCCTCTGCCTCGCGCCCGGCATCGTCGATCTGGGCGTCAAGATCGGTGAGCCCGGGGAGCGGCACCGGGAAAGCTTCAAGACCGCCGGTCTGGCCGCCGCCGCCGGGGGCGTGACCACCATCGTCGCGCGGCCCGACACCGACCCCGCGCTGGACAGCCCGGAGATGCTGGAATTCGTCACCCGGCGCGCCGCCGAGGCCTCCCCGGTCCGCATCCGCCACATGGCGGCGCTGACCAAGGGGCGGGCGGGGCGCGAGATGACCGAGATCGGCTTCCTGCTGGATGCGGGCGCGGTCGCCTTCACCGATGGGATGCGTACCGTGGCCGATGCCAAGGTGATGACCCGCGCATTGACCTATGCCCGCGGCCTCGGCGCGCTGGTCATCGGGCATCCGCAGGACGCCGGACTATCGGCCGGCGCCGCCGTCACCTCGGGCAAGTTCGCCTCGCTCAAGGGCCTGCCGGGCGTTTCGCCGATGGCCGAGCGGATCGGGCTGGAGCGCGATCTGGCGCTGGTCGAGATGACCGGCGCCCGCTACCACGCCGACCAGATCACCACCGCGCGCAGCCTGCCCGCCCTGCGGCGGGCGAAAGCCGCGAGGCTGGACGTGACCGCGGGCACCTCCGTCCACCACCTGACGCTGAACGAGTTTGACGTCGGCGACTACCGCACCTTCTTCAAGCTGACCCCGCCGCTGCGGTCCGAGGACGACCGCATGGCGATGGTCGAGGCGGTGGCGGAGGGCCTGATCGACGTGATCGGCAGCTTCCACACCCCGGCCGACGAGGAAGAAAAACGCCTGCCCTTCGAAGAGGCGTCGCCCGGCGCGGTGGGCCTCGAGACGCTGCTGCCGGCCGCTTTGCGGCTGGTCCATGCCGGGGCGCTGGACCTGCCCGCGCTGTTCCGCGCGCTGTCGCTGAACCCCGCCAGACGGCTGAACCTGCCGCAGGGTCGGCTGGCGCCGGGCGCGCCCGCCGACCTCGTTCTCTTCGACCCCGACGCGCCCTTCGTGCTCGACCGGACCACGCTGCGGTCGAAGTCGCGCAACACGCCCTTCGACGGCGCGCGGATGCAGGGGCGGGTCAGGCTGACGCTGGTTGCGGGGGCCCCCGTGTTCCGCGCAGAGTGACCGCCATGTCAGGCCCGAGCTTCCCGCATGGCAACCCGGTGGAGCCTCCAGCGCATCCCCTCCCCCTTGTGGGGAGGGGATGGGGGTGGGGGGCTCCCGGCCTCGCGATCAGAGCCCCCCCACCCCATCCCTCCCCCACGGAGGGGGGAGGGGGGCGCCCATGGACAGCCGGCCCGAGGCGTCCATGCCGCCGCTGACCACCGACAGCCCCACGCTCCTGATCGTCGCCGCGCTGGCCTATCTTCTGGGGTCCGTCCCCTTCGGCATCCTGATCACCCGCGTCATGGGTCTTGGCGACCTGCGGCAGATCGGCTCGGGCAATATCGGCGCCACCAACGTGCTGCGCACCGGCCACAAGGGCGCCGCGGCCGCGACGCTGGCCTGCGACGCCGCCAAGGGCGCGGCCGCCGTCCTGCTCGCCCGCTGGCTGGTGGCGGAGGACGCCGCACAGGTCGCCGGGCTGGCTGCGTTCCTCGGGCACCTTTTCCCGGTCTGGCTGGGCTTCAAGGGCGGCAAGGGCGTGGCCACGTTCGTGGGTGTCCTGCTGGCGCTGGCCTGGCCTGTCGGTCTTGCCGTCTGCGCCACCTGGCTCGTCACCGCTCTGGTGTCGCGCTATTCCTCGCTGGCCGCGCTGATCGCCGCCGCCTCCGCCACGCTGTGGATGCTGCCGCTTGGCTATGGGCATCTGCTGGTGCTGGGCGGGGTGCTGACGGTGCTGGTCTACCTGCGCCACGCCGCCAACATCCGCCGCCTGCAGGCGGGGACCGAGCCGAAAATCGGCAAGCGCGGCTAGGGAGTGTCGCGCCCGATCAAGGCCAGGACCGCCCGCCCGCCCCGGGCTTGACCCCGGGCCTCGCCTGCAACCGGCGCCGCCTGTGACGCGGGAGGCCCCGGGTCAAGCCCGGGGCGCGCGGGTTGGCCTCACGGTATGGGATGCGACGGACCGAGACAGGCCATAGCTCAGCCCCGCCGCGGCCGCTTCAGGAACGGCATCAGCGCCGCCATCTCCGGCCCGGTCTCGCGCCCCGTCATCGCCCGGCGCAGCGGGCGGTAAAGCGCACGGCCCTTGCGGCCGGTGGCGGCCTTCACCGCCTCGGTCCATTCTCCCCAGGTCGCGGGCGTCCATGGCGCCGCCGGCAGCATCGCGAGGGCCTCTTCCACGAAGCCTTCGTCCTCCGGGTCCACGGCGGCGACGGCGCCGTCGGCCGCGATCTTCCACCACGCTTCCACATCGGCGATCACGCCCACCGCCTCGCGCACCGCCTGCCAGAAGGCTTCGGCCAGATGCGGCGGCACGCCGGCGGCATGCACCCTGCCCGCGACCACGGCGAAGGGCCGGCTGGCGAGGTGCCGCCGGGTCAGCGGCCTGAGGTCCTCGGCATCGAACTTCGTCGGTGCCGCGCCGAAGCTCGCGACGTCGAAGCCGGCGACAATCTCGGCGAGGCTCTCCGCCAGTTCCACCGGCTGCGACGAGCCCAGCCGCGCCATCAGCGACAGGAGCGCCATCGGTTCCACGCCGCCCGCGCGCAAGTCGCGCAGGCTGAGCGTGCCCAGGCGTTTCGACAGCTCCTCACCCTTCGCCCCGGTCAGCAGCGAGTGGTGCGCGAAGGCGGGCGGCGTGCCGCCCAGCGCCTGCATGATCTGGATCTGCGTGGCGGTGTTGGTCACATGGTCCGATCCGCGGACGATGTGGGTCACCTGCATGTCGATGTCGTCCACCGACGAGGCGAAGGTGTAGAGAATCTGCCCGTCGGCGCGGATCAGCACCGGGTCGGAGACGGACCCGGCATCGATGGACACCGGGCCGAGGATGCCGTCCGTCCACTCCGTCCGCACCTGGTCGAGCCGGAAGCGCCAGTAGCCCTCGCGCCCCTCCGCCCGCAGCTTCGCCCGGTCGGCATCCGTCAGGGCCAGCGCCGCCCGGTCATAGACCGGCGGCCGCCCCATGTTCAGCAGCTTCCTGCGCTTGAGGTCCAGTTCTGCCGGGGTCTCGAAGGTCTCGTAGAAGCGGCCTGCGGCGCGCAGCTCGTCCGCCGCCGCATGGTAGCGGTCGAAGCGGTCGGACTGCTTCTCGATCCGGTCCCAGGTCAGGCCCAGCCACTCGAGGTCGGCCTTGATCCCGTCGGCGTATTCCGGCTTCGACCGCTCGCGGTCGGTGTCGTCCAGCCGCAGGATGAACGTCCCCCCCGCCTGCCGCGCGATGGCCCAGTTCATCAGCGCGGTGCGCAGGTTGCCCACGTGAATCCAGCCGGTCGGCGACGGGGCGAAGCGGGTGGTGACGGTCATCGGCGGGGCTCCTCGCTGCGGCACTCCCTGTCACAGCCTTCCGGGGCTGTCCAGTTGACGGGCCAATGGCCTGACGTGGATCATCGCGGCCGACCCGCGCACCTGCCGCTGGGGAACAGCCAACAGGTCCGGTCGGAACTCCGCGCCTTCCTCGCGACCGCCGGAGTTTCTCCCGCAGGGAACTGAGGGACGGGACCCCCCCGCACGCCCGGGCGGCAAGGTGGTCGCATCCCGTCTTCCGTCGCAGCTTGCGGCGTCGTAAACTGGCCCCCATGATGCCTGCGACCCGGTTTCTGACCCGCCGCCGCCTGCTGACCCTGCTTGCCGTGGGCGCCGCGATGCCGGCGGCAGCCGAGGCTCCGCGCACTTCGCCCCGCCCGCCGCCGCGCCCCGACCGGACGGCCGCCGCGCCCAAGTCCTCCGCTCCGGGAGAGGGGCTCGGCGCGCTGGTCGAGGCGGCGAAGCTCGGCGGCATTGTCGGCCTCGCGGTCCGCGACGCGGCGACTGGCGAGGTGCTGGAGGCGCAGGACGGCGGCACCGCGCTGCCGCCGGCGTCCACGCTCAAGGCGATCACTTCGCTCTACGCGCTCGACCGGCTGGGCGCCGGTCACCGCTGGCGCACGCAGGTGATCGCCACCGGCCCGGTTTCCGGCGGCACAGTGCAGGGCGACCTGGTGCTTCTGGGTGGCGGCGACCCGACGCTGGAGACCGACATGCTGGGCGATCTCGCCGCCGAGGTCGCGCGGCGCGGCATCCGCAAGGTCAGCGGCGATCTTCTCGTCTGGGACGGTGCCCTGCCGCAGATTGACCTGATCGACCGCGAGCAGCCCGAGTATGCCGGGTACAATCCGGCCATCGCCGGGCTCAACCTGAACTTCAACCGGGTCTACTTCGAATGGCGCCGGGCCGACGGCGACTGGGCCTTCACCATGGACGCGCGCGGTGAGCGCTTCGTGCCGCAGGTCGGCATGGCCGAAGTCACCGGCGTGGACCGCGACCTGCCCGTCTTCGACTATCGCGGCACGCCGGACCGCGACCGCTGGACCGTCTCGCTCAACGCGCTCGGCAAGGGCGGCGGGCGCTGGCTGCCGGTGCGCCATCCCGGGCTTTATGCGGCGGACGTTTTCCGCACGCTGTTGCGGGCGCAGGGCGTGATGGTGCCGAAACCGCGTCTGGCCACGGCCACGCCGCGCGGCACCTCCATCGCCGAGCTTGCCAGTCAGGCCCTGCCCGACGTGCTGCGCGACATGCTGAAGTTCTCCACCAACCTGACGGCCGAGGTGGTGGGCCTCACCGCCTCCGGCGCTGCCGATCTGCGCGCCTCGGGCGACAGCATGGGCGGCTGGGCGAAGTCCCGCCTCGGCGCCGGCGGGCGCTTCGTCGACCATTCCGGCCTCGGCGGAGCCTCGCGCATCACCCCTGCCGAGATGGCGGCGGCGCTGGCGTCCGGGCGCGGCGGGCTGTTGCCCGCGCTCCTGAAGAACCACGGCATGCGCGACGCCAAGGGGCAGGAGATCAAGGGCCACCCGGTGCGCGTGGTGGCCAAGACCGGCACGCTGAACTTCGTCTCCGGCCTTGCGGGATACATCCTGCCGCCCTCGGGCCGGACGCTGACCTTCGCCGTCTTCTGCGCCGACACCGACCGGCGGGACCGCCTGGCGATGACCGAACGCGAGGAGCCCAAGGGTGGATCGGCCTGGACCAAGCGCGCCCGTTCGCTGCAGGCGCAGCTCGTCGGCCGCTGGGCCGACCGCTTCACCTGAGGTCAGTCCACCAGCACATTGGCGAACTGCCAGGGATCGTCACCGTCCAGCGCCTCGCCGAACTGCGCCACCCGCGCCGCGACCGGGGTCCAGTCGGTGTAGTGCGCCTCGATCCGCCCGAGGTAGGGCCGCTGCACCGCGAGGCAGCGCGCATGGTCCATCGCGTCTGCCTCCACCACGCCTGCCCGCGGGTTCTCGATCGCCCAGACCATCGCCGCCAGCACCGCCGAGGTGACCTGCAGCCCGGTCGCGTTCTGGTTCGGCGCCGCGGCTCGCGTCTCGGCGATACTCAGCCGCGAGCCGTACCACAGCGCCCCCTTTGCATGGCCATAGAGCAGGACGCCCAGGTCATCCGACCCCTCGACGATCTCGTCTTCGGTCAGGATGTGGATCGCATCGGGCAGCCGGCCGGCACCCAGCGTCTCGTGCAGCGACAGCACCGCGTCGTTGCAGGGGTGATAGGCGTAGTGGCAGGTCGGCCGGAACTCCGGGCGGGCGCCCTCGCCCAGGGTGAAATAGTCGGCGATGGACATCGACTCGTTGTGGGTGACGAGAAAGCCGAACTGCGGCCCGACCCCGGGCACCCAGGTCCTGACCCGCGTGTCCGCCCCCGCCCGGTCCAGCCAGATGGCGCAGCGCGTGCCGTGGGTGTGCTCCCGCCCAGCCGACGGCAGGCGCTTTTCATGCGTGCCCCAGCCCAGTTCCGCCGGCTGGAAGCCCTCCGACAGGAAGCCTTCCACCGACCAGGTGTTGACAAAGACGCCCGGCGGCCGGGGGCGGCGCGACACCTGGGAGTCGCGCTCGGCGATGTGGACGCCTTTGACGCCCAGGTCGCGCATCAACCGTGCCCAGTCCTGCCGCGTCTGCGGTTCGGCCGGCTGGCCCAGGTCTGCCGCCAGCCGCAACAGCCCCTCCTTGACGAACCAGGACACCATCCCGGGATTGGCGCCGCAGCAGGACACGGCTGTCGGCCCCGGCCCGAGCCGACGAGCCAGCCCCAGCACCTCTTCGCGCAGGAAATAGTTGGTCCGCTCGCTGTTCGGGCGGTTCGCATCAAAGTAGACCCCTGCCCAGGGCTCCACCACCGTGTCGATGTAGGTCACCCCCAGCGCCGCGGCGGCCTCGATCATGGCGAGCGAACTGACATCGACCGAGAGATTGACGATCATCCCGCGGCGGTCGGGCAGAAGGCCCGCCAGCACATCGCGGTAGTTCTCGCGCGACAGGCCCAGGTTCAGGTGCCGCAGCCCCAGCCCAGCCAGCTGCTGCCCGGCCTCCGGCTTGGGCTCGATCACCGTGACCTGCGCCTTGTCCAGCCGGATGTGCCTCTCGATCAGCGGCCAGACGCCGCGACCGATCGAACCATAACCGACCATCACCAGCGGTCCGTCGAGCCGCGCATGCACGGGATAGTCCGTCATTCCCACCTCCATACGCCGCGCGCCTCGCCGCGCGGCCACCCCGTCATTCCCGCCCGGCCGTGCTCGGCCGCATCCGCAAGCGCTATCTTGAGCACGCGCGGCAGATCCGCAATCAGGGGATTGATCCCCCGCGCGCTGCCGGGGAAACCGCAGACCTTGTGCATCGGCGCCTCGCCCTCGACCTCGATTCGGGTCTCCCCCTCCAGCACCACATGGCAGAACAGAAGCTGGACCGGATCGGCCAGCATCGCCCTGGCGTCCTCGGCGGTGAAGGTGGAGGTCAGCGCGAAGGGCGCGGTCAGGCACACGTCAAGGAACACGGCGCCATCCAGCCGCACCGACCGCAGCGCATCGGACAGGGGATCGGACATCGCCTCCCTCTTTTCGGCCGCCGGGTCAGGTCTCCCGGATGGCCGATCATTGACCCCCCGGGCGGCCGGCTCCTATCTTGAGGCACAGGGACGGCATGGCCGCCCGGAACTCTGGCAAATGAGGCAGCGCGTGAACCCGCAAGTTTCCTCCCCCGATTTCACCGCCATCAAGTCGAAGCAGCAGGCAATGTGGGCCTCGGGCGACTATGCCGTCGTCGGCACCACGCTGCAGATCGTCGGCGAGACGCTGTGCGAAGCCGTTGGCCTGCGCGCCGGCGAGACCGTGCTCGACGTGGCGGCCGGCAACGGCAATGCCACGCTCGCCGCCGCAAGGCGCTACGGCCGCGTCACCTCCACCGATTACGTGGGCGCCCTGCTCGACCGCGGCCGCGCGCGGGCCGAGGCCGAGGCGCTGCCGGTCATCTTCCAGGAGGCCGATGCCGAAAACCTGCCGTTCGGCGACGGCAGCTTTGACCTCGTGCTCTCCACCTTCGGCGTGATGTTCGCCCCCGACCAGGCGCGCGCCGCGGCCGAAATGTCCCGCGTCACCCGCCAAGGCGGCCGCATCGGGCTGGCCAACTGGACGCCCCAGGGCTTCATCGGCCAGCTGTTCAAGGTCATCGGCCGCCACGTCCCGCCGCCCGCCGGGGTCATGTCGCCGGCACTCTGGGGCACGGTGGACCGCCTCGAGGCACTCTTCCCCGGCCACCGCATCGTCGTGGCCGAGCGCCTCTTCACGTTCCGTTTCCACTCGCCGGCGCATTTCACCGAGGTCTTCCGCACCTGGTACGGCCCCACCCTGCGCGCCTTCGCAAGCCTCGATGCGGCCGGCCAGACGGCGCTTGCGGCCGACATCACCGATCTCTGCACGCGGATGAACACCGCCGGCGACGGCACGCTCTTGGTGCCGAGCGCCTATCTGGAGGCGGTGGTCACGAAAGCCTGACCTCCGGCGGCGCGCACCCCGTCCCGCGGGGCGGGGTGCGGCGCGAAGACCGCCAATGGCCCCGGGAACGCCGCAACCGGGGAAACCTGCCGGTGCCCGGGACCCGGCCCGAGGGCATGGTGGACAGCTGCGCCCCAATCGGCTTTCCTGCCGGGCAAAGGGAGGCCCGGATGCCGCGCAGGATCATCATCGACACCGACCCCGGACAGGACGACGCGGTCGCCATCCTTCTCGCCCTGGCCTCGCCGGAGCTTGAGGTCCTGGGCGTCACCGCGGTGGCCGGCAACGTCCCTCTGAACCTGACCCAGCGCAACGCCCGCATCGTCTGCGAACTGGCCGGCCGGGCCGACATCCCGGTCTTCGCCGGCTGTGACCGGCCGCTGCGGCGCAAGCTCGTCACCGCCGAGAACGTCCACGGCAAGAGCGGCCTCGACGGCCCGCAGCTGCCGGACCCGACGATGCCGCTGCAGGATGCCCACGCGGTGGACTTCATCGTCGAGACGCTGCGCCGCGCCGAGGCCGGCAGCGTGACCCTCTGCGCCCTCGGCCCGCTGACCAACATCGCCACCGCGTTCGCCCGGGCCCCCGAGATCGTGCCCCGGGTCCAGGAGGTGGTGCTGATGGGCGGCGCCTATTTCGAAGTGGGCAACATCACCCCGGCCGCCGAGTTCAACATCTTCGTCGACCCCGAGGCTGCGGAGATCGTGTTTCGGTCCGGCGCGCCGCTCACCGTGATGCCTCTCGACGTCACCCACAAGGCGCTGACCTCGCGCGACTGGATCGCGGCGATCCGCGGCCTCGGCACCGAGGTCGGCCGCATGGTCGCCGCCTGGACCGATTTCTTCGAACGCTTCGATGTGGCGAAATACGGCAGCCAGGGCGCGCCTTTGCACGACCCCACGGTGATCGCCCACCTGATCCGCCCCGAGCTCTTCACCGGCCGCCACATCAACGTGGAAATCGAGACCGTCTCCGACCTCACGCTCGGCATGACCGTGGCCGACTGGTGGGGCGTGACCGACCGGACGCGGAACGCGACCTTCATGGGCGGGGTCGACCGCGACGGGTTCTACGCGCTCCTGACCGAGCGCCTGGCCCGTCTGTAGCCTTCCGCGGTGTCGCGCCTCCGCTGAGCACCTGCGCCGGTGGCGGCCCCCGGGGGGTTTCACACCCCCGGACCCCCGTGGGGTATTTGCGCAAGGGTGATGCCGGCAGGCAGAGGGCTGCTTCCCCCACCCCGGCCCATCATCTTTGCCGAAATACCCTGGGGGGAGCGCAGCGGGGGGCAGCGCCCCCCTCCGCAGGCAAGGCAAGCGCCGCGGCCTCAGGCCCCGGGCAGGAGCACGGTGAAAGTGCTGCCGGTCCCGGGCGCGCTGTCGATCCGGAGCCGCCCGCGGTGGCGGTTCACGATGTGCTTGACGATGGCGAGGCCGAGGCCGGTGCCGCCGGCCGCCCGGCTGCGGTGGGCATCGACGCGATAGAAGCGCTCGGTCAGGCGGGGGATGTGGATCGGGTCGATTCCCTCGCCGCGGTCGGCGACCGCGACCTGCGCCATCGGCCCGCGCATCCAAGGCTCCGGCGCGGCGGCGGACAGGCTCACCGTGACCTCGCCGCCCGTGGCGCCGTATCTGACCGCGTTCTCGATCAGGTTGTGCAGCACTTGCGTGATCTGGTCGGCATCGCCGGCGACGACCCGCGGCGCCTGCGCCCCATGCAGCGCCAGGGCGACCCCGGCCGCCTCGGCCATCGGGCACAGCGTTGCGACCGCCGCTGCGGCAAGCGCGGCGAGGTCCACATGATCGGTCGGCCGGATCCGCTCCTCAGCCTCCACCCGGCTCAGCGACAGAAGGTCACGCACGAGCCGCGTCATCCGCCCCGCCTCGCCGGCCATGATGCCGAGAAAGCGCTCGCGCGCGGCCGGGTCGTCGCGGGCGGCGCCGCGCAGGGTCTCGATGAACCCCAGAAGTGCTGTCAGCGGCGTGCGCAGCTCGTGGCTGACGTTGGCCACGAAGTCGCGGCGCATCTGGCCGATCTGCTCTTCGTCGGAAATGTCTTCGAAGGCGCAGAGCACGGCTTCGCGCCCCTCGCCGCGCAGCGGGGTGACCTGCACGCGGAACACCGTCTCCCGGCCCGGCGCGGTCAGCACCACGCGCGCCTGCGCCGAACCGCCCCCCGCGAGCCCGGCCGCCACAGCCTCGGCAAGGTCGGGATGGCGCAGGGTGAAGGGGTAGGGCCGCCCGGTCATCGCCGGGCCGAACAGCGCCTCGGCCGCCGTGTTCGCGGCGACGACGCGCCCGTCACGCCCGATCAGCGCGCAGGGCATCGGCACCGCGTCGAGAAGCGCCGCGACGAAGAGCGAATCCATCCCTGCCTCCTGGCCATGGCCTCTATACGCATGCCCGACCCGCTTGCGAGTCCGGCCGTGCTTGGGATACCGTCCCGGTTGCATAGGCCGGCGCGACCTCGCGGGGAAACGGGTCCGGGGTCCGGTGGATCGGGGAAGGAGCGCGACACCGCGTGTCCATTGACGGCGCAAGCTCACCTTCGCCGGGGCCCGTCGCTGACGGTGTGCGGGTGAGGCTTGTCCTCGTCGCGGCACCGGAGCTGGTCGCGCTCGCCGGGCGCCGCCGGCCACCGCCGCCGGTCGGCTTAACCGCGTTCACGCCCGCGTTCCTGGACCAGGCCGCCCCGGCCGCCATCGGTCTTGCGGTCTTTGCCGGAAAGCCGGACGCCTTCCTGGTTGTGCAGCATCTGGCCCGCCTGGGCTACCGCGGCCGCGTGATCGCGCTGGCGCCGCCCCTGCCGCGACGGTCGCTCGTCGAACGCGAACTGCGTGCGCAGGCGCCGGGGCTGCGGCTGCGGCTGGTCTGCCTGCCCGCGCTGTCGGCGTTGCCCTGATCGCCTGCCCCGGCGGCGTCAGGCCCAGGTCAGGACCACCTTGCCCGAGCGTCCCGACCGCATCGCGGCAAAGCCGTCCTCGAACCGGTCCACGGAGAAGCGGTGGGTGATGACGCGGCGGATGTCGAGCCCGTTCTCCAGCATCGCGATCATCTTGTACCAGGTCTCGAAAATCTCCCGCCCGTAGACGCCCTTGATGGTGATCGCCTTGAACACCACGCGGGACCAGTCGACCGGCGACTTGCCCGGCGGGATGCCCAGCATGGCGATCCGCCCGCCCATCACCATCGCCTCGATCATCTGGTCCAGCGCCGCCTGGCTTCCGGACATTTCCATGCCCACATCGAAACCCTGCACCATCTTCAGCCGGGCCTGCACGTCCTTCAGGTCCTCCTGCGCCACGTTGACCGGGATCACGTCGGCGACCTCGGCCGCCAGCGCCAGCCGGTCCGGGTTGATGTCGGTGACGACGACGTGCCGCGCGCCGACATGGCGGGCCACGGCGGCGGCCATGATGCCGATGGGGCCGGCGCCGGTGATCAGCACATCCTCGCCCACGAGGTCGAAGCTCAGCGCCGTGTGGACGGCATTGCCCAAGGGATCGAGGATCGCGCCGATCTCGTCGTCGATGGCGTCGGGCAGCGGCACCACGTTGAACGCCGGCAGCCGCAGGAACTCGGCGAAGGCGCCGGGTTCGTTGACGCCGATGCCGCGCGTCTCGGGGTCGAGGTGGAAGCGGCCGGACCGGCTCTGCCGGCTGTGCTTGCCGATCAGGTGGCCCTCGCCGGAACAGCGCTGGCCGACCTGGAGGTCGGTGACGTTGCGGCCAAGCTCCACAATCTCGCCGGCGAACTCGTGGCCGGTGACCAGCGGCACCGGCACGGTGCGCACCGCCCAGTCGTCCCAGTTCCAGATGTGGATGTCGGTACCGCAGATGCCGGTCTGGCGGATGCGGATCAGCACATCCTCCGGCCCGATCTCCGGCACCGGGCGGTCCTCCATCCAGAGGCCGGGTTCGGGGCGCGCCTTGACCAGCGTCCTCATCCCAGAACCCCCGTTGTTTTCCCTGCCTGTTCAAAGGCTTCCAGGGCGACGTTCAAGTCCTCCCGGGTCAGCCGCGCGTTCATCTGGGTGCGGATGCGGGCCTGGCCCTTGGGCACCACGGGAAAGAAGAACCCCGCGACATGCACGCCGCGCCGCGCCAGATCGGCCGCCATCGCCTGCGCCCGATTCGCATCCCCCGTCATCACCGGCACGATCGGATGCGCGCCCGGAAGCAGCCGGAACCCCGCCGCCTCCAGCCCGGCCCGCCAGCAGGAGGCGTTCTCGAAAAGCCGCGCGCGCAGGTCGTCAGCCGCCTCCACGATGTCAAGCGCGGCAAGCCCTGCCCCGGTGATCGCCGGCGGCAGCGCGTTGGAAAAGAGGTAGGGCCGCGCCCGCTGGCGCAGAAGATCGATCACCAGCTGCGGTCCGGCGACATAACCTCCGAGCGCCCCGCCGAGTGCCTTGCCCAAGGTGCCGGTCAGGATGTCCACGGTCACCCCGTGATGCGCCGGCGTCCCGCGCCCCTGCGGCCCCATGAAGCCCGTGGCGTGGCAGTCGTCCACCATCACCAGCGCGCCGTGCCGGTCCGCCAGCGCCCGGATGCCCGGCAGGTCGGCGAGGTAGCCGTCCATCGAAAAGACGCCGTCGGTCGCAACCATGACATGACGCGCGCCATCCGCGCGGGCCGCTTTCAGTTGTATTTCAAGATCCTGCAGGTCGTTGTTGGCATAGCGGTAGCGGCGCGCCTTGCACAGGCGGATGCCGTCGATGATCGAGGCGTGGTTCAGCGCGTCGGAGACGACGGCATCCTCCGGGCCAAGGAGCGGCTCGAACAGCCCGCCGTTGGCGTCGAAGGCCGCGGCGAAAAGGATCGAGTCCTCCATGCCGAGGAACTCCGCCAGCCGCGTCTCCAGCCGCCGGTGCCGCTCGGCCGTGCCGCAGATGAAGCGGACCGAGGCCATGCCGAAGCCGTCCTCGTCCATCGCCTGTTTCGCCGCCGCGATCAGGCGCGGATCGTCGGCCAGACCGAGGTAATTGTTGGCGCAGAG
>JANOGU010000387.1:0-9382 GCA_031406135.1 Rhodobacterales bacterium
GTAGGTCCGCAGGTAGCTGACCCTGTGGCGGTTGTAGGCGTGCAGTGCCGCGTCCTTGTCGATGTCGAAGTTGTAGCCGTCCTTCATCAGGAACTCGCGCCCGCGCATGATCCCGAAGCGCGGGCGCAGCTCGTCGCGGAACTTCCACTGGATGTGGTAGAGCGTGAGCGGCAGGTCCTTGTAGCTCGACACATGGCTGCGGAAGATGTCGGTGATCATCTCCTCGTTGGTCGGCCCGTAAAGGAGGTCGCGCCCGCCGCGGTCCTTGATCCGCAGCATCTCCTCCCCGTAGTCCCCGTAGCGCCCTGATTCACGCCACAGGTCGGCCGGCTGGATCGTCGGCATCAGAAGCGGGATGTGACCGGCGCGCATCTGCTCCTGATGCACGATCTCCTCGATCCGGCGCAGCACCCGGTAGCCCAGCGGCAGCCAGGAATAGATCCCGGCGGCCTGCTGCTTGATCATGCCCGCGCGCAGCATGTAGCGGTGGCTGACGATCTGCGCCTCGGACGGATTTTCCCTGAGCACGGGCAGGAAGTAGCGGGTCAGGCGCATGCGGGGCCTCTTGGTGCGGACCCGCGGTTCCTAGCGGGAAGCCTGGAGGGCGGCAAGGCGGGCGTCGGCCCCGCTTGCCGCGTGCCCCGGTGTCCGGTTGCCGTCCGGTTCCGGCCGGGAGCGCAGGAACGCCCGCCGGGGCCGGTCCGGCCTCAGCCCCGCCCGCGCGACTTGCCCGGCAGCGTCATCTTGCTGGACCGCATGGTCTTGCCGCCGGGCTGCTTGCCGCCCTTGAGCGAGGCCGGGTCGAAGCCCTTCTTCACCGTGGGCAGGATGATCTTGGCAGGCTTTGGCGCGTGCGCGCCTTCGCCCTCCGCGGGGCGGTCGGTGTCGTCTGGCATGGCTTTGTCTTTCGTTTCGAGGAAGATCGGGGGCCGGCCATCGCGGGTCCGGCCCGGAGAAGTCCGGCGCGGGTCAGCCGCGCAGGCGGGTGGCGAAGGTGACGGTCCGGTCCATCGTCGGGGCACTCCTCTGTCGCGCGGCGCAGGATACCCCGCCGCGCCTGCCCCGGTCAACGCCGCGGGCTTGCGCCCTCAGTCCCCTTGCGCCATGTCAGGGGCGAAGGGGATGCGGTGATGGCCCTGCCGATCCGGGAACAGGCGCGCTACTGGGGGATCGCGGCGGCGGTCTTTCTGCTCGCGCTTTGGTTCCTGGGCAACGTGATCCTGCCTTTCGTCGCCGGCGGCGCCATCGCCTACCTGCTCGATCCGGTCGCTGACCGGCTGGAGCGGCTGGGCCTGTCGCGGGCGCTGGCCACGGTGCTGATCGCGCTCGGCGTGGCGCTGGTGGCGGTGCTCCTGATCCTCGCCGTCATCCCGCTCCTGGTGCAGCAGCTCACCGCGCTGGTGAACGCCGCACCGGCCTATTTCCAGAGCCTGCAGGCGTTCCTGCTGGACCGCTTTCCCGACCTGAAGGACGAGACCTCCACCATCCGCCAGACCATCGTCTCGATCGGCGAGACGATCCGGTCGAAGGGCGGCCAGTTCGCCAACGCGCTGATCGGCTCGGCCCTGGAGGTGATCAACGCGCTGGTCTTCCTCGTCGTGGTGCCGGTGGTGTCGTTCTACCTCTTGCTCGACTGGGACCGGATGCTTGCCCGCATCGACGCCATGCTGCCGCGCGACCATGCGCCGGTGGTGCGCAGCCTCGCGCGCGAGATCGACGCGAAGCTTGCGGCCTTCGTGCGCGGGCAGCTGTCGGTCTGCCTGGTCATGGGCATCTACTACATGATCGCGCTGGCGCTGGTCGGGTTGCAGTTCGGGCCGCTCGTGGGCGCCCTTGCCGGCGCAATCACCTTCATTCCCTATGTCGGTGCCCTGGTCGGCGGCGGGCTGGCCATCGGGTTGGCGCTGTTCCAGTTCTGGGGCGAATGGGTCTGGATCGGCGCCGTGGTCGGGGTCTTCGCGCTGGGGCAGTTCCTCGAGGGCAACGTCATCACGCCCAAGCTGGTAGGCGAATCGGTCGGGCTGCACCCGGTCTGGCTGCTGTTCGCGCTGTCCGTCTTCGGCTCGATCTTCGGCTTCCTCGGCCTGCTGATCGCCGTGCCGGTGGCGGCGATGATTGGCGTGCTGGTGCGTTTCACGGGCGAACAGTATCGGGACAGCCTGCTCTACCGCGGGGCCGATCCGCCGGTCGAAGCACCGGACGAAGCGCCGGGCGATATGCCGGCCGACCAGGACAAGGCCGCGGAGTGAGCCGGCAGCTGATCCTCGACCTGCCGGTGCGCGCCGCACTGGGGCGCGGCGACTTTGTGGTCGCGCCTGCCAATGCCGCGGCGCTGGCCGCGGTGGACGGCTGGCAGGGCTGGCCGCAGGGGCGGCTTGTCCTGGCCGGTCCGGAAGGCGCGGGCAAGACGCATCTCGCGCGGCTGTGGCAGGGCGACCGTCCGGGCACGGCCTGGGCGGAGGGTTGCGACCTGACCGAGGCTGCGGTGCCCGGGCTGGCCACGGCGGGCGTGGCGGTGGACGCGGCCGAGGCGGTTGCCGGCGACCCCGCGCGGGAACGCGCGCTCCTGCATCTGCTGAACCTCGCGCAGGCCGAGGGCGCACCCGTCCTTCTGGCCGCGCGGCGTCCGCCACGGGACTGGGGGGTGCGACTTGCCGACCTCGCAAGCCGCCTGGCCGCGTCGGCGGTGGCGCTGCTTCCCGCCCCTGACGATGCCCTGCTCGCCGCCGTGCTGGCCAAGCTGTTCGCCGACCGTCAGGTCACCGTCGCGCCGGAGGTGATCGGCTACTTGCTACCGCGCATGGAACGCAGCCTTGCCACGGCCGGACGGCTTGTCGCCGATCTCGACGCCCGGGCGCTGGCGCAGGGCCGGGCGATCACCGTGCCGCTGGCGGCGGCGGCTCTGGGCATGGACGACTGACCGGGATCGAGTTTTCTTTTGCGATTTCGGCAATTCCTGACGAAGGAAATTGTTGTCGGCCCCGTCCTGCGCAACACTGACGTCACAATCAAGGGCTCCATCTCGTGCCAGCCATGACCGAAACCGACTTCCTGCGCGCATCCTACCCCGCCGCGACCAGGGTGGCCGCTCTCGACCCAAAGGGTCCGAGCCGGTTCTTCAACCGCGAGCTCTCGTGGCTCGCGTTCAACTGGCGCGTCGTCGAGGAGGCGTCGAACCCCGGCGTGCCGCTTCTCGAACGGCTGCGGTTCCTGTCGATCTCGGCCAACAACCTCGACGAGTTCTACACCGTCCGCGTCGCGGGGCTGATGGCCTTTGTCCGCTCCGGCAACGCCGCGCGGTCCGAGGACGGGCTTTCGGCCTCCGAACAGCTTGACCTGATCAACGCCGACGCCCGGCGGCTGATGCAGACGCAGCAGTCGGTGCTGAACCGGCTGAAACGCGGGATGGAGGATGCGGGCATCCACATCCTGAGCCGGTCGAAGCTGAATTCGCGCGACCTCAAGCATCTGGACGACCACTTCCTGACCAAGGTCTTCCCGATCCTGTCGCCGCTGGCCATCGACCCGGCGCACCCGTTTCCGTTCATCCCCAACACCGGCTTCTGTCTGGCGCTGGACCTGGAACGCGCCACCGACGGCCGCGCGCTCGAGGCGCTGCTGCCGATCCCGCAGCAGGTAAAGCGTTTCGTCCCCCTGCCGGCCCGCAGCGGCGAGCACCGCTTCCTGCCGCTGGAAGAGCTTTTGCTGCTGCACCTCGGCCGGCTGTTTCCCGGCTATGTCGACAAGGGCCACTGCACCTTCCGCGTGCTGCGCGACAGCGACCTCGAAGTCGAGGACGAGGCCGAGGACCTGGTGCGCGAGTTCGAGACCGCGCTGAAGCGCCGCCGTCGCGGCGAGGTGATCCGGCTGAAGCTGTCGGCCGGCGCGCCCCCGGGCCTGCGGGCCACGATCATCGAGGAACTGGGCGTCCCCGAAAGCCAGGTCGTCGAAGTGCGCGGGCTGATCGGCATCGCCGACCTCAAGGAGCTGATCCTGCCGGCGCGCTCCGATCTGCTCTGGCCGCCGTTCACGCCGCGGGTGCCGGAACGGGTGGAGGATCACGACGGCAACATCTTTTCCGCGATCCGGCAGAAGGACATGCTGCTGCACCACCCCTACGAGACCTTCGACATGGTCAACCGCTTCCTGCAGCAGGCGGCGGCGGACCCCAACGTTCTGGCGATCAAGCAGACGCTGTACCGCACCTCGTCGGAAAGCCCGATTGTCGCGGCGCTCTGCGAGGCGGCGGAGGCGGGCAAGTCGGTCACCGCGCTGGTCGAATTGCGCGCCCGCTTCGACGAGGCGGCCAACATCAAGCAGTCGCGCCGGCTGGAACGTGCGGGCGCCCATGTCGTCTACGGCTTCCTGCAGTACAAGACGCACGCCAAGATCAGCACAGTGGTCCGGCGCGAGGGCGAGAACCTCGTCACCTACACCCACTACGGCACCGGCAACTACCATCCGATCACCGCGCGCATCTACACCGACCTGTCGCTGTTCACCTGTGATCCGGCGCTGGGGCGGGATGCGACCAAGGTGTTCAATTACCTCTCCGGCTATGTGCAGCCGGACAATCTGGAAAACCTGGCGATTTCTCCCATCAATCTGAAGTCAAGGCTCCTGGAGATGATCGAGGCCGAGGCGGAACACGCCAGCAGCGGCCGCCCTGCGGAAATCTGGTTCAAGGTCAATGCGGTGGTCGAGCCGGATGTGATCGACGCGCTCTATGCTGCAAGCCAGGCGGGGGTGAAGATCAGCGCCGTGGTGCGTGGCATCTGTGGCTTGCGCCCGGGAATCCTGGGCCTCAGCGAGAACATCCGGGTGAAATCCATTGTCGGCCGCTTCCTCGAACACTCCCGCATCGCCTGTTTCGGCAACGGCCACGGCCTGCGGTCGAAAAAAGCCCGGGTGTTCATGTCCTCGGCCGACTGGATGGGGCGCAACCTGACGCGGCGGGTCGAGACGCTGGTGGAGGTCAGGAACCCGACGGTGAAGGAGCAGATCGTCAGCCAGATCATGGCGGCCAATCTCGCCGACACCGCGCATAGCTGGGTGCTGCGGCCCGACGGCCGTTATGACCGCGCCGAGCCGGCCGGCGACGGCTTCTCCTGCCACCGCTTCTTCATGGAGAACCCCTCGCTCTCGGGCCGCGGCACCGCCGGCGCCAAGGACGCGCCGCGGCTCGCCATCCTGCGCGACGAGAGCGCGGCGTAGGGGGCGCATTCATTGCGCGCCGTTGGCGCGACGGCGCGCTGAAGCGCAGCCCAAGCCCGATTGACCGCCGCCGCCCCCGCCGTCATGGTCCGCGCCGACCACTCCGGGGGGATGGCCATGATGGACGCGGATTCGCACGACGACCTTTCGCCGCTCTTCGGGCGGCCGCTGTTCGACGACCCCTCGGCCCGCGCGCTCAGCCGTGTGGGCGTGATCGACGTGGGCTCGAACTCGATCCGCATGGTGGTCTTCGACGGCGCCGCCCGCAGCCCGGCATACTTCTACAACGAGAAGGTCATGGCCGGCCTCGGCAAGGGCATCGCCCAGACCGGCAGGCTCAACGCCCGGGGCCGCGACCGCGCTGTCGTCGCGCTGCGCCGCTTTGCGCTCTTGGCCCGCGGCATGGATGTCTCGCCGCTGGTCACCGTGGCCACCGCGGCGGTGCGCGAGGCGGCGGACGGTCCCGACTTCCAGCGCCAGGTCGAGGCGGAATGCGGGCTCAAGCTCTGGGTCATCGACGGCGACGAGGAGGCGCGGCTGTCGGCGCAGGGCGTGCTCCTGGGCTGGCCGGATGCCAAGGGCATCGTCTGCGACATCGGCGGCAACTCGATGGAACTGGCGCGGATCGGGGACGGAAAGGTCGGCCGCCGCGCGAGCTCTCCGCTCGGGCCGTTCCGGCTGATGCAGATCGACGGCGTCGAGCCGCGCCGCGAGCATATCCGCAAGGTCCTGAAGGGGCTGAAGGAGCAGATCAAGCCGGACGGCGACCGCATCTACCTGGTCGGCGGCTCGTGGCGGGTGATCGCGCGGCTGGATATGGACCGGCGCAACTATCCGCTGACCGTGCTGCACGAATACCGCATGACGCCGCAGGGCGTTCTGGACACGCTCGACTGGATCGGCAACCAGGACCAGGCGCTGCTGCGCCTGCGCACCGGCACCTCGGTGGACCGCATGGAGCTGGTGCCGCTGGCGGTTGAGGTGCTGCGGGAACTGGTGCTGATGTTCAAGCCCGGCGAGATCGACGTCTCGGCCTACGGCATCCGCGAGGGACTGCTCTACGAGCAGATGCCCGAGCGGCTGCGCGCCCGCGACCCGCTGATCGAGGCGGCGCGGGTGGCCGAGATCACCTCGGCACGGATGCCGGGCTACGGCAAGAAGCTCTACAACTTCCTGATGCCGCTGTACCGGGACGCCCCGCCCGCCCGCCAGCGGCTGATCCGCGCCGCCTGTCTCTTGCACGACACCACCTGGCGGGCGCACCCCGATTACCGGGCCGAGGTCTGCTTCGACAACGCCACGCGGACGAACCTCGGCGGGCTCGACCATCCGGGCCGCGTGTTCCTCGGGCTGGCGCTGTTGCACCGCTACAAGAACAGCCGCGCCGGGTCGCGGCTGGAGCCGCTGTTCCGGCTGCTGTCCGACGAGGAGATCCAGGACGCCGAGGTCCTGGGCAAGGCGATGCGCTTCGGCGCGATGTTCGGCACCGCCGATCCGGCCGAGGCGGGTGAGCTGCACTGGCGGCCGAAGAAGCGCGAGCTTGACCTGCAGCTGACACCGCTTGGCGACGGGCTTTTCGGCGAGGTCGTCGAGGCGCGGTTCCTGGGTCTGGCCGCGGCGTTGCGGGCGCAAGGGATCGTGACGCGGACGGTCGCGGATGCTGTGGCTTGACCACCTTGCGGTGACGGCGCCGGTGCTGGCCGAGGGCGCGGCGGCGGTGGCGGCGGCGCTGGGGCTGCCGCTGGAGCCGGCGGTCGGGCAGCATCCGGCGATGGGCACGCACAACCGCCTGATCGGCTGCGGTGACCTTTATCTGGAGGTCATCGCCATCGACCCCGACGCCCCCGCGCCCGGTCGCCCGCGCTGGTTCGGGATGGACGAACGCAGCGGTCCGCCGCGGCTGACCAACTGGATCGCGCGGACCTCCGACCTCGACGCCGCGCTGGCAGAGGCCCCGGCCGTCGCCGGGGTGCCCATGGCGCTGACCCGCGGCCCGTTCCGCTGGCGCATCGCGGTGCCGCCGGACGGGCGGCAGCCCTGGGACGACGCATTCCCGGCGCTGATCCAGTGGCAGGGCGAGGCGCATCCCGCCCGGGCGCTGCCCGACCGTGGCCTGCGCCTGACGCGCCTCACCGTCACGCATCCCGAAGGCGCGGCGCTGGCGGCCTGGCTGGCGCCGCGCCTGCCCGACGACCGCCTGCGCATCGAGACCGGCCCACCCGCCGTCGCGGCGGTCTTCGCCACGCCGCACGGACCCCGCACGCTCGCCTGACCGCCTCATCAAGCCCTTGCGGGCTTTCCTCGGCTGCGCGGCGCAACCGGAGCGAGGAAAGCCCGCAAGGGCTTGATGAGCGCCCGCCCGGGCGCGGCGGCGCGCTCTTGCGCCGCCCCCCCGCGCCGCGTAGAACCCCCGCCCGAACGCCAACGGGGCCCGCCCATGCCGCTTCTGGTGATGAAATTCGGCGGCACCTCGGTCGCCGACCTCGCCCGCATCGAGAACGCCGCCCGCAGGGTGCAGGCGGAGGTGGCGCGCGGCTATGACGTCATCGTCATCGTCTCGGCGATGTCGGGCAAGACCAACGAGCTGGTGGGCTGGGTCGAGGCGACGTCCAAGCTTTACGACGCGCGCGAATACGATGCCGTGGTCGCTTCCGGCGAGAACGTCACCGCCGGCCTGATGGCGCTCAGGCTCCAGGACATGGACGTGCCCGCACGGTCCTGGCAGGGCTGGCAGGTGCCGATCAACACCACCTCGCAGCATGGCCAGGCGCGTTTCGTCTCGATCCCGCGCGAGCACATCGACGCCAAGTTCGCCGAGGGATTCCGCGTCGCCGTGGTCGCGGGCTTCCAGGGCGTGTCGCCCGAAGGCCGGATCACCACGCTGGGCCGGGGCGGGTCCGACACCACCGCGGTGGCCTTCGCCGCCGCCTTCGGGGCGGAACGCTGTGACATCTACACCGACGTGGACGGCATCTACACCACCGATCCGCGGATCGTGAAAAAGGCCCGCAAGCTGGATCGCATCGCCTTCGAGGAGATGCTGGAACTGGCCTCGCTCGGCGCCAAGGTGCTGCAGACCCGCTCGGTGGAACTTGCCATGCGCTACAACGTGCGCCTGCGCGTAGTGTCGAGCATCGACGACGTCACCGACACATCCGGCACGCTTGTATGCGCCGAGGAGGACATCATGGAATCGAGAGTAGTCTCCGGCGTCGCCTTCAACCGCGACGAGGCGAAGATGACGCTTCTGAAGGTCGCCGACCGGCCGGGCGTCGCGGCGGCGATCTTCGGGCCCCTGGCGGATGCCGGCGTCAATGTCGACATGATCATCCAGAACATTTCCGAGGAGGGGTTCACCGACATGACCTTCTCCTGCCCCACCAACCAGGTCGCCCGGGCCGAACGGGCCATCGCCGAGGCCGGCGCCTCGGGCGCCTTCAGGTTCGAGCGCGTGGTCGTGGACGACGACGTGGCCAAGGTTTCGGTCGTGGGTATCGGCATGCGGTCCCACGCCGGTGTCGCGGCGACGATGTTCAAGGCGCTGGCCGCCGAGAACATCAACATCAAGGTCATCACCACGTCTGAGATCAAGATTTCGGTGCTGATCGACCGCAAATACATGGAACTGGCCGTCCAGGCGCTGCACGACGCCTTCGCGCTGGAAAGGGCCTGAGCACGGTCGACCGGGCCGCGGCCCGCCGCGTCTCAGTGCCTCGCCGCCGGTGCGCGCGCGCAGAGGCCGCGCCTGTCGCGGAATACGGCAGGACGCCGCAGGAGCCGCCTGACGGGGCTTCCCGAACCCACGGCCCCATGGTCTAACGGGACCGACAAGGGCTGCCCGGGGTTTCATGACCGACCGAAGCGAGAGCGAAAGCCGCAAGCTCCTGCGCCGCCTGCGCGACACGCTGGCGGCCGCGGTCGGCGGGCAGGACCGGCTGGACCGGATCGTCAAGCTGATCGCCGATTCGATGCGGACCGAGGTCTGCTCGATCTACCTGTTCCGTGACCCCGAGACGCTGGAGCTTTGCGCCACCGAGGGGCTGCGCCGCGAATCCGTCCACGTTACCCGGATGCGCCTGGGCGAGGGCCTGGTGGGCCGCGTTGCCCGCACCGCGACCGCGGTGAACACCGCCAATGCGCCGGCCGAGAAGGGCTTTCGCTACATGCC
>JANOGU010000389.1:0-11016 GCA_031406135.1 Rhodobacterales bacterium
TGAAGGAAGAGATCACCCGCCTGATGCAGGTGTGACCCGGCGGGCGCTGGCGCGGGTCGCCAGCGCCGCCCCAAGCGTAATGAGTGCGGCGGCCGCGAGCAGCGTCAGGCTTGCAGGCGTTTTGCCTGCGGCCACAAGCGCCAGTGTGGACAGCAGCGGCGCGGCGTAGGCCGCGACCCCCAGGAGCTGGATGTCGCCGCGCTTCACGCCGATGTCCCAGACGTAGAAGGCCAGCCCCACCGGGCCGAGGCCCAGGCCCAACACGGCAAGCCATCCCGCCGGCCCGGCTGGCCAGACCGCGGGCTCGATCCCCGCCGCTGCCGCCACCCACGCGGCCAGCGCGCTCAGGGTCGCGGTGGCGCAGCAGAACAGCGCCACCGCGTCGGTCGGCACGTTCCCCAGGCGCCGCGACAGGACCGAATAGCCCGCCCAGATCAACGCGCAGGCGAAGGCCAGGGCCAGCCCCTTCGCCGCGCCCGGATCGAATCCCGCGCCACCCCGCATCACCACCAGCGCCGCACCGGCAAAGGCGATCAGCGCCCCGGTCACATGCCCCGCCCGCAGCCGCTCGCCCGGCAGAAGGCTGGAGAACAGCACGATGAACAGCGGCCAGAGATAGGCCACCAGGCTGGCCTGTTCCGGCGGCGCCAGCCGCAGGGCCGAGAAATAGACCATGTGGTAGGAAAACAGCGCCAGCGTTCCGAAGGCGTAGACGCCGACGCCAACGCCCCGCAGCCGCCCGAGCCCGCCCGAGGCCGCCACCCAGACCAGCCCGACCGCCCCGCCGACGGTGAAGGTCAGCGCGTTCAGGACCAGGGGCGAGGCCGGCGCGCTGGCCACGGTCAGGAGCGCGAGCAGCGCCCAGAGCAGGATGGCGATGAAGCCTACGGCCGTGGCGCGGCCTCGGGTCATGCGAGCTGGCGGAACCGGCGGCGCAGCAGGTGGCGCGGCGGCAGCATCGCCGCCAGCCGCGGCGCCATGTCGGGGTTCAGAAAGCCGCGGGTGGCGGCGCGCTGGTAGAGCCCGTGCAGGGGGTTGGCGTTGACCTCCACAACGACCGGTCCGGCTTCGCACAGGCCGATATCGACGCCCAGAACCCGATGCTGCGCAAAGAGATCCTGGACCTTGAGCGCCAGCACCACGGCCTCTGCCACCATCGGCACGACGGCACCGGCAATCGGTACCTGCGTCACCGGCGTCAGCACCAACGCCGTACCGCCCAGACGGTTGCCCGCCTGCGCCCGGATCACACGGCCGTCGGCCGGGTCGACATGCACGCCGGAGCTCAGCCCGGCACCGATGTCGTCGGCCATCGCGCCCGGTGCCGGCAGCCGCGCGACGGTGTAGAGCAGCCCCGGACCGGCAGCCTCGGCCAGGGTGGCGACACGCAGGATGCCGAGCGCCGGCCCAGTGAGCCGCGCATAGTCAGGATGCGGCACAATGCGGTCCTGCAACAGATAGCCCTCCGGCCAGCCCATCGCGATCTCTTCAGCCAGCGCCATGGCGGGAACCTCGCGGCCGTCGCTCAACCGCACCCGGCCTCCGTCCAGGCGTTCCTCGATTCCGACCGTGCCGACGCTGCGCGAGCCGAAAAGCGGCTTGCCAAAAACCGGCAGGGCGTCGTCGGCCAGAAATGCCGCAGCCAATTCCTCGGCCGAGCGCAGCGCGAGAACCAGCGTGACCCGCGAACGGGGGGCGAAGACGGCCCGGGTACGCGCCGTCGGCAGGCCGGCCCGCGCCAGAACCGCCTCGGTCATCAGCTTGTCGCGCAGGAGCCCGACCAGCACCTCTGCGGGTCCTCCGGCGATGGCGGCGTTCAGGGCCGTGACCGGCGCCTCGCCGATGAAGTCGCCGCGGGTCGCGCGCGGGATCGTCGGGCTGTGCAGACCGTAGAGGAAGTAGTCGACGCCGGTCAGCTTCTGCGGCCCGATCTGCCGACGCAGCACGTCGAGGCCGATCCGCAGCGTCGAGACGCCCGCCTGCGCCGCGGCCCAGCGCAGCGCCTGCCCCAAGTCGACCGTGCGAGCCGGTGTGTGCCGCAGAATTGTCGTTGCGTGGGCCATTTACCGGACCGCTACCGACCGCCGCGACGCAGCGGGGCTTTCCCGGCAAGGCGCGCCTCCTCCGCGGCCAGGCGGGCGAGGCGGCGGTCGGTCTCGGCGATGGCGGCGGCGATGCGTGGCGCGAAGTCGGGGTTCATCAGCCCGCGGTCGGCCGCCTGCTGCCAGCTGGTGTGGTGCGGCAGGCTGTTGATCTCGCCGATCACCGGCCCCTCCGCCGTCAAGGCGACGTCGAAGCCGAGAATGCCATGCTGCGGAAACAGATGGTGCGCGGCCTCGCAAAGAACCCGCGCCTCTGCCACGAAAGGCAAGCGGCGCCCCGCCAGCGACACGCCCGTCGCTGTCGAGATTGCCAGCGCCTTTGCGTTCGTCTCCCACTTGCTCTGCGCCCGGCCCAGCGCGCCCGTATCGAGTTCCACCACCACATGGCCGCTTGGGCCCTGCGGCTGATTGGTGTCGATCATCGCGCCCTTGGCCGGCAAACGCAGGTACGCATACAGCGCCCGCGGTCCGTCGGCCTCGCGCAGCGTGACGACGCGAAGCATGGCCACCGCGATACCCGCGATCTCGGCCACTTCCGGATGCAGCCGCAGAAGCGGCTGCACCTGCCAGCCGCTGCCGTAGTCCCGCGCAATCTCTTCCATCAGCGCGGCCGCGGACACCCGCCGGCCATCGCCGAGGATCAGGTCGTCTCCCTCCGCTGCCAGGATCGACGCGGCGCCGATCCCCAGCGACCCGTCAAGCGGCTTGCCGAAGACCGGCAGCGGCGCCTCGCGCAGCAGCCAGTCGGCCAGCGCTTGCGGGGTCGAGAAACAGCGCAGCGCGGGCGCCGCAGTCCCGGTCGAGAAAAGCGCCAGCGTCGGCGGCGTGGGAAACCCCGCCTGGTCGAGCACCAGCGCGCACAGGAGCTTGTCGGACATCAGCCCGTGCAGCCCGCGCAGATGCGAGGGCGACAGCCGCAGGTTCAGCGCCCGCTGCGCGCCGGCAAAGACATAGGCGCGCCGGTCGGCACTGGTCAGCCCCGGGCGGAACAGCGCGTAGGCATAGTATTCCAGCGGCGTCATCCGCGCCCGGCCCAGCGCCAGGCCGGCGATCTGACGCAGCTGCCGGAACGGGCCTATCCCGTGTGTGCGCTGCGCCACACCCATTTCCCGCGCGAGGTCGATCGGCTGCGGGATCGACCGGCTCTTCAGGATGGAGCCGGAATGGGTCCCGGCGCCGTCCGTTTCAGACAAAGAACTGGCCACCGTTGGCGCTGACGGTCGAACCAGTGATGAAGCCGGCACCGTCCGAGGCCAGGAACACCACAATGCGGGCGATTTCCTGCGGCTCGCCCAGGCGGCCGGCCGGGATGCCCGCGATGATCTGTTCGCGCACCTTTTCCGGCACCGCCATGACCATGTCGGTGGCGATGTAGCCCGGGCAGATGGCGTTGGCGGTGATGCCGGCGCGTGCGCCTTCCTGGGCCAGGCTTTTGACGATGCCGAGGTCGCCGGCCTTGGTCGCGGCGTAGTTGACCTGCGCGAACTGGCCCTTCTGGCCGTTGATCGACGAGATCACGATGACCCGGCCGAATTTGCGGTCGCGCATGCCCGGCCAGACCGGATGCACGGTGTTGAACACGCCGGTGAGGTTGGTGTCGATCACCTGGTGCCACTGCTCGCGCGTCATCTTGTGGAACGGCGCGTCGCGGGTGATCCCGGCATTGGCGACGACCACGTCGATGGGACCGAGGTCGGCCTCGACCTTGGCCGCGCCCGCGGCGCAGGCGTCATAGTCCGTCACCGACCACTTGTAGGCCGGAATCCCGGTCTCCGCGGTGAACTTCGCCGCCGCCTCGTCGTTGCCGGCGTAGTTGGCGGCGACCGTGTAGCCTGCCTCCTTCAGCGCCGCCGAAATCGCCGCGCCAATGCCGCGCGACCCGCCGGTGACCAGTGCAACCCGTGCCATGTGTTCCGTCCCTCCCCTTTTTTCATTCTCGCTGACGGTCATAGTTTGTCGAATTCCTCCAGTCGGCTTATTCCTGCCCCGCCGAAAAGGCCCACAGTGACTATCGAGAGAGGAATTTCACGACCGATAGCCGCTTCGATCTGCTGCTGGGTGAACAGTCCTGACTTTAGCATCCCAACGGCCACCGCCATGTAGAAGTAACCGTCCTCCGACAGGCGCAACGCATAGTTTGCTTGGCGAAGCGCTTTGGCGGCGTTGATACCAAAGGTCAAGAACTGATAGTCAAGTGGTGGATCGGAGAATCCCGACTTCTCCATTTCCTGCAGATACTTCGGCCACTTCTTCGCAACGGCGTCCACAAGTTCCGGAAATCGCTCTATCTCGATTTCCTTCAGAGTCTTCTTTGGCCTGATGAACGGCCACATTGAGCTTACCGCTCGACGCAGAGCGCCACGCCCATGCCGCCGCCGATGCACAGCGTGGCCAGGCCGCGTTTCGCGTCGCGCCGTACCATCTCGTGCAGTAGCGTGTTCAGCACCCGCGCGCCCGAGGCGCCGATCGGGTGGCCGATGGCGATGGCGCCGCCGTTCACGTTCACGATCGCCGGGTCCCAGCCCATGTCCTTGTTGACCGCGCAGGCCTGCGCCGCGAAGGCCTCGTTGGCCTCGACCAGGTCGAGGTCGCCGACCTTCCACCCCGCCTTGGCCAGTGCCTTGCGGCTAGCGTGGATCGGCCCCACGCCCATGATCGAGGGATCAAGCCCCGCGGTGGCATAGGCCGCGATCCGGGCGATGGGCTTGAGGCCCCGCTTCGCGGCATTCGCCTCGCTCATCACCAGCACTGCCGCCGCGCCGTCGTTCAGGCCCGAGGCGTTGCCCGCGGTCACCGAGCCGTCCTTGGCGAAGGCCGGGCGCAGTTTCTGCATGCCGTCGAGGGTGGCGCCGTGACGGATGTATTCGTCGGCATCGACCGCGATGTCGCCCTTGCGGGTCTTGACGATGAAAGGGATGATCTCGTCCTTGAACCTGCCCGCCTTCTGCGCGGCCTCGGCCTTGTTCTGGCTGGCAAGCGCGAACTGGTCCTGCATGTCGCGGGAAATCTGCCACTGGTTGGCGACGTTCTCTGCCGTCTGGCCCATGTGTTAGCCGTAGAAGGCGTCCCAGAGCCCGTCGCGGATCATCGAATCGATGAAGCTGAGGTCGCCCATCTTCTGCCCGGCGCGCAGATGCGCGACGTGCGGCGACAGGCTCATCGATTCCTGACCGCCCGCGACCACGATGTCGGCATCGCCAAGCTGCACGTGCTGGGCGGCCAGCGCGACCGCGCGAAGACCCGAGCCGCAGACCTGGTTCAGCCCCCAGGCGGAGCTTTCCTTCGGCAGGCCGGCCTTGATGTGGGCCTGACGCGCCGGGTTCTGGCCCTGGCCGGCGGTCAGCACCTGGCCGAGGATGGTTTCGGAAACCTCGGCCTTGTCGATGCCGGCGCGGGCGACCACGGCCTCGATCACCGCGGCGCCCAGGTCATGGGCGGGGGTGGAGGCAAAGGCCCCGTTGAAGCTGCCCACGGCGGTCCGCCCCGCCGACACGATCACGACCCCGGTCATCGCCCGATCCCCCTTGTCCCGGGCGGGGTCCGTCCCCGCCCAGTTGCCACAGCGCGTAGACGCTGCACAGCAGCGAATCAAGGCGCACGGATTGCAAGGGGCCGCGGCGTTGCCTGCATGGCGGCAAGCCGCCAACGGCGGGGCGGGTCAGGCGCGCCGACGCTGCGGCTCTTCCACCCAGGGCGGGCGGACGGTGGGCACGCCGTAGAGGTAGCCCTGCATCGCCCCGATGCCGAGGGTCTGCAGGAACGCGGCTTCCGCGGCCGTCTCCACCGCTTCGGCCACCGTCACCATGTCGAACTGCCGCGCCACCGCCACCAGCGCCCGCACCAGGGCCTGGTTGTCAGGATTGCCGGCCACGCCGCGCACGAACTGGCCGTCGATCTTGACCATGTCGAAGCCGAAGTCGCGCAGGAGCCGGAACGAGGTGAAGCCCGCGCCGAAATCGTCGAGCGAGAAGGCCACGCCCTCGGCCTGCATCTCGCCCATGAAGGCGGTCACCAGATCGGGCACGATCAGGGCCGAGGCCTCGGACATTTCCAGGATCAGCCGCTCCGCCACCGTGCCGCGGGCGCCTAGCTCGCGCTTGAGGATGCGCTGCCAGCGCGGATAGCCGACGGAACGGGCCGACATGTTGATGGCGATGCGCAGGCCGGGGTTCTGGCGCAGCGTCGAGAGCCCCGCCTCCAGCGCCAGGCAGTCGATCTGGCGGCCGGCTTCGGTGACCTCCACCGCCGCCATGAACTCCCGCGCCGGGATCACCCGGCCGGTGTCGTCCAGCACCCGGGTGAGCCCCTCCCAGAACCCCACGCGATCGGGCGCGGCGCCGAGCACCACCGGCTGGTAGGCCAACCGCACCCGCCGGGCGGCAATCGCCGCCTCGACCATCGCCACCGCCTGCCGGTCCTGCGTGGCGATGGCGGCAGCCAGCGGGCTGGACTCGTCGCGCGGGATGTCGGCGCGGGGGATGCGGGTTGCGTCGCGCATGGGGCACTGGCCTCGGACCTTGACCTGCGCCAACTTGCGCGGGCTTCCCTAACCGCCGGTGAATCCGGCCAAGAGGAACGGAGACACCGATGACCGACCGCTGCCCCTGGTGCGGCGACGACCCGCTCTACGTCGCCTACCACGACGCGGAATGGGGCGTGCCCGAACGTGACGGCCGGGCGCTGTGGGAGATGCTGATCCTCGAGAGCTTTCAGGCCGGGCTCGCCTGGATCACCATCCTGCGCAAGCGCGAGGGCTTCCGCGGCGCCTTTGCCGGGTTCGATCCGGTGGTGATTGCAGGCTGGGGCGAGGCCGAAGTGGCGCGGCTCCTCCTCGACCCCGGCATCGTCCGCCACCGTGGCAAGATCGAGGGCACCATCGCCGGCGCCCGCGCCTGGCTCGCGCTGGAGGCCGAGGGCGGCTTCGTGCCGTTCGTCTGGTCCTTCGTGAACGGCGTTCCGGTGCAGAACCGCTTCACCCGGATGGGCGAGGTCCCGGCCGCACCGCCGGCCGCTGAGGCAATGTCCAAGGCGCTGAAATCCAAAGGCTTCAAGTTCTGCGGACCGACCATCGTCTACGCCTTCATGCAGGCCGCGGGCCTGGTCAACGACCACCTCGTCACCTGCCCGCGCCATGCCGTGCTTGCCGGAGAGACGCGCGCTGTATGACCGGCGGCGCAAGGGTCCGCAGTTCACCCGGGCGTCACCACCCCGAAAGGGGAGCCAGACCTGCCGCGCGGGCTGGCGCTGATCCGGGCGGTGGGGCGCAGGCCCGTGGCGGGCTGAAGCCCGCCCTACGGCTCGCCCTGCGCCCCGTCTGCGCCCTGCATCTCGCGCAGGCGGCTGGCCGTGCGCTCGAACTCGAAGGACCCTGCGCCCTCGATGTAGAGCCGTTCCGGCACGTCGGCCGCCGAGGCGATCAGCCGCACGCGGGCCTCGTAGAGCGCGTCGATCAGGGTGACGAAGCGCTTGGCTTCGTTGTAGTTCTGCGAGGACAGCTGGGGGATGTCCTCGACGATCAGCACCCGCACCGCCCCAGCGATGGCGAGGTAGTCGGCCGGACCCAGCGGCCGCGCGCAGAGTTCCCAGAACGTCGCCCGCCCGACCCCGTTGGCAAAGCGCGCCAGCTCCACCGCCCGCCCGTTCACGCTCAGCGCCAACGGCCGGTCCGGCGCCCCGCCGGTCAGGTCCTGCCACATCGCCTCGATCTGCCCGCGCGCCATGCCCGCGGGCGTGAAGTAGACCTGCGCGCCGGCCAGCCGGTGCTGGCGCCAGTCGGTGGGGCTTTCGATCTCCACCACCTCCATCTTCTCGCGCAGCAGCGCGATAAACGGCAGGAACAGCTGCCGGTTCAACCCATCCTTGTACAGGTTCTCGGGCGGGCGGTTGGAGGTGGCGACAATGACCACGCCGCCCTCCATCAGCCGCTCGAACAGCCGGCCCACGATCATCGCATCGGCGATGTCGGTGATCTGCATCTCGTCGAAGCAGAGCAGCCGCAGATCGGCCAGCAGCGCCTCGGCCACCGGCACCAGCGCGTCCTCCACGCGCTTCTTGCGAGCCGCGTGCAGCCCGGCCTGCACCTCCTGCATGAAGGCGTGGAAATGCACCCGCCGCTTGGCCGGCGTGTCGGTGGCAGCGTGGAACAGGTCCATCAGCATCGACTTGCCGCGCCCCACCCCGCCCCAGAGGTAGAGGCCCCGCGGCACCTCCGCCTCGCGCGCGAAGCGGGCGAAGAAGCCGTGCCTGCGTTCGCCCGAAGCCTCGGCCCAGTCGCGCAGCGCCTGCAGCTGCGGCAGGATCGCGTGCTGTGCCGGGTCGGGGCGCAGCGCGCCTTCCGCCACCCGCGCCGCGTAGATCTGGGTCAGGTCCCCGGTCATCGCCGGCATCTAACCCTGCCGCGCGCCAAAGCGGAAGGCACTGCGCTCAGGCCCGGGCAGCGACCTGGCGGTTGACTCCGCGCAGCATCGCCAGCGCCGCCAGCGCGACGCCGATCCCGGCCGCGGCCAGCACCGCAAACAGCACCGCGTCGCCCTGCGCCTGCATCGCCCGCGACAACAGGATCGGCGCCGAGATGCCGCCGACCAGCCCGGCGGCGATCAGCGTCGGCCCCACCCGCCTGTCGTCGCCCATCAGCGCAGCGCCGGCGACGTAGAAGCCGGGGAAGAACAGCCCGGCGCAGGCGCCCATCGGCACGAAGAGCCAGGTCCACCCGGTCGCGGCCATCGCCAGCGCGATCAGCCCGGCCCCGCCCAGGGCCGTGGTGTAGAGCGTGAAGGGCGCGACCAGATGCGCCACGCCGACAAGGACGGTGCGCGAGACGAGGAAGGCCAGGAAGAACAGCGACAGCAGCCGCGCCGCCCCCGGTTCGGACGCGCCGAGCGCGATCAGCGCCAGCGGGCCGAGGCCGATCAGGCAGGCCTCGAAGCCGATGCCGACGGCGCCGAAGGCCAGGATCGGCAGGTGGATCCGGTAGCGCGCTCCGCCGGCAACCGCCTCCGCCCGGCCGATGCCGCTGGCGAAGACGAAGGCCACCGACGCCAGGAGCGCAAGGGTTGCGTAGGCCGCGCGCGTGCTGCCGCCGGAAGCCACGAAGGCAAGCGGCGCCACGATGGCGCCGGCGGCAAAGAGCGCGTTCAGGAAGGCCAGCATCGCCGGCCCGCGCGTCCCGAAAATCGCCAGCATCCGGCGGTTGTAGATCACGGTGGAGACGCCGTAGCCCATGCCGAAAACCACCGTGGCGGCCAGCGTGGCCCACCAGCCAGTGCCCGCGGCAATGCCCGCGGCGCCGAGGATCAGAAAACCCAGCCCGTGCCGCGGCACGACGTCGTTGCCGCGCCAGTACATCAGCGCCACGCCGACCGCGCTGCCGGCCCAGAGCGCCGAGACCAGGATCCCGGCTTCGGCGGTGTCGATGGTGAAGGCGCGGGCAAAGGCGGGCAGGGCCGGACCGAAGACCGACTGGCCCGCGCCCATCAGGATGAAGCTCACCGCCCCCGCGATGACGAGGCCGAGGTGGGCGGAAATCAGGGCGCGCATGGGTGGAGTTCCTTCCGTGCGGCCTGACTGCGGCCTCGGTCAGGCGGTGTCAACGGCCCAAGCGGGCTTGCCTGGGGGCCGCGGCTACGCCAGCCTGATAAGCAGGCAGACCCAAGGGAGGACCGCCCCATGACCCCGATCTACATCCTGTCCGGCGCCCGCACCGCCATCGGCGCGTTCGGCGGCGCACTTGCCGGTGTGCCGCCCATCGATCTGGCTACTGTCGCGATGCGGGCCGCGATGGAGCGGTCCGCCGTTGCGCCGGACGAGGTCGGCACGGTGGTCATCGGCCATGTCATCAACACCGAGCCGCGCGACATGTACCTCTCCCGCGTGGCCGCCATGGCTGCCGGCGTCCCTGCGACCGTGCCGGCGATGAACGTCAACCGGCTCTGCGGCTCGGGCGCGCAGGCCATCGTCTCGGCGGCCCAGGCGCTCAGCCTCGGCGATGCCGGCATCGCGCTGGCCGGCGGGGCGGAGAGCATGAGCCGGTCGCCCTATGTGCTGTCCGCCGCCCGCTTCGGCCAGAAAATGGGGGATGCCAAGGCGGTGGACATGATGACCGGGGCGCTGACCTGCCCGTTCGGCACCGGCCACATGGGGGTGACGGCGGAGAACGTGGCGATGGACCACGGCATTTCTCGCGCGATGCAGGACGCCTTCGCGCTGGAAAGCCAGCGGCGGGCGGCCCTAGCCCAGGCCGAGGGGCGCTTTGCCGGGCAGATCGTGCCGGTCGAGGTGCCTGGGAGGAAGGGGCCGGTGGTCTTCGACCGTGACGAGCACCCCAAGGCGACCTCGGCCGAGGCGCTGGCGGCGCTGCGGCCGGTGTTCAAGAAGGACGGCAGCGTGACCGCTGGCAACGCCAGCGGCATCAACGACGGTGCCGCGGCGCTGGTCCTGGCGCGCGAGGATGCGCTGGGCGACCGGGTGCCGCGGGCACGCCTTGTCGGCTACGCCCATGCCGGAGTGGCGCCCGACGTCATGGGCATCGGCCCGGTGCCGGCGGTCCGCGCGCTCATGGAGCGGACCGGCCTGATGGTGGAGGAGTTCGACGTGATCGAATCGAACGAGGCCTTCGCCGCCCAGGCGCTCGCGGTGTCGCAGGCCCTGGGCTTCGATCCGGCGCGGGTGAACCCCAACGGCGGCGCCATCGCGCTGGGCCACCCGGTCGGGGCGACAGGGGCGATCCTTGCGCTGAAGGCCATGGCCGAGATGGAACGCACCGGCGGCCGCAGGGCGCTCGTCACCATGTGCATCGGCGGCGGCCAGGGCATCGCGCTGGCGCTGGAACGGGTGTGACCGGGGGGCACCCGGACACCGGCTCATCAAGCCCTGGCGGGCTTTCCTCGCCTCTGATGCGACGGAGGCGAGGAAAGCC
>JANOGU010000001.1:0-5554 GCA_031406135.1 Rhodobacterales bacterium
TTCAGCGCGGCAAGGGCGGCGGAGGGGTCGGCGGTCAAAGGCGCCGAGGCGGCCGGGGTCTGGGCGCGCAGGGCCGCGAGCGGGTCGGGCGCGGCGCCGGGAACGGGCGCCGCGGGGGCCTGTGCACGCAGGGCGGCCAGCGCCGCGGCGGTCGAATCCGGTGCGGCAGGCTTGGCCGGCGCGCCGGCGCGTAGCGCGTCGAGCGCCGACTTCAGCGCGTCCTTCTTCGGCTCGTCCGCCGGCGGCGTCATCCTCAACGTCCCTTCTGGCCATCTGGCGCCTGCGGCCGGCGTGACCGGCCACCGGTCGGATGGTCTATTTCGACTTCTTCTTGTTGGCGGTGGTGAGCTTCTTGAGCTGAGGCGCCATCTTCTTGGCGAGGGCGATGGCGTCCTGCGCACTCTTTTCAAGCGCCGCCAGTTTCTGGAACTTCTTGTAGTGTTCCGCCATGGCTCTCGCGTCGACCTTGTCCGCCTCGGTGTCCTTGATCGCCGTATCCAAGGTCTTCGTGAGTTCCTTGGCGCCGTCGACAATGGGCTGCAGACGCGCTTCGAATTTGAGGACATCCTTGCCGAACTTCTGCACGTCTGCAGAGGCCTTCTTGTCGTCCTTTATCTTCTTGGCATTTTCGAGAAGGGTGCCGATAGCCTCTTCTGCCTTCTTCCCGAAATTGCCGAAATCGAGCTGCGCCTCGTTCAGCGCGCCATTCGCCTTCTTGGCCGCTGCGGCGTCGGGTGTGCCCTTCGTCAGCGGTTTCAGGGCGTTGAGAGCGGATTCGCAGGGATTCTGGAACACGCCCTTCAGGTCGAGCCCATTGAGCGCCTCCATCGCCTCGTTGCCCTTTTCCAGGGCCTCCTCGTCGCTGCCCTTGCCGCCGGAGGCCTCCTTCTCAGCCCATTTCTTCAGGGCTTTGTTACAGTTTCCCTCGATCCCACCGTATGCCTTCTCGATCTGATCGGGCTTGTCGTCCTTTTGGGCCTTCTTGACCGCCTTATCGAAACCCACAAAGAACCCACGATAGCAGAAATAGCTGTCGACGGCTATCGTCTTGTCGTCCTTGAAGTCATCGAATGCACCCTCGACCTCGAGTTTGAGCGGTTTCAGCTTGATCTTTTTCGATTTGATGAACTCCCTCGACTCTTCCGACAGATCCTTGCCGAGGTAGGATGCAACCCCTTTTGGCAAGCAATCGATCAGGTCAACCTCGTAGCTGACTGTGCGTTTTGTGCCGCCGCCGCCACCTTTCTTGTCCGCCATTTCACTTTCCTCCTTCAATCAAATGAATAGGTGAATTCGCCGTCCTTCACGTCGATCGCCACCCGGTTGACGGCACCCCCGGTCATCATGCGGCGCAGGAACTCGTTGGATATATCAGGAAGCATCGTGTTGGTCACGATGGCGTCGATCATCCGGCCGCCGGATTCGAGCTCCTGGCAGCGCGAGACGATGGTGTCGACGACCTCCTGGCTGAACTCGAACGGCACACCATGCGCAGCCTGGACGCGCTTCTTGATGCGGCCAAGCTGCAGTTTGGTGATCTCGGCGATCATGTGCGCCGAGAGCGGGTAGTACGGGATCACCACCAGACGGCCGAGCAGCGCCGGCGGGAAGATCTTCAGCATCGGCTCGCGCAGCGCCTTGGCCAGGCCGTCGGGGTCGGGCATCAGGTCGGGGTCCGAGCACATGTCCATGATCATCTCGGTGCCGGCGTTGGTGGTGAGCAGGATCAGGCAGTTGCGGAAGTCGATCATCCGCCCCTCGCCATCCTCCATCTGGCCCTTGTCGAAGACCTGGAAGAAGATCTCGTGCACGTCGGGGTGGGCCTTTTCCACCTCGTCCAGCAGGACGACGGAATAGGGCTTGCGCCTGACGGCTTCGGTCAGCACGCCGCCCTCGCCATAGCCGACATAGCCCGGGGGGGCACCTTTGAGGCTGCTGACGGTGTGTGCCTCCTGGTATTCGGACATGTTGATGGTGATGACGTTGTGCTCGCCGCCGTAGAGCACCTCGGCCAGTGCCAGCGCCGTCTCGGTCTTGCCGACGCCGGAGGTGCCGGCCAGCATGAACACGCCGATGGGTTTCGATGGGTTGTCGAGCCCGGCCCGGCTGGTCTGGATGCGTTTGGCGATCATCTTCATCGCGTGGTCCTGGCCGATCACCCGCTTGGCGAGGTGCTGGTCGAGGTTGAGGACCGTCTCGATCTCGTCCTTGAGCATCCGGCCCACCGGGATGCCGGTCCAGTCGCCCACCACGGTCGCCACCGCCTGGGTGTCGACGATGGGCAGGATCAGCGGCGTCTCGCCCTGCATCGCGGTCAGGTCGGCGTTGCGGGTCTTGAGCTGTGTCATCAACTCGGCGCGGGCCTCCTCGGTCAGTGCGGGCTGTGGCACCGTACCTTCGGCCGGAGCCTCCGCAGCGCCCTCGACCGGCTGGCCACCCTCGCGCAGCTTGGCGCGCAGGGCGAGGATGTCCTCGACAACCGCCTTCTCGGCGTCCCAGCGTTCGGTAAGGCCTGCAAGCCGCGCTTCCTCGTCGGCCTTGATGCCCTGGATCGCCGTCCGGCGTTCGGCCACCTCGTAGCCCGCGGTCTCGTCGCGGTCGATGATGCCGAGTTCCGTTTCCAGCGCCGTGATCTTCTTGCGGCTGTCGTCCACCTCGGGCGGCACGGCGTGCTGGCTGATCGAGACCCGGGCGCAGGCGGTGTCGAGCACCGAGACCGACTTGTCGGGCAACTGGCGGGCGGGGATGTAGCGGGCGGAGAGGTTGACGGCGGCTTCGATCCCCTCGTCCAGCACCTGCACCTTGTGGTGCTTTTCCAGCATCGAGGCGATGCCGCGCATCATCAGGATCGCCTTGATGGTGTCGGGCTCGTCCACCACCACGGTCTGGAACCGGCGGGTCAGCGCGGGGTCCTTCTCGATGTGCTTCTTGTATTCGGCCCAGGTGGTGGCGCCGATGGTGCGCAAGGTGCCGCGCGCCAGCGCGGGCTTCAGCAGGTTCGCCGCATCCCCCGTGCCCGCAGCACCCCCGGCGCCGACCAGCGTGTGGGTCTCGTCGATGAAGGTGATGACGGGGGTGGTGGAGGCCTGAATCTCCTCGATCACCGACTTCAGCCGGTTCTCGAACTCGCCCTTCATCGAGGCGCCGGCCTGCAACAGGCCCACGTCCAGCGCCAGAAGGCGGGCGTCCTTCAAGGACGGCGGCACGTCGCCGCGCGCGATGCGCAGGGCGAAGCCCTCGACCACGGCGGTCTTGCCCACGCCGGCTTCGCCCACCAGGATCGGGTTGTTCTGGCGGCGGCGCATCAGCACGTCGACCACCTGACGGATTTCCTCGTCGCGGCCCATGATCGGGTCGATCTTGCCGTCGCGCGCCTGCTGGGTGAGGTCGGTGGTGAATTGCTTCAGCGCCTCTTCCTTGCCCATCTGGGCCGGGGCGATGGCGCCGGTGCCTTCGCCGGGGCGGTCGCCAGTGCGGCTTCCGTCCTGGGGTTGCAGCGTGTCTTCCGGGCTGCCTTCGACCACCTTGCCGAAGGCCTCGGCCAGGTCGTCGGGCTTGACCATGCGGAATTCGCCCGAGATGCCGAACAGGATGCCCTGCAGTTCCTTGGTCTTCAGCATCCCCAGCACGATGTGGCCGATGCGGACCTGATTGGAGCTGTATTTGAGCGAGCCGTAGACCCAGGCCCGTTCCACCGCGTTTTCCAGATGCGACGACAGGTCGGTGATGGTCGAGGCGCCGCGCGGCAGGTCGTCGAGCGCGCGGGTGATGTCGGCCGAGAAGCGGCCGGGCTCGAATTTCCAGTGCTTGGCGATGCGGTGCAGGTCGCTGTCGGGATACTGCAGGACCTGGTGGAACCAGTGCACGATTTCCACATAGGGGTTGCCGCGCAGCTTGCAGAACACCGCCGCACTCTCGATCGCCTGGTACCCCAGCTTGTTCAACTTGCCGAACAGCGCCACGCGGCTGATCTCGCTCATCTTCCGTCCCTTCCCTGCGCGGGGCTATTGCCCGCTTTTCGTGTCATGCCGCCCGCCTGCGGCTGGCGAGGCTTCTCGGCACAAGATACAGATCGTCGGCGTCGCTGTCTTCCGTCCGCACGCCCAACCACGAGGTGTGACCCAGCGCGGTGTCGCCGCCAAGCTGCGATTTCGGCACCTCGTCTTTCGCCAGCACCAGGTTCATGTCCCAGTCGAAGGTGTCGCCGACGTAGTTGCGCACCACGTCCTCGACCCTTTTCAGAAGAATCTGCCCCGGCATCAGACGCTTGAAGTCGTTCAGCCGCATCGGCCCGATCTTCAGGCGGAACTTGGCGGCGTGGCTGAAGACCATGGTGCCGATCGAGGTGCCGAGGCCGAGCCCGGTCGCGGCCCCCAGCGACCAGCAATCGTCCGGCTCGAGGTTCAGCCATTCGCCGACGAATTCCTGAAGCTCCACTGGCGAGTTGACGAAGGTCGAAACCATCGACACCAGCCCTTCGGGGTGCCGCGGCACCGGCGCCAGGTGGGCGGCGAAATGGCGCTTGGCCAGATCGGGCATCGCGTCGCGGTCGCGCAGTCCGTTCTCGTAGTGCCCGGTCAGCGCCGAAATCTTGCGCTCGAAGCTTTCCATCGGGCTGCGCGATTTTTCCGTACGCAGCGCGCGGTCGAACGACGGCGCCGGATGGCCGGCCGACCAGGCGCGATATAAGAGGCTCATCATCCGATGCGTCAGCATGTCGGCAAAGGCGATGATCGTGGGGTCGCGGTGGTTGCGCAGCCGGTCGCGCGCGTATTCGGTCAGGTGGATGGGCATCGGTCCCATCGGACCCCAGAGGCCGAAGAAGCGGTTGACCAGCTTGCCCGGCTGCGCCCCGTTCGGCGGCCGGATCGAGGCAATGGTCGAGGGCGGGAAGGCCAGCTCGGCCTCCTGGCCCAGGCGGAACTTGTCCTCGCGCGGACGTTTGCTTTCGCCGAGGCGGGGCGAATCCTGGAACTGCGCCTCGATGATGCGAAGCGCCATGAAGATGTGGTGCTTTTCGGGGTTGGCCAGCAGCTGCGCGTAGTGCGTCAGATGATCCGGCCCTTCCCCAGTTGCGGTTTCCATCGCGCGATTTCCCCGCGTTGAACTGTCGTCAGCACGGTTTCGGTGAAGCTGTTGATGGTGACGTAGCGGCGGAAGAACCGCTCCAGCACCGAGCCGAGGAGATAGGCCGAGGTACCTTCGAAGAAACTGTCGTCGAAGCCGACGCGGATTTCCAGCCCGCGGACCGCGGTGGCCAGCAGGCCGTCGGACATCCGGCGCACGATCGGACGGCTGTCCATCTGCACCAGACCCTCGATCTGCTTTTCGACCGTGCGGTCGCCGGAGGGCGCGTAGATGCCGATCATCTCGCGCATGGCCTGGGCACCGTGGCCGCCCTCGGTGTCGGTGAGCGACAGGTAGTTCAGCGACAGATGCGAGATCAGCCGCCAGGCCGCATCTGCCTGCCCCAGCGACGGGCGCGGGCGGGTCGGGGCGATGGGTGTGGTGATCTCGGCGACGGGCCCGCCGTCCGGCAGGTGAAAAACGCCGG
>JANOGU010000016.1:0-5940 GCA_031406135.1 Rhodobacterales bacterium
TCGTGCTGCACCAGGGCGCCACCGACATCGGCCAGGGCTCGAACACCGTCATCCCGCAGATCGCGGCCGACGCTCTCGGGCTGCCGCTCACGGCGTTCGACCTGATCGGGCCGGACACCGCGCTGACGCCGGACGCCGGCAAGACCTCGGCCAGCCGGCAGACCTTTGTCTCCGGCCGCGCCGCGCAGGCGGCGGCACGGGCGCTGCGCGGCGAGGTCCTGCGCCGGCTGAACCTCGGCGACGCGGCGCGGCTGCGGCTTGATGGCGGGGCCGTCGTCGGCGAGGAGGCGGGCGTGACGGCGCGGCTCGACCTCGCGGCCCTGCCTGCCGACGCGCGGGGCTACGCGCTCTCCGCCGAGGAAACCTACGACCCGCCCACGAAACCGCTTGATGCCGACGGCCAGGGCGCGCCCTATGCGCTTTACGGCTTCGGGGCGCAGCTGGTGGAACTGGCGGTGGACCGCGAACTGGGCGCCGTGCGGCTCATGAAGATCACCGCCGCGCATGACGTGGGCCGCGCCATCAACCCCACGCTCTGCGAGGGCCAGATCGAGGGCGGCATCGCCCAGGGCATCGGCATGGCGCTGATGGAGGACTACGTCCCGGGACGGACCGACAACCTGCACGACTACCTGATCCCGACCTTCGGCGACGTCCCGGAGATCGCGTCGATCCTGATCGAGGTGCCGGACCCGGAAGGCCCGTTCGGCGCCCGCGGGCTGGGCGAACACGTGCTGATCCCGACCGCGCCGGCGATCCTGAACGCGATCCGGCACGCGACCGGCGGGCTGGTGCGGCACCTGCCGGCGCTGCCGCACCGGGTGCTGGCGGCGATGCGGGGGCAGCAATGACCGGGCCGGAGGCTTTCGCCGCGGGGCCGCCACGGCAGGCCTATCGGCTAGCACCAGTAGCGCGGCATTGGGGCGCCTGGCCCCGGGCCGGACGCCCCCCCACCCCATCCCTCCCCCACGAGGGGGAAGGGAGGCGCCGGCCGGGCAGCGGCGGCGCGGGCGGGACGCGGGGGGAGCGATGACCGACGACCTGCCCCCTGCCCGCCAGGGCGACAAGATCCGCTGCGACGCCTGTCCGGTGATGTGCTACATCGCCCCGGGCCAGACCGGCGCCTGCGACCGTTACGGCAACGCCGATGGCCGCATCGTCCGCACCGACCCCGTCGTCCTTCTGTCCCGCGCGGCGGCAGAGGGGCGCGTGGTTGCCTTCGCGCGCGAGGGCTGGGACGAGGCGCCGTTTCCGGCCGACGCCATGGTCACCGGCATCGGCGCCGGCACCACCTACCCGGACTACAAGCCCGCCCCCTTCATCGTCGCCTCCGCCGTCGAGGGCGCCGACATGGTGACGGTCGTCACCGAGGCGATCTTTTCCTACTGCGGGGTCAAGGTGAAGATCGACACCGACCGCTTCCTCGGGCCGGAGGCCGCCACGGTGCGGGCGAAGGGCGAGGCGGTGGGGCATGTGACCACGGCCGAATACGGCAGCCAGATGCTGTCGCTGGGCGGCGTGCATCACCTGACCGGCGGCTCCAAGGCCGAGGGCCGGATCACCTGCGAAGCGCTGCTGGCGCTCTGCTCCGGCGAGGCGGTGGAGCTGACCATCGACGGTGGCTCGACCGTCCTGGTGCAGGCAGGCCGGGCGCCGGTGGTCGATGGGCGGCCGGAGAACCGGATGCGCGTCGGCTGCGGCTCGGCCACGATCGGCATGTTTGCCAGCCAGTGGCAGGGGCTGGTGGACGAGGTGGTGGTGGTCGACGACCACATCACCGGCGTGGTCAGCGAGCATCAGGCGGGCAAGGTGATCGGCTGGCCGCCGACCGGCATCCGGATCAAGGGCCAGCGGTCCACGCCCGGGCGCTATTTCCGGGTTTCCGAGCCGGGCCTCGGCTGGGGCGGCACGAAACTGACCGATCCGCTGGACATCGTGGGGCCGTGGAACCCGGCCAAGGGTGCGCGGCAGGGGCTGCGCCTGCTGATGGTCTCCACCACCGGCGAGGAGTTCGCCTACTACGAGCTCGATGCCGACCTGGCCCCGCAGCCGAAGCCGATTCCCGACGCGCTCCTCCCCTCCGTCCGGCTGATCGACGAGAATTGCGAGCCCTCGCGCTGCACCGTCCTGTTCATGGGTGGCGCGGGCGGGTCGCTGCGCGCGGGGGTGACGCGCAACCCGGTTCGTCTGACCCGCTCGGTGCAGGCCGGCGAGACGCGGCTGACCTCCGGCGGGGCGCCGACCTACATCTGGCCGGGCGGCGGCATCACCTTCATGGTCGATGTGACGCGCCTGCCGCCAGGCGCCTTCGGCTATGTCCCCACCCCGGCGCTGGTGGCACCGCTCGAGTTCACCCTGCCCCGCGCGGCCTACGAAGCCATGGGCGGTCACGCCGCGGCGATCCGGACGGTGGCCGAGGTGTTGCGCGACGGCGGCGAATATCCCACGGCGGCCCGGTTGCGCCCGCAGCCCGGATAGGACCGGCGGCCCGTCTACCGCCTGCGGAAGACGGCGGCGAGCGATGGCACCGTGCCGGCCTCGCCGGGCATCGAGGCATAGGGCGGCGTCGCCGCGACCGGATGCCATCCGGCGGCCGTCGCCGCGGGGGCGAACCCCGCGTCCCAGATCGGCGTCTTCACGGTGACCACAAGGATCGCCCCCGGGGCGGCGACGGCGGCCAGACCGGGCAGGGCCTCGGCCCCGACGTGGCCGGTGGTGAAGACCCCGGCGGAGACGATCCCGGCAAACCGGGCCGGCGGGAACGGCAGATCGCCGCCCAGCGCCGCCTGCGTCAGCGCCGCGTAGGCGCCCTTGCGCGCGGCCTGGGCAAGCATTCCCGGCGACAGGTCGAGCCCTTCCAGCGGGCCATAGCCCAGGAGCCCCAGCCATTCGCCCAGAAGCCCGGTGCCGCAGCCCGCGTCGAGCAGCGGGCCGCCGGGCGGCAGGTGGCGGGCGAGGAGCGCGGTGACGATCAGCGGGTGGCGGTAGCCCGCGGCGCGCATCTCGTCCTCATAGGTCGCGGCCCAGGCGTCGTAGGTCGCCGCCAGCGTCTCGGCCGATCCCGCAGCATAGACTGCGCCCAGGTGGCCGTCGTGTTCGCCCTTGCCCATCGCGCGCCTCCGTGGCTCCATCGCCGCCTTTCTAACCATCCGCTTGCAGGGAGACCATGACCGATGATCCGGAGCTTGCGGCGGCGCTGGTCCGCCTTGGCCTGATCGGCCCGGCGGAGCGGTTGGGCGGGCTGACCAACCGGGTCTACCGCGTCGGCGGGGCCGTGGTCCGCCTGGCCGGCGCCGGAACGGAGGCCTACATCGACCGGCAGGCCGAGGCGGCGATGGCCACGGCGGCGGCCGCGGCCGGGGTGAGCCCGGAGGTGCTTCAGGCCGACCCCGACACCGGCCTGATGGCCACGCGCTTCATCGCCGGGACGGTGACGATGACCCCCGCCCTGTTCGCCAGCCGGCCGGGCGCCCCGGCCCGGGCTGGGGCGGCCTTTCGCCAGTTGCACCGCTCCGGCGCTGTCTTTCCGGTGCGCTTCGACCTCTTCGCCATGATCGACCGCTACCTCGCGCTGCTCGCTCCCCGCGATGTGGCCCTGCCCGATGGCTATCACGACGTGCTGGCCGAGGCCGAGGCGGTGCGCAGGGCACTGGCTCGCGCGCCGGGTCCGCTCGCCCCCTGCCACTGCGATCCCTTGTGCGAGAACTTCCTCGATACCGGCGACAGGATGTGGCTGGTGGACTGGGAGTATTCCGGGATGAACGATCCGATGTGGGATCTGGGCGACCTGTCGGTCGAGGCCGGGATGGACGGAGGCCAGGAGGAGGAAATGCTCACCGCCTGGTTCGGCGGCGAGGCCCCGGCGGCGGACCGGGGGCGGATGGTGGCCAGCAAGGCGATGTGCGACCTGTTGTGGACGCTCTGGGGCCTGATCCAGCTGGCCGACGGCAACCCCGCCGACGACTTCCGCGCCTATGCCGACAGCCGCTTCGCGCGCTGCCGCGCTTTGATGGGCCAGGCCGATTTCGCGCGCCATCTTTCGGCGATCCGGTGATCCGGCCACCGGGTGTGATCCTCGCGGGCGGGCGGGCGTCGCGCATGGGCGGGCCGGACAAGGCGTTCCTGACGCTGGCCGGGCGGCCGCTGGTCGAGCATGCCCGCGCGCGGCTCCTGCCGCAGGTCTCGGCGCTGGCGGTGAACCTGCGGGCGGGGGCGGTGCTGGAGGGCGCAGAGGTGCTGGCCGACCCGGTGGCAGGCCAGCCCGGGCCGCTGGCCGGCGTTCTGGCGGCGATGCGCTGGGCGGCGGGCCTCGGGGCCGACCGCGTGGTCACCGTGCCGGTGGATGCGCCGTTCCTGCCCCTGGACCTCGTGGCGCGGCTGGCGGGGGCTGGCGCGGCGGCGGTGGCGGCGGACCCGGACGGCACCTGGCACCCGACGGTGGCGATCTGGCCGGTGGCGCGGGCGGACGAGCTTGCCGCGGCGCTGGCCGGGGGTCAGCGGCGGGTGCGGGCCTTCGCGGCGTGGATCGGGGCGGTGCCGGTGCCCTTCCCCGAGGCCGGGGCCTTCCGCAATCTGAACACGCCCGAGGACCTCGCCGCGGCGGACGCCATGCTGCGGGCCGGCGACGCGCCCTAATGTCGCCACCTGACAACAGGTTCCCAGTATGCCTCTGGCGCGCCCCGGTTGCTTGGGCAACGGTTCAAGAGGCAGCGATGCGGACGGAGCGGTCATTCCCCGAAGCCACTCGCAACCCGCCCGGCCAGAATGAGCGGACCCTGATGTTGCTGCACGCCTCAAATACATTGGCCATGCCCCGCCGCTGTCTTTAGACTCGCACGGGTGAGCTTCCGGAGCACTGAGCATGCCAGGCAGAAAAGCAGCCAGCCCAGAAGGCAGCCTGACCATGGAACTCGTCCGGGCGCGCGCCCGCGAGGCGGCGACGCGGGAAATCCTCGACCTGATCAGCCACAGCCGCGACGATGATCGCCCGGTGTTCGACGCCATGCTGCACCGGGCGTCCAATCTGTGCGGTGCCGATGCGGCGGCACTTATTCTGGGTAAGGCGGGCGACCCCCATCAGCGGATCGCAGCCCACTACGGGGCCGGTCCTGCATCGGTCGCGCCTTATGACCGGGGCGAGGTGCCGATGGACCCCGACGCCTCGGCTGTCGCCGAGGCGATCCTCACGGGCAAGGTCTTGCACATCAAGGACATAGTGGACACCGACCGCTACCGCCGCGGCGCCGGGGTCATCGCTTCCTTCGCCGAGGATTCGGGTGTCCGGACCATGCTGATCGTTCCGCTGGTCACGGCGACCGGCGGCATCGGTGCCTTCAGCTTGGACCGCAAGGAGATCAGACCCTACACCGACGACGAAATTGCGCTCGTCGAAACCTTCGCCGCGCAGGCCGTCATTGCCATCGAAAACGTCCGCCAGTTCCGCGAGTTGCAGGATTCGCTCGAACAACAAGAAGCGACGTCCGACATCCTTAGGGTCATTAACCAAAGCCGTGAAGATGAAACACGGGTCTTTGACCTTGTTCTCGAGAAGGCGGCCGTCCTGTGTGACGCCGATCAGGGCAGCCTCCAGATCGTCAACGAGGCCCGCACGCATGCTCGTCTGATGGCCCGTTGGGGGCACGACCGAACAGCGTGGCGTCCGGGCTTCGAAATCTCGCTCGACCGACCGCTTTCCATCGTGGCGACGATACGGACCGGGAAAGTGGTTCACATTGAGGACTACGCGCAGTCCGATGCCTACAGGGACCGCGACCCGATTGCCGTCGATCTGGTTGAAACCGAAGGGGTCCGGACACGACTGAATGTTCCACTCCTGCAGAACGGCATCGCCATCGGATGCATTTCGCTCAGCCGCCGGGCTGTTCGGCCGTTTTCGCAGCCAGAGATCCAGATTGTCGAAACCTTCGCCGCACAGGCGGT
>JANOGU010000065.1:0-4234 GCA_031406135.1 Rhodobacterales bacterium
ACGCCTGTCTCGATTTCGTGGCGACCGGGGGCTACGCGCTGAAGGCCTATGACCGCTGGCAGCGGATCGTCCTGCGCGATGGCCTGTGGTCGCTGCGCGACCCGCGGGCGGCGGCGGTGATCCGGCAGAACCTGGGCACGATCATCGGCATGGAGGTGCTGCCGGTGCGGCTGCGCGGGCGGGGGGCCAGCTTGGGCGAGGTAGAGGAGGATTTCGCGGCGTCCCTGGTGCCGGGGGATACGTTCCTGATCGGCGGCGAGGTGGTGCGCTTCGATGGCTTGCGGCAGGAGGCGGTGGAGGTGGTGCGGGCGCCGGGGCGGGAGCCGCGGATCGCGGTGTTCAGCGGCACGAAGTTCTCCACCTCGACGCTGCTGACCGACCGCATCCTGCGGATGTTCCGGGAGCGGGACTGGGCCGGGTTGCCGGGGCACACCGTGGACTGGCTGGCCCGGCAGGAGGCGGTGAGCCGCCTGCCCTCGCCCGACCGGCTGCTCTGCGAGAGCTTTCCGCATGAGGGGCGGGAGCATCTGGTGGTCTACGGCTTTGCCGGCCGGAACGGGCAGCAGACGCTGGGGGTGCTGCTGACCAAGCGGATGGAGGAGGAGGGGCTGGCGCCGCTGGGCTTCGTCGCCACCGACTATGCCACGCTGATCTGGGGGCTGGACCCGGTGACGGAGGTGGCGCCTTTGTTCGATCTGGAGAGGCTCAGGGAGGGGCTGGAGGGGTGGCTCGCGGGGAACATGGTGATGAAGCGGACCTTCAAGGGGGTGGCCTTGATCTCGGGGCTCATCGAGCGGACCAGCATGGGGCGGCGCAAGACCGGGCGGCAGGCGGCGTTCTCGACCGACATCCTGTACGACACGTTGCGCCGGCACGATCCGGGGCACGTGCTGCTGCAGGTGACGCGGGAGGAGGCGATGCGGGGGATGGTGGATTTCGCCCGGGTGGAGGGGCTGATCGCGCGGGTGGCGGGGCGGATCGATCTGGTGCGGCTGGACCGCGTGACCCCGCTGGCGGCGCCTTTGTTTCTGGAGGCGGGGCGGGTGCCGGTGGCGGGGGAGGGGCGGGAGCGGATCGCCTCGGAAGCGGCGGCCCGGCTGATGGCGGCGGCGGGGTTGGGGTGAGGGAGGGGCGTCACACGGTGGGACGGTTGGTGGGGTTAGGGAATTCAGGGGGTTACGCGATTCGATTAACGGTTGGGTAAGGAATGGGGTCGGGTTAACGGGGCGGGCGGTGGGGCAGGGGTGCGCCATGAATGCGCAGCCTACGGGCGCTTGCGGTGCAGACCCGTGAGGAAAGCCAGACCCCGGGCGAGGACCGCGGGGTCGGGCCGGGAGGCGCGGAAGCGCTGGCGCAGGGCGGCCGGGTCGAGCTTTCCGGCGGCGGTGCAGTCGCGCAGGAAATCGATGTCCTTCTCCGCGAGGCGGTGGAGCTTGGACGCCGCGATATCCTCGATGGCGGGGCAGACCAGTGTTGCCGTGCGACCATAGACGTCGATCTCGGCGGCAATGGCGCGGTCCTGCCAGTCGGCGGGCATTCGCGCGGTATGTTCGTCCACCCCGTCGAGGTAGAAGCCGAAGCTGTCGTGGAAGGCGGACATTTCGCCGAAGAGGGCGCTGATTTCCTCGGAGGCCTCGAAACCCGGGTGGTCCAGTTCCCACTGCCGACGGTTGGCCGGGTAGAGGTCGATCTCGGGCGTCCGGCGCAGGTTGGCGGGCGCATCCGGCCATGCGAGCAGGATGGCCTGGCTGCCGATGGCGATGACGCGGTCGGACTTGAAGTGTTCCGCGACCGACCGTGCCGCCCGGATCAGGTCGTCACGGTCGCGATGGGGTTTCATCCGTGCAGGCCGAGGCGGGCCTTGCGCCAGACGCGGCGGCGCCAGTCGGGTGACTGATAGCTCCGCGGCAGCCGGAATGGAGAGGCGGTGCGGAGCCGGGTCATGCGCTCCGACCGCGCGACGATGGCGCGGGCCACAGCGCCAACGGGTTGCCGCAGCAGGTCCTGCCAGTCCCGCGCGTGGTCGGGGAGTGGCCCGTCGATGGCCGCCAGTCTGGCGCGGGCGTCGTCCAGCAGGCATGGGTCGCGGCGCATGTGCCCGGCGATCAGGCGATGCAGGATCAGCTTGGCGCGGTCGTTGATGGCTTCGCGGTTGGGCGGGAGGCTGCGGTCCTGCGCCCGGTGGCGGGCGCGGAGGTCCGCGGCGCGCGCCAGGATGGCGTCGCGGTCCCCGGCCGGGACCAGCACCTCGACCCGGACCAGGCCCGCGCCGCCGCCGGTCGTCTTGTAGCGTCTGATGCGGTCCTGGGCGGCCATGGCATCTCCCTCGGAGGGAAAGATGGCGTATCCGGGATACGGATTCAAGGGTGGTGGCGGGGGAGGGGCGGGAGCGGATGGCGTCGGAGGCCGCGGCCCGGCTGATGGCGGCGGCGGGATTGGGGTGAGGGGGAAAATGTCCCACGGTGGTACGCTTGGCTTTTGTAAGGGATATCAGGGGGTTGGAGTGAGTCGGTAGGGGTTTGTTAGGGAATGGGGTGGGGTTAACGGGGCGGCCGGTGGGGTAGAGGTGCGGGCAATCACGTCGCGGCGGCATGCGGCCTTAGCCTTACGTTAGGACAGACGATGCTTTACCGATGCTTGTGGGACGCCTAGGATTCGCGCCGGAGGCGCGAGAGTGATGGCTACGGCTGACCAGATACCGACAGACCTGACCGTGGACTTGGGTGACGAGCTGTCCCCCGACGAGTTTGTCTCTGCTGTACGGCACTTCTTGGGCTACGTGTCGGAGATCACGGAAGCACAGCGCGGTGATGGCGCCGACATCGGTTGGACGGTGCGCGTGAGAGAGGGTAGCGCGCTCATTGGGGTGGCGCCGGCACACGACGCTCCGGCGTCCAGACTGTCCATGATCTATCAGAAAGCCGAGTTCGCGGCGATTGCTCTTGCTGCTGGCAACGCGCGCGAGGCTGAACTTTCTGAGAAAGCGGTTGGGCATCTGAAAGCACTCTCCGAGATTGCAACGAAGCGGCCTGATGGCAAGGGAATCCGCCTTTGGGTGCAGAGACGGCCAGTTGCGATCGGCCCCGGGATTGCGCGGACGGTCCGAGAGGATTGGGAGACAGACTACCACGATTATGGAACGTTGGAGGGCCGTCTTGAAGCGATTAGGGATGCTTCCGGCTCGTTGAAGATTACGGTAAGAGACTTCCTTTACCCGAAGGCAATTATTTGCAGCGTGCCTGAGAATTTGCTCGCGTCCGCACTTGGGAGCTTTCGGAGGCGTGTTGAAATCGAGGGTATTATTCACTTCCGGAGGGATGGAACTCCAATGAGTATCGAGGCTCAAAGCATTGAGATTCTGCCGGAGGATGATGATCTGCCAAGCGCAGATGAAGTGCGCGGAATCATGGCGGTGGCATGAGCGTCGAACGGATTTACTGGGATAGTGATTGCTTCCTGGGTCACCTTCAGGCAGAGGCGGGAAAGTCTGCAAAATGTGCCGGTGTCCTGCAGCGCGCTGAGCGTGGTGACGTCCTCATAGTAACTTCTGCATTGACCCTTGCCGAAGTGCTTTGGATGAAAAACGCGCCGCGGCTTCCGGAAGAAAAGGCTCAACTTGTTCGCAAATTCTTTCGTCGTTCATTCATAAGGGTTTACAATGTGACCCGGAAGATATCCGAGTCGGCGCAAGAATTGGTTTGGTCGAACGGCATTCGACCTAAGGACGCAATTCATGTGGCCACCGCCTTGCATCTCGGTGCCGATGCGCTCGAAACTTTCGACGTCGATCTGATTGCAAAAAGCGGAACGGTGGGCACTCCGCTTCTTTTGATCCGCGAGCCTCAAGCCGCGGCCCAAGGGGTATTGTTCGGTGGGTGACGTCACCTCGCGTATCCAGCGTTCTCCTTACCTACCCCCCATCCCGCCACCGCTGCACCATCGGATACCTCCGGTCGAGCCAGAAGGCCTTCTTCGTCAGCCGGGGGCCGGGGGCCGCCTGGAAGCGCTTGTATTCGCTGAGGTAGAGGAGGTGTTCGACGCGCTTGACGGTGGCCTCGGGGTGGCCGAGGGCCACGGTCTCGGCGACGGAGAGGTCGCGGTCCACGAGGGCGTCGAGGATGGCGTCCAGCACGGGGTAGGGGGGCAGCGAGTCCTCGTCCTTCTGGTTCAGGCGCAGTTCCGCCGTGGGCGGCTTGTCGATGACGCGGGGCGGGATGACCTCGCCTTGCGGGCC
>JANOGU010000067.1:0-16586 GCA_031406135.1 Rhodobacterales bacterium
CAAGAAAGGAATTTGCAAATTCCTTTCTTGAAGGAATTTGCGCGCGGAGCGCCGCAGCATGAGCCTCATCGCCGCCGAAGCCGCCACCGTCCGCCACGGGACCGCCACCATCCTCGAAAACGTCTCGGTGCGCATCGGCCCGGGCGAGATCGTGACCGTCATCGGGCCCAACGGTTCGGGCAAGACCACACTCCTGCGCACGCTTCTTGGCATCGAGAAGCTGGCCTCGGGCCGCGTCCTGCGGCAGGCCGGGCTCACGGTTGGATACGTGCCGCAGCGCCTGGCCCTCGACCGCTCGCTGCCGATGACCGTGCGCCGCTTCCTCTCGCTGCCCCGGCGCGTCGACGACGCCACTGCCGCCGCGACGCTGGCCCGGGTCGGCGTTCCCGGCCTTGCCCTGCGACAGATGGCCGACCTCTCTGGCGGCGAATTGCAGCGCGCGCTGCTCGCCCGCGCGCTGATCGGCGATCCGGCACTGCTTGTCCTTGACGAGCCGACCGCCGGCCTCGACCAGCCCGGCGAGGCTGCCTTCTACCGCCTGCTCGAGGAGGTGCGCCGCGACACCGGCGCCGCCGTGCTGCTCGTATCGCATGACCTCCACGTGGTGATGGCCGCCTCCGACCGGGTGATCTGCCTCAACGGCCATGTCTGCTGCGAGGGCACGCCCCAGGTGGTGCGCGAGGCACCGGAATACCGGGCACTTTTCGGCCACGGCACGCAGGGCGCGCTCGCACTCTACCGCCACGACCATGACCACGACCACAACCACGGCCCGGCGCATCCGCCGCACGATCACGGCGATGACCACGGCCACGGCCACCGCAAGGATTCCCGTCACGAGCATGCTTGACGATTTTCTCGTCCGCGCCGGCCTCGCCGGGGTCGGCCTGTCGCTGGCGACAGGGCCGCTGGGCGCGCTGATCGTCTGGCGGCGGATGGCCTATTTCGGCGACGCCACGGCGCATGCCGCGATCCTCGGCGTGGCCCTCGCGCTGGCCACCGGCCTGCCGCTCGGCCTCGGCACGCTGGCGGTCGCTCTGGCCGTGGCGGCCACCGTGTCCACGCTGGCCGCCCGGGGCTGGGCGATGGACACCACGCTGGGCGTGCTCGCCCATTCCGCGCTGGCCTGCGGCCTCGTCGCCGTCAGCTTCCTGCCCTCGGTGCGCACCGACCTCTCGGCGCTGCTGTTCGGCGACATCCTGGCCGTCTCGCGGGCCGACCTGCTGTGGATCTGGTCCGGCGCGCTGGCCGTCGCGGCGCTGCTTGCCTGGCGCTGGTCCGCGCTCGTCACCGCCACGCTGTCCGAAGACCTCGCCCATGCCTCCGGCATCGACCCCGACCGCGAGCGGCTGGTCCTGACCCTTGCCCTCGCCGTCGTCGTCGCCGTGGCGCTGAAGATCGTCGGCGCGCTGCTGATCGCCGCGATGCTGATCATCCCCGCCGCGGCCGCCCGCGGCCTCGCCCGCGGGCCGGAGAGCATGGCGCTCCTCGCCGCGCTGATCGGCGCGGGTGCCAGCCTCGGCGGCCTCGGCCTGTCGCTGGCCTGGGACACGCCGGCCGGCCCCTCCATCGTCACCGTGGCGGCGGCGGCCTTCATCCTGTCGGTCGGCGTGGCCCAGGCGCGGCGCTAGGGGGGACCGCGTTTCGCACGCGCGCTGCCAGGCTGTCGATGCGGCGCCCGCGCCGGCGGCGGCAAGTTCTGCGCGGTCGGCGACTGAGCCGCCTCACCCCCTGAATGTCGCTTTTGGCCGCGAAGGGTCGGGCCGGCTTGCCCGGCCCCTGCGCGCTCTGGCAGAACGGGCGCGGGCTGACAGGGGAGTGCGGGCGATGGCCATCCATGTGCGGGCGCTGGTCGTGGGCGGGGGCGCGGTCGGGACCGGGATCGCCTATCACCTGGCCCGGGCCGGCTGGTCCACTCTTCTGGTCGAGCGCGACGAGCTGACCGCAGGCTCCACCTGGCATGCCGCGGGCCTCTTGCCGCTGTTCAACATGAGTTACGCCACCACCCACATCCACAAATACTCGGTGGATTTCTACAAGGCGCTGGAGGCCGAAACCGGGCTCAACGCCGGCTTCTTCGTCGTCGGCAACCTGCGCATGGCGCAGGGGCCTGCGCGGATGGACGAATACATGCTGTATTCCTCCGTCGCCGAGACCGCGGGCGTGTACCACGAGTTCCTCAGCCCCAAGGAGATCAAGGACCGCTGGCCGCTGGTGCGGACCGAGGATCTCCTGGGCGCGGTGTTCCACCCGCAGGACGGCTACATCAACCCGGCCGACGTCACCCAGGCCATGGCCAAGGGCGCCCGCCAGCACGGCGCCACCTTCGAGCGCAAGGTGCAGGTCGACGGCTACCGCTGGACCGGCAGCGAGTGGGTGGTGACCTGTTCGCGCATGGCCGACCAGGGCGGGCGGCTGGCGCCGACCGGCGAGACCTTCGAGGTCATCGCCGAACATGTCGTCACCGCCACCGGCAACCACGCGCAGCGCACCGCGAAACTCCTCGGCATCAAGACCCCGGCGATCCCGGTCGAACACCAGTATATCGTGACCGAACCTGACCCCGCGCTGGTCGAATGGCGCAAGACCAACCCGCAGCATCCGGTGCTGCGCGACGCCGATTCCAAGTGGTACGTGCGCGAGGAACGGGGGGGATGGATCCTCGGCCCCTACGAGAAGGGCGCCCCGGCACGCTTCCAGTATGCCGTCCCGGAGAGCTTCCGCGCCGACCTCTTCCCGCTCGACCTGGAGCGGATCGAGGGCGAATACATGTCCTTCATCCACCGCATCCCGTCGTCGGAAACCGTCGGGCTGAAGGACGATTTCAACGGCCCGATCTGCTACACGCCCGACGGCAATCCGCTGGTCGGCCCGGCGCCCGGGCTGCGCAACATGTGGCTGGCCGAGGGCTTTTCCTTCGGCATCACGGCGGCCGGCGGCACCGGGCATTACCTGGCGCAGATGATGACCCAAGGCGAGGCCGAGATCGACATGGCCTCGCTCGACCCCAAGCGCTTCGGGTCGGACTGGATGACCACCGAATATGCCGCGCGCAAGAACGAGGAATGCTACGACCACGTCTTCATCCTGCATCACCCGGATGAGGAACGCGAAGCCGCCCGCCCGCTGCGCACCGCGGCCAACTACGACCGGCAGGAGGCGCAGGGCGCCCAGTTCGGCCAGGTCAACGGCTGGGAACGGCCGATCTACTACGGGCCGAAGGACGCAGCCCCGGAGTTCGACCATAGCGCCCGCAGCTTCCGCCGCGGCGGCTGGTGGCAGTACGCCGAGCAGGAAGCCCGCGCGATCCGCGAGACCGCCGGCCTGATCGACGCCTCGGCCTTCACCAAGCATCTTCTGCGCGGCCCCGGCGCGACCGCTTTCCTCGACCGCTTCACCTGCAACGCCCTGCCCAAGGTCGGCCGCATCAACCTGACCTACGCGCTGACCCCGCAGGGCACCGTCCGGACCGAGTACACCATCGTCCGGCTTGCAGAAAACGAATATTACCTGGTCTCCGCGGGCGCCTGGACGGGTTACGACGGCGATTTCCTTGTCAAAAGCGCACAAGACTTCATGGCCGCCGGGGGCGGCTGGATCGACATCCACGACATCACCACGCAATGGGGAGTCTTCGCGCTGGCCGGGCCGAAAAGCCGCGACATCCTCAAGGACGTGGTCAAGGACGCCGACCCCGCCAGCGTGCTTGGCAACAAGCGCTTCCCCTGGCTCAGCTACCGCCCGATCGAGCTCGGCATGTGCCCGGTCCGCGCCGTCCGCGTCGCTTATACCGGCGAGCTCGGCTGGGAACTGCATCATCCGATCGAGATGAGCCGTTACCTGTGGAACCTGCTCCTGCCTGCCGGGGAAAAGCACGGCATGAAGCTCGTCGGCGCCCGCGCCCAGAACTGGCTGCGGCAGGAAAAGAGCTACCGCGCCTTCGGCAACGAGCTTGGCCGCGACGCGTCGCCGCTCGAGGCCGGGCTGGACCGTTTCGTGGACATGAACAAGGACTTCACCGGCAAGGAAGCCATGCAGGCGCTCGGCGTGCGGTTCAAATGCGTCACCGTGCTGATCGACGGGCCGAACGACACCGACCCCTGGGGCAAGGAGGCGCTGCTGCATGACGGCGCAAAGGTCGGCCGCCTGACCTCGGGCGGCTACTCCGTCGCCTTCGGCAAGCAGATCGGCATGGGCTATGTCCCGAACGACCTCGCCGTGACCGGCCAGGCGCTCAAGGTCCGCATCAACCGCCAGCTCTGGGATGCCACGGTCACCGAGGACAGCCCGTTCGACCCGTCGAACGCGCGGATCCGGGTGGACGGGTAGGGCGGGGTTCACCCCGCCTTCCGCGCCGGCGGCGGGCTGAAGCCCGCCCTACCGCGCCCGCGACGCCAGCCACGACGTCCAGGCCGCCTCGCTCCCGCCGAAGACGTTGAGGTCCCCCTCCCCCGGGAACCCCGGGATCAGGCCGGTGCTGGAATACTGCCAGAACGTCCAGCGCCGCCCCGGATAGACCTGCGCCGGATGCCCGGCGACCGTGCGCATCCAGAACTCCACGCCGCGCAGCCGCCACAGCTCCCGCTCCTCGAAAATGTCGGGGGACACATAGATCACCGGCCGCTGCCCGTACTGCGCCGCCACCCGTTCCACGAAGACCTGCGCCTCGCGCAGCAATTCGTCCTGCGGCGTGCGCCGCGTGCAGGTGGGCGAGAACGGGGTCCATTCGAGGTCGAGCACCGGCGGCAGCGCGCCCGCGGCCTTGGGCACCAGGCGGATGAAGTTGCGCGCCTGCTCGGCGCCCCCGGCGCAATGGTACCAGAAGTGATAGGCCCCGGTCCGCACCCCCGCTGCCCGCGCAGCCCGCCAATGTTCGAGGAACATCGGGTCGGCGTCGTCCGCCCCCTCGGTCGCCTTGACGAAGGCGAAATTCACCCCGTTGGCCCGCGCCAGCCGCCAGTCCACCGCGGTCTGGTAGCGCGACACGTCGGTGCCGTGGACCGCATAGGCAGAGGGCGACCGCCCGTCCCAGTCATGCGGATCGGCGTCGCCGAAATTCGGCGCCACCACCTCCGCAGGCGCAACATCGCGCGCCGGTTCCGGCGCCGGCGCGCGGCCGCCGCAGGCGGCGAGCGCAAGGACCAGGGCAAGGATCGGGATCGGCGCGCGGGTCATGCGTCCAAGCTGCCCCGCCGCGGTGGCGCTGTCACCGGGAAAACACGCCCGCAGCGCGCGCGCCGGTCACCCCGCCCGGCCGCCGGCCGTGAACTTCTCGAACTTCTCGGACGCCGCCTGCATCTTCCCGATCGCGTCGGCGACCATGTCCGAGATGGTCTCAAAGACCTCGACCGCCGTGTTGTATTCGTCGCGCAGCTTGTCGGCCTCGCCGTCGGCCTTCTTGTGCTTCTTCTCCAGCTCCGCCTCGGCCTTCTTGTCGCCCTTGGCCGCCTTGTAGTCCTCCTCGATCTCGGCGATCTCGTTGACCTTGGTGGCGTATTTCTCGATCACCTTCTCGCAGTAGCCGGCCTGGTCCTTGAACGTCCGGTCAGCCATGTCCGCCGCCTGCTTCAGCCCCGTCGCCGCGCCGGAAATGTCGCGAAGCTGGCCGCTGGACTTGCCCACCCCGCGTTTCAGAACGCCGGCATTGTCTGTCGCCGCCTTGATCAGCCCCGGATGCTTCGACTTCAGTTCCGGCATCGTTTTCTCCCCGATTTCCCGCCACGCCCGGGCGCGACCCTAGGCGGCGCCGCTTTCCCGCGTCAACGCTGCCGGCCGAACCGCGCCGGCGAAAGCGTCGCCGCGATCTCCGCCCCGATCTCCGGCGCCCGCCCCAGGATCAGGTCGGCCGCCAGCCGCGCCGCGGCCGGGGCGGACTGGAAGCCGTAGCCGCCCTGCCCCGCCAGCCAGAAGAACCCCGGCGCCTGCCCGAACCCGATCACCGGCACCCGGTCGGGCGAGAACGTGCGCAACCCCGCCCAGGTCGCGATCACCCGCGTCACCGGCTCGGTCACCATCGCCTCGTAGCGCGCAAGACCCTCGGCGATGACCATGTCGTCGGCCCATGCGTCGTGCGGCGCCTCCACCGGGTCCTCCTCGGCGGGCGAGACGATCAGCGCCCCGGCGTCGGGCTTGCAATACCAGGTCTCCCCCGCGCCGAAGACCATCGGCCAGCGCGAGACGTCGTGCCCCCCGGGTGCCGGGATGCGGGCCATCGACCGGCGCAGCGGGCGCAGGCCCAGAGGGGCTACGCCGGCCAATTCAGCCACGGTGTCCGCCCAGGCGCCGGCCGCATTGACCACGATTCGCGCGGTGATCGGCCCGGCACCTGTCTCCGCCCGCCAGCGGCCCGCCTCGCGGGCCAGTGCAGTCACCGGCGCCTTCGTCAGGATCAGGGTCCCGGCGGCACGGGCGGCGCGCGCGCAGCCCTGGATCAGAAGGTCGGTATCGATGTCCAAGGCGTGGTCGGCGACCGCGGCATAGGCCAGCACCGCCGGGTTCAGGACCGGCACCCGCGCCACCGCCGCCGCCGGCGCGATCTCGTCCATCTGCATCGCTGCCGCGTCGGCCCTCGCGGCCGCCGCATCCTCCGCTCCCGCCACCACCATGATCCCGCGCGGCGACAGCACCCCGTCCATCGCCCGGAAGGCATCGCCCGACGCCAGCGACAGCGCCACCACCGCCGGATTGCCGTAGCGCGGTTCGTACAGCGCCGCCGACCGGCCCGAGGCGTGGTGCGCCAGCGCCGTCTCCGTCTCCGCCAGAACGACAGAGGCCTGCCCGGCCAGCGCCGCCGCCAGCGACACCCCGGCGATACCGCCGCCGATGATCAGGATGTCGGTCTCCATGGGCGGCACTGATGCCATGACCCGGATCGCACCGGAAGGGGCCGCGCCACCGGCGCGGCCCCGTCTTCAGACCAGGCTGACCGCCTGGTCGGTGACCACAAGGTCGCAGACGCCGCAGGCGCTGGCCCCCTCTTCGGCGAACCAGCGGCAGGTGGCCCGGATCAGGCAGGGCCGCAGTGCCGGCGCCTGCGGCGCAATCCCCGGCACGCTGAGGTGGTCCAGCACCTTGGCGATGACACCGCAGCGATGGCCCGTCCACTGCGCGCAACCGCCGCGCTGGCAGGCCCCAGCAAAGCGCATCCGCGCCTCCGGCGCCCCGTGCCGCCGCGCCTCGGCGAGGTCCTCGGCGTCCAGCATCATCGCCGTGCGCAGCGGCACGATGCGCCCCTCCGGCCCCCTGATCCCAAGGAGCAGCGCGCCTGGCTCTGCCCGCGCGCTGGGGCAGGTGAGCCCGGGCCGGTCGGCGTCCATCACCCCTTGCCCACGCGCACGTCGCCGAGGCCCGCGACGATCTCGCGGTCGGCGCGGAAGACGTGGTCGAAGTCGCGGCGCAGGACGATGCCCAGCCATTCCCAGGGGAAATGGATGGCGATGGGCTTCTCGAACTTGAGGCCGGTGACATAACCGAGCGCGGTCTTCTGCAGCGCGCGGTTGAGGTCCATTTCCATCTCGGGCGGCATGTCGATGTCACCGAGGTCGATTACAAAACGGGGCATGGAAATCTCCTGGCTGAAAAATCGCCCGGCGTGTTGCCGGACGTGGCCAAGACTATCACGCCGCGGACGCCCCATACCGGCGGCGCGGAGGGATTGACGCAACTTTGACGTGTGCGCTCGCGCAAAAGAATAGGGCGGGCCCGTCGCCGGGCCCGCCCAGGATTTCGCCCGGGATTTCGCCGGGACCCGCCTTACTGCGGAATCTCGCCCTCGATCCCCTCGACGTAGAAGCTCATCCCCGCCAGCGTGCCGTCGTCGATCACCGCGCCGGCTGCCAGCAACTCGGTCCCGTCCTGCTTGTTCAGCGGGCCGGTGAACGGATGGTAGGCGCCAGAAGAGATCGAATCGCGCATCGCTTCGGCCGCCGCCTTCACGTCGTCCGGCACCCCGGTGATCTCGCCGATCAGCACCTCGCCGCCGGCGATGCCTTCCCAGGCGTCGACCTGCGCGTAGGACCCGTCCAGCAGGGCGCCGACGCGCTTGACGTAGTACGGCCCCCAGTTGTCGATGATCGACGACACCCGCGGGCTGGGCTTGTAGTCGGCCATGTCGGTGGCCTGGCCGAAGCCGATCACAGCGCCACCCGTTTTCGCCATCTCGGCGAGCGCCGCGGTCGAATCGGTGTGCTGCATGATGACGTCCACGCCCTGGTCGATCAGCGCCTTGGCCGCGTCCGCCTCTTTCGCCGGGTCATACCAGGTGAAGGCCCAGACGACGCTCAATTGCACCTCCGGGTTGACCTTGCGGGCGTGGATGAAGGCCGAGTTGATCCCCATGATGACCTCGGGGATCGGGAACGAGGCGATGTAGCCGATCTTGTTCGACTTGGTCATGTGGCCGGCGATGGTGCCGAGGACGGCGCGGCCCTCGTAGAAGCGGGCATTGTAGGTCGAGACGTTGGCATGATCGCGCTTGAAGCCGGTGGCGTGCTCGAACTTGATGTCGGGGAACTTCGCCGCCACCGCGTTGGTCGCGTCCATGAAGCCGAAGGACGTGGTGAAGACGACGTTGCAGCCGCTGAGCGCCATCTGCGTCAGCGCCCGCTCGGCATCCGCACCCTCCGGCACGTTCTCCTGCCAGGCGACCTCGACCTTGTCGCCAAAGGCCTCCTGCACCGCCAGCGCGCCGGCGTGGTGCTGCTGCGTCCAGCCGCCGTCATTGACCGGGCCGACATAGAGGAAGCAGGCCTTCGCCTTCTCCATCTGTGCCTGCGCCGTCCCGGCGATCCCCATCGCCAGCGCGGCGGCGGTGGCCAGTAGCGTTCTGCGGTTCATTGCATTCTCCCTGTGGCGGGGCTTGCTGCCCCATTGATGATGCGGACGCCCGCGCTCAGCGCGAGGCATGGAAGTTTGTCCCGAGCGCGGCCGGAGCGCTGAGGCTGGCCCGGCCTTTGCCCGAGGACATGATGACCAACACGAGGATGGTTATCAGGTAGGGCGACATCGACAAGAGTTCGACCGAAAGACCGATCTTTTCGACGCCCCCGGCCACCAGCCCTGCATAAAGGACAAGCGGCCCGATGCAGAACCCGGCGGCAATGGCCGATGGCATCGCGCCCTGTCCGCGGGCGGCCCGCATCGCCGACAGCACCGCCGTAGTTGCGACCGCGACCACCCCGACCAGCGCGATGAACCCAACCGGCAGCCCGCCGCTGACCTGCGAGCTCAGCTGCAGCACGCTGATGCCGCCGAACAGCCAGGCGCCGAGCAGCACGCGCCAGGGTCGCCACGAGGCGAAGACGACGATGGCCAGCGCGATCCAGCCGGCCCCGGAGGTGATGCCGTCAGTCCACTGCGGCACCCGGATCAGGCTGACGTAAACGCCACCCAGCCCGGCCATCGCGCCGCCGAAAAGGATCGCGAGCACCCGGATGCGGATCACCTTGTAGCCCAGCGCATGCGCCGCGTCGTGGCTCTCGCCCACCGCCCTCAGGATCAGGCCCGTGCGAGAGCGTGTCAGCACGACCCAGACCGCCGCCACCACGAGGATCGAGACATAGACCATCGGGTCATGGCCAAAGAGGACGGTGCCGAAAAACGGGATGTCTTCGAGCGGCCCGAAGGGCACGTCGCCCGTCAGCGGCGGCTTCAGTCCCACGTAGCCCTGCCCGATCAACGCCGAGAGCCCCAGGCCGAACAGCGTCAGCGCCAGCCCCGTGGCCACCTGGTTGGCCAGCAGCACCTGGGTCAGGAACGCGAAGATGAGGCTCAGCGCCATGGCCCCCGCCGCGCCTCCGAGAAATCCGAGGAAGGGCGAACCCGTCCCGACCGCCGTGGCAAACCCCACCACCGCGCCGGCGATCATCATCCCTTCGACCCCGAGGTTCAGCACCCCCGCCTTCTCCACCACCAGTTCGCCGATGGCGGCGAGCAGGATCGGCACCGACGCGACCATCAGTGAGGCCAGGAACAGCTCAAGCTCGATGCCGCCCAGATTCATTTCGCCACCTCGCGCCGGGCCAGCCGGATGCGGTAGTTGGTCAAGAGGTCCACCGCCAGCAGGAAGAACAGCAGCATCCCCTGGAATGCCTGGATCGCCGCCGAGGGCAGCGACAGCATGAACTGCGCCAGCTCGCCCCCGATGTAGGTCAGCGCCATCAGGAGGCCCGCGAGCAGGATGCCGATCGGATTGAGCCGCCCAAGGAAGGCCACGATGATCGCGGTGAAGCCGTAGCCCACGTTGAAGTCGATGGTGATCTGCCCGGCCGGCCCGGTCACCTCGAAGAACCCCGCCAGCCCCGCCAGCGCGCCCGAGATGCCAAGGCACAGCACCACCATCCGGCCCGGCGACACGCCGGCGAAGCGCGCCGCCTTGGGCGCCTGGCCGGCAAGCTTGATCTGGAACCCCAGGATGTGCCGCTGCAGCAGCACATAGGCTCCGATCACCGCCACGAAGGCCGCGATCACCCCCCAGTGCATGCCGCTGTTGGCAACAAGCTCCACGTTCCGGGCCGCCGGAAAATCCGCGAAATTGCGCGAGCCCGGGAACCCGGCGCCCTCGGGATTGCGCAGCATGCCCACCGCCATCGAAGCCAGGATATTCTGCGCCACATAGACCAAGAGCAGCGAGACCAGGATTTCGTTGGTGTTGAACCGGGTCTTCAGGATCGCCGGGATCATCGCCCAGGCCCAGCCGCCCAAGGCGCCCGCGACTGCCATCACCGGAAAGATCAGCCGGCTCTCGGTCGGGAACACGGCCAGCCCCGCTGCCGCCCCGGCGATGGCTCCCATGATGTACTGGCCCTCCGCCCCGATGTTCCAGATGCCGGCGCGGAAGCCCAGCGACAGGCCGATGGCGATCAGGATCAGCGGTCCCGCCTTGACCAGAAGCTGCGGCCGCGAATAGCCGGAGAACTGCGGGTTGAACAACGGGTCCCAGAAGATGGTGCGGATCACCTCGACCGGATTCTTGCCGAGGAGCGCGAACAGGATGCCGCCGGCGATCATCGTCAGCACCACGGCGAGCACCGGGGTCGCCGCGATCCAGAACCGGCTGGGCGAGGGTCGCTTCTCCAGACGGATCATGCGCTGGCCCCCGCCCGCAGCAAATTCCTTGAAGCAAGGAATTTGCAAATTTCTTTCTTGAAGAAATTTGCGCGCTCAGTGGCCATGATGCGAAACCTCCATGCCGTGCGCCCCGCCCATCATCAGCCCGATCTCGTCCACCGTCAGCCCCTCCACCGGCCGCGGCGGCGTCAGCCGTCCGGTGTTCAGCGCCGAGAAGCTGTCGGCGATCTCCAGAAGCTCGTCGAGGTCCTGGCTGATCACCACCACCGCCGCGCCATCGGCCGCCCGGTCCAGGATCGCCTGCCGGATCGCCGCCGCCGCCGCCGCGTCCACCCCCCAGGTCGGCTGGTTGATCACCACGACCGACGGTGACTGGCTCAGCTCCCGCCCGACCACGAACTTCTGCAAGTTGCCGCCCGACAACGCGCGCGCGGCCACATGCGTGCCTGGAGTGCGCACGTCGAACTCCTTGACGATCCCGGCGGCGAATGCCTCCGTCGCACCCCAGTCGATGAATCCCTGCCGCGTCAGCCCCTTGCGCACCGCGCCGGACAGCAGTGCGTTCTCGACGAGGCTCATGTCCGGCGCCGCGGCATGGCCCAGCCGCTCTTCCGGCGCCGCCACCAGCCCGGCCCGCCGGCGCTCCGTCGGCCCCAGGTGCCCGACCTCGCGCCCCTCGATGCGCACCGCACCCGGCGCGCTGCGCAACTCGCCCGACAGCGCCAGCAAGAGTTCGTCCTGCCCGTTCCCGGCCACGCCCGCGATGCCCAGCACCTCGCCCTTCGCGACCCGGAACCCGACCTCCTTCAGCGCGGTGCCGAACGGGATGGGCGAGGCCACGTTCAGCCCCTTGACCTCCAGCGCCACCGCGCCTTTCGGCTTCTCCGACCGCGCCGGCGGGGTCAGCGTCGCGCCGACCATCAGTTCCGCCATCTCGCGCGCGGTGCGCTCGCGCGGAATGCAGGTCGCCACTACCTTGCCGCGCCGCAGGATCGTGGCGGCGTCGCACAGCGTCCGGATTTCCTCCAGCTTGTGGCTGATGTAGAGGATCGCCGTCCCCTCCGCCGACAGTTGCCGCAGGGTCTTGAACAGGATGTCCACCTCCTGCGGCGTCAGCACCGAGGTCGGCTCGTCCATGATGAGCAGCTTCGGGTCCTGCAACAGGCAGCGGATGATCTCCACCCGCTGGCGTTCCCCGGCGGAGAGATCGCCCACAGTCCGGCCCGGATCGAGCGGCAGGCCGTAGTCCTGGCTGACCTTGCGGATGCGCCCGGCGAGGTCGCGCATCGGCGGCGGGTTCTCCATCCCCAGCGCCACGTTCTCGGCCACCGTCAGCGCCTCGAACAGGCTGAAGTGCTGGAACACCATCGCCACGCCCGCGCCCCGGGCCTGTCGCGGCTCGGCCGGGGTGTAGGGCGTGCCGTTCAGCGTCATGGTCCCGGTGTCGGGGCGCACCAGACCGTAGATCATCTTGACCAGCGTCGACTTGCCGGCGCCGTTCTCGCCCAAGAGCGCATGCACCTCGCCCGGAGCGATGGCGAAGGAGACGTCCGAATTGGCCACCACGCCCGGATAGGCCTTGGTGATGCCCTGGACGGACAGGAGGACGGGTTCGCTCATGCGGTCATGCCCTTTTCGGCGCGGACGGCGGCGGGAGAAAGAAGCGCGGCTACGACGCCCACGGCAATGGCCTGCGGATGCTTGCCCAGCGCAGGGTCGCCGATCGGGCAGCGGATGCCGGCCACGGCCTCCGGCGGATGGCCGAGCGCGCCAAGGCGCGACCGGAACCGCGCCCATTTGGTGGCCGAGCCGATCAGGCCGCAGCGCGCGAAGCCGTGCGACAAGAGCCCGTGGCAGATCGCGAGGTCAAGCGCGTGCGAGAAGGTCAGGATCAGGTGTTCCGCCCGCGGCGGCGCCTGCGCGATCAGGTCCTCGGGCCGGGCGGCCCAGCGCAGGGTCACGCCCTCCGGAACGGCGTCGGGGAAGCGTTCCGGCGCCACGTCCAGCCAGGTGATCTCCAGGTCCGGCAAGGGCGCGGCCACCGCGACGACGGCGCGGCCGACATGACCCGCGCCCCAGACCCAAAGCGCCTGCCGTACCCGCGCCACCGGCTCCACCAGCCAGCCCTGCGCCAGCGTCACCGCCGGCACCGCACCCTGTCCCCGTGCCTGGTCCAGCACACGCTTCACCGCCAGCGGCGTCGTCCGCCCGTCCAGCGCCCGGGCGAACACGTCCCCCGGCACCGCCGCCGCCGCTGCGGCATCGTAAACCTCTGTCACCAGCACCACCGCCCCGCCGCAGCACTGGCCCAAGGCAGGCCCGAGCGGCAGCCGGTCGATGCGTGCGGTGGGGGGCGCCACGGTCAGCATCTCGCGTGCCCGCGCCGCCGATTCCCACTCCAGCGCGCCGCCGCCAATGGTCCCGGTCTGCCCGCCCCGCCAAACCAGCATGGCCGCGCCCGGCTCGCGCGGCGCCGACCCCGCGACCTCGGCCACAACCACCCGGGCGACCTGCCGGTGCGCTGCGCAAGCGGCGATCAGTGCCTCCCGGTCAAACATGGCCGCGCACCCTCCGGATCGTCGCCAGCACCCGCTCCGCCGTCGCCGGGGCGTCCAGCGCGGGGTAGACGCCCGTCCCGCAGGCCGCCACCGCATCCGACAGCGCCATCAGCGCCGAGATCCCCAGCATGAACGGCGGCTCGCCCACCGCCTTGGACTTGCCCACGGTATCCTCACGGTTGGGCTTGCCCCATAACGCCACATTGAACACCGCCGGGCGGTCGGAACAAGCCGGTATCTTGTAGGTCGAGGGCGCATGCGTGGTCAGCCGCCCCTTGCCATCCCAGACCAGTTCCTCCGTCGTCAGCCAGCCCGCGCCCTGCACATAGGCGCCCTCGATCTGGCCGATGTCGATGGCCGGGTTCAGCGAGGTGCCGGTGTCGTGCAACAGGTCCGCACGCAGGATGCGGTTTTCGCCGGTGAGCGTATCGACCACCACCTCCGTCACCGCCGCGCCATAGGCGAAGTAGAAGAACGGCCGGCCCTGTCCCTTGATCCGGTCCCAGACGATCTTGGGCGTGGAGTAGAACCCGGTCGCCGACAGCGGCACCCGCGCCGCATAGGCCATCCCCGCCACCTCGGCAAAGCCGTAGTCAGCGCCCCCGACCTTTACCCGCCCGCCCTCGAACCGCACCTGCGCCGGCTCGGCCTGATGCCGCTCCGCCAGATGCGCCGCCAGCCGGTCGCGCAGCGTGACGCAGGCCGCCTGCGCCGCCATGCCGTTCAGGTCCGCACCGGAGGAGGCGGCGGTGGCCGAGGTGTTGGGCACCTTCGCGGTGTCCGTCGCGGTGATCTTCACCTGGCCCGCGTCGATCCCGAACACGCCCGCCGCCACCTGCGCCACCTTCAGGAACAGCCCCTGCCCCATCTCGGTGCCGCCGTGGTTCAGCATCACCGAGCCATCGTTGTAGATGTGCACCAGCGCCCCGGCCTGGTTGTACTGGGTCAGCGTGAAGCTGATCCCGAACTTCACCGGCGTCAGCGCGATGCCCTTCTTCAGTACCGCATTGCGCGCGTTCCACGCCGCCACCGCCGCCTTCCGCGCGCGGTAGTCGGATGTCCGCTCCAGTTCGGCCACCAGCGCGTGGCCGACGAAATCCTCCACCGGCATGCCGTAGGGCGTGGTCTGCGGCGCCAATTCCGCGGCGTTCGGCGAATGCGCGCCGCCGAACCGTTTCCCCGTCCCTGGCCCCGACGGAACCTCGGCGCGGTAGAAGTTCAGCCGCCGCACGTCGGCCGGCTCCCTGCCGACCGCGAACGCCACATGATCCAGCACCCGCTCGATCCCCACCATCCCCTGCGGCCCGCCAAAGCCGCGATAGGCGGTGGCCGACTGGGTGTTGGTGCGCAGCCGGTGGCTCTCGATCCTGACCGCGGGCAGCCAGTAGCAGTTGTCGGCATGCAGCATCGCCCGGTCGGCGACCGGCAGGGACAGGTCCATGCTCCAGCCGCAGCGGAAGAGATGGGTGAACTCCACCCCGAGGATGCGCCCCTCGGCGTCATGACCCACCCGGTACAGGATAGACAGGTCGTGCCGCTTGCCGGTGATGACCATGTCGTCGTCGCGGTCGTAGCGCATCTTCGCCGGCCGCCCGGTCCGCGCCGCCATCACCGCGCAGGCGATGGCCAGTGCGTTGCCCTGCGATTCCTTGCCGCCGAAGCCGCCGCCCATCCGCCGCGTCTCCACCCGCACCTGGCTCATCGGCAGGTGCAGCGCGTGCGCAACCTTGTGCTGGATTTCGGTCGGGTGCTGGGTCGAGGACAGCACATGCATGTCCCCGCCCTCGCCGGGGATCGCGGCGGCGATCTGGCCTTCGAGGTAGAAGTGCTCCTGCCCCCCGACCTCCATCCGCCCCTCGACGCGCCCCGGAGCCGCGGCGATCGCCGCGCCGGCGTCGCCCCGGGTCCAGACCAGCGGTCCGCCCTCGAACCGCGCGTTGGCCGCCAGCGCCTGATCCACCGTCAGCAACGCCGGCAGCTCGCGGAACGCCATCTTCGCCCGCCGCACCGCCTTGCGCGCCGCCAGATGGCTCTCGGCCGCGACAAGGAACACCGGTTGGCCGACGTAATGCACCGAGCCCATCGCCAGCAGCGGCTCGTCGTGAAGCGAGGGCGAGCAGTCCGGCATTTCGGCGAAATCCGCCGCCGACAACACCGCCACCACGCCTGGCGCCGCGCGCACGGCGGAAAGGTCCAGCGCGACAATCTCTCCGTGCGCCACGGTGGACAGGCCGAAAGCCAGGTGCAGGGCGCCCGGCGGCAGCGGGACGTCGTCGATATACCGCGCCTCGCCGGTCACATGCAGCGGCGCGGCATCGTGCGGCAGCGGTTGGCCCACGCTCATGGCGCCACCTCGCGCACATCGACCGCCTCGCCGGCAAGGTCCCGCCAGTAGCGGTCGAGCAGGTTTTCCGCCACCTTGAGCCGGTATTCCGCCGAGGCGCGCATGTCGCTCAGGGGCAGGTAGTCGCTCTTGAACGCCGGCGTGGCCGCCGCCACCGTCGCCGCGGTCCAGGCCTTCCCGACCAGCGCCGCCTCCACCGCCGCCGCCCGCTTCGGGATGCCCGCCATGCCGCCAAAGGCAATGCGCGCCGCCGTCACCAGGCCGCCCTCCACCGCCACGTTGAAACAGCCGCAGACGGCCGAGATGTCCTGGTCGAAGCGCTTCGACACCTTGTAGCAGCGCAGCGCCGGGGCGCTTGCCGGCATCGTCACCGCCTCGACGAACTCGCCGGGCTGGCGGTCCTGCTTGCGGTAATCCAGGAAGAACGCCTCCAGCGGCATCTCCCGCCGCTCATCCCCCCGCCGCAGGTGCAGCACGGCGCCCAGCGCGATCAGCGCCGGCGGCCCGTCGCCGATGGGACTTCCGTTGGCGATGTTGCCGCCGATGGTCGCGGCATTGCGCACCTGCAACGCCCCATAGCGGCGCAGCATGTCGGCAAACGACGGAAAGTCCGGCTT